>CAKOIB010000001.1 GCA_934086255.1 uncultured Bacilli bacterium
TTAATACCAGAAGAAATTCCTACAACTATACTAGGGTGTTGGGTAATAAATCATAAATTCAAAGGACAAAAAGAAAATGATAAAATCCGAGTAGAAGGAACTTGTGACGTAAACATTTGGTACTCATACGATAATGATACAAAAACAATTGTATCTAAACAAACAATATCATATAGTGAATTGCTAAATGTAAAAACAACTAAAGAACTAGAATCTAATAGTCAAGAAGAAATAATTGTAAGAAGCCTAAAACAACCAAGTTGTACAAAAGTAGAAATAAAAGAAGGAAAAATAGAATATTCTATTGAAAAAGAACTAGGAATAGAAATAGTCGGAGATACAAAAATGCGTATTTCAGTTGACGAAGATGAAGACGAATGGGAAGATATAATTGACGAACAAGAAAAAGAAGAAATATCAAAACAAATAGAAAACTCAGTTGAAGAAAACTTTATAACCGAAGACAAATAAAAGACACAATTGTCTTTTTTCTTGATTTAAGAACACAATTATGCTATAATACAGACACTTGAGGTGGACATATGAAAAATAAAATAATAGGAAATATTAAACTATATCCAAAAAATACTAAGAAAAAAATTATAGCACTATTCTTACTAGGAACAATTATATCAACATCATCAGCAGGATGCGCCAAGGATAAAACATGCAATATAAAAGAAGACCATTATCACATTTATAAAAATAAAACTAATATAGAATACACATACAAAGATTGTAACTTTGATTCAAAATCATATACAAATACTGGAGAATACATAATAAAAGATGATCTAGGCAACTATCTTTATCAAAACAATTTATATGAAACAGACCTATTAAAAGACGAGATAGAAGAAGATCTAAATAATAAAAAAACAATATATCAAATAAAAAACACAACACCATATAAAAATAAAGCTGGAAAACTAACATTTCCAACAAAATGGAAAACAGTAAGTAAAAAAACATTTTCAAACTACGAAGGAATAGGACGTATAGGAACACAAAAAGAATATAAAATATACAAACTATCAAAAGAAAATAATATCTATAAAAAAGAAAAAATAACATCAAAAGAACTAGAACAAGGAACATATATAGATATAAATGATTTCATTATCTTACAAGATGCAGAACAATCATACTATGTAAAAGGAAAAAAAATATAACATAGAAAGGGAAAAAACATGTTTAAAGTAGGAAATATAAAAATAAAAAACAAAATAGTATTTGCACCAATGGCTGGAGTATCAAATATAAGCTTTAGAACAATCATAAAAGAAATGGGCGCAGGCTTAATATATTCAGAAATGATAAGTACAATGGGTATCAAATATGGAAGTCAAAAAACTATAGATTTAATAAATTTTAATGAAACAGAAAGACCCATAAGTATTCAGATATTTGGAAACGATGAAGATACATTCGTCGAAGCAGCAAAATATATCGAAGACAACTATCATCCTGATATAATAGACATAAACATGGGATGCCCAGTCCCTAAAATAGCATTAAGATCTCAAGCAGGAAGTGCTTTATTAAAAAATCCAGATAAAATATATGAAATAGTTAAAAAAGTAGTAGAAAATACAAATACTCCAATAAGCGTAAAAATAAGAAGCGGTTGGGATGAAAATAGTATAAATGCTGTAGAAGTAGCAAAAAAAATAGAACAAGCTGGTGCATCACTAATAGCTATACATGCAAGAACAAGATCGCAAGGATACACTGGTAAAGCAAATTGGGATATAATAAAAAAAGTAAAAGAAAATGTTAATATACCAGTAATAGGAAATGGTGACATAAAAACAATATATGATGCGAAAAAAATGCTTGACGAAACAAAATGCGATGCTATAATGATTGGAAGAGCAACCCTAGGCAATCCTTGGTTCATAAAAGAATGCGTAAAATATATAGAAAATAATAAAATAATAGATCCTCCAACAAATATAGAAAAAATAGATATGATTGAGCATCACTACGAACTCTTAAAAAAATATACAAGTGAAAAACAAGCACTATTAGAAATTAGAATGCATGCACTTTGGTATATAAAAGGACTACCAAATATAAAAGAATACAAAAACAAAATAACATCATGCAAAACAGAAAAAGAATTTAAAAACTTATTAAATGAAATAAGAGAAAACGTCAAATAGATACAAAAAAGTATCTTTTTTTTTAATAAAATAGTATACTAAATGTAGGTGATAAAAATGAAAATAGCAATAGCATCAGACCATCGTGGCTATGAAATGAAACAAGAACTAATAAAATATTTAAAAGAACAAAACTATGAAGTCATAGATTTAGGAACAAATAGCAAAGAAAGTGTAGACTATCCAAAATATGGAATACTACTAGGAGAAACAATAAAAGACAAAAAAGCTGATCTAGGAATTGCCCTTTGCGGAACAGGAATAGGAATATCAATAGCATGCAATAAAGTAAAAGGAATAATCTGTGCAAAAGTATCAAACAAAAAAGAAGCACGACTTGCCAAAGAACACAATCACGCCAATATAATTGCATTATCTGGAGAAATGTCAAAACTTAAAACAAAACAAATTATAAAAACATTTTTAACTTCACAAGAAAACAATCAAGAAAAATATATAAAAAGAATAAATCAAATTAAGGAGTACGAAAATGGGTAAAATAACTCTATACTTTTTAACAACAGTATTAGTAATAATATCACTAGACTCAGTAAATATAAATAATATATTTAAAAAAAATAAAGTCTTTCAAGCAAGACTATTTTACTTCTTCTTAGCAATATCACTAATATATTTAGTAACAAACTTTATTTACGAAATTGCCACAACAATAAAAATATTTTAAGTTTATGAATAAAAACCTCATTAATTGTTAAAACTTTTAATGAGGTGATTTTATGATGAAAAAAATAACAAGAAACTACACAGTAGAAGCAATTATATTTACAAGCATATGTATATTTTGTTTACTAGGCTTAGCACTAACAAGATCAATGTCAGTAGCAGAATCAAAAATAAGTGACAATTATACATACGTTTCTTATGAAGTGCTTACAGATAATGTTGTGCCAGTTACAAAAGAAGAACAAAAAAGTGTTGTAAGACCATATGATGATGACAAAGTAAAAATTGGAAAAACATTCTATGACTATCAAAATAAAGAAACACAAGAAAAATCAATCATATACTACGAAAACACATATATTCAAAACAGCGGAGTAGATTACACAAATGATTCAGTATTTAAAGTAAATGCAATTAAAGATGGAAAAATCCTATCAATAACAAAAGATGACATAACAGGAACAACTATAAAAATAAAACACAACGACAACTTAATTAGCATTTACCAAAGTGTAAAAGACGTACTTGTAAAAGAAAATGAAGAAGTAAAACAAGGACAAACAATAGCATCATCATCTACAAACGCAATAAGTCAAGACCTAGGAAATCATTTACACTTTGAGTTATATAGCAACAATAAACTAATAGATCCAGAAAAATACTTCAGTGAAAATATAAAAGGATACTAATATGTTTAATAAGGATATAGGAATAGATCTAGGAACAGTCAATATATTAGTTTATGTTAAAGGAGAAGGAATAATAGTAAATGAACCAAGCGTAATAGTAGTAGATGAACAAACAAAAAAACCAATTGCTTTCGGAGAAGAAGCAAACAAAATGTTAGGAAGAACACCAGGAAAAATAAAAGCAATAAAACCTATGAAAGATGGAGTGATCGCAGACTTTGAAATGGTTGAAACATTACTATCATATTTATTAAAAAAGATAAATATAAAAAATAAAATTGTAAAACCAAGAATAATAATATGTTGCCCATCAAACATAACAGAAGTAGAGAAAAACGCTATAAAAGAAGCAGCAGAAAGAACAGGTGCTAAAAAAGTCTTTATTGAAGAAGAACCTAAAGTTGCCGCAATAGGAGCAGGCCTAGAAATAGGAGAACCAATGGGTAACATGGTTGTAGACATTGGAGGAGGAACAACCGATATTGCAGTCTTATCATTAGGAAATATAGTAACAAGTGCATCAATAAAAACAGCAGGAAATACATTTGATGAAAATATAATAGAATATGTAAAAAATAAATATAAACTCTTAATCGGAGAAAAAACAGCAGAAAATATAAAAATAAAAATAGGAACAGTAAAAAGCACAAAAAAAGAAAAATTAGAAATAAGAGGAAGAGACCTAATCGGAGGTCTTCCAAAAACCATTACAATAACAAGTGACGAAGTAGAAGAAGCATTAAAAGATAGCATTAACAAAATAATATCAATGATAAAAGTAGTATTAGAACAAACTCCACCAGAATTAGCATCAGATATTATTGAAAATGGAATAATGCTAACTGGAGGAGGAGCAATGCTTCAAAATCTAAAAGAACTTCTAGAAGAAGAATTAAAAGTACCAGTTAAAGTAGCAGAAAATCCACTTGCATGTGTAGCTGAAGGAACAGGAATAATGTTAGATAAGATATATTATATAGACTAATACCTGTTCTTTTTTGTTGAAATAAGTAAAAATATGATATAATTAACTTAGGCGGTGATAAAATGCTAGATATTAACAATCAACTACATATACTATTTATAGTACTAACATGCTTAATAATAACATTAGCAATAACATTCTATATTAAAAAAATAGCTATTCACATCGGAGCAATGGATATTCCTAATAAAAGAAAAGTACATACAAAACCAATGCCAAGACTCGGAGGATTAGGCATATTTCTAGGTTTTCTATTTGGATACATGTTGTTCGGAGTCCAAAGCATCCAAATGAACTCAATACTAATAGGAAGTTTTATTATAGTTTTAACTGGAGTAATAGATGACATAAAACCATTAGATGCAAAAACAAAATTAATTGGACAAATAATAGCAGCATGTATAGTAATTTTCTATGGAAACATTCTATTAAACAAGGTAACATTATTTGGATTATACATAAACTTTGGTATCTTTTCATATCCATTAACAGTCTTATTTATACTAGGATGTATAAATATAATAAATCTAATTGATGGCTTAGACGGACTATCAAGTGGAACATGTGCGATATTTTACTTAACAATAGGAATAATAGCCTTTATTAAAGGAACAATGGGAGCACTAAACATAACACTAGCATTTATCATGTTAGGTTCTACCCTAGGATTCTTGTATCACAATTTTTATCCAGCAAAGATATTTTCTGGAGATTCTGGTTCCATGTTTCAAGGCTTCATGATCGCAGTAATATCCTTATTAGGATTCAAAACTGCTACAATGATTTCCCTATTTGTTCCATTATTAATTCTAGGAATACCAATCTTAGACACATTATTTGCAATTATAAGAAGAAGTTTAAAACATCAACCTATATATATGCCAGATAAATGTCATTTGCATCATCAACTATTAAGCTTAGGATTATCGCATAGAAATACAGTATTAGCAATATATGCAATGAATATACTATTTGCCATAGCATCAATCATATATATAATTAAAGATAAAAAAATAGGTATCTATGTTTATATAACAATATTAGCACTAATAGCATGGATAATACTTAGAACAGGAATAATATCAGATAAAAATAAACATACGGTTAACAAAGAGAAAAAATAACAATTTTCTCTTTTCTTTTTGCCTGCAAAGTGTTAGAATAATATCGAAAAAAGGAAAAAAATACCAAAAAAAGCAAAAAAAATGAAAAAAAATGAAGAAATTTCAAAAATTGCGCGAAAGATGTTTTAAACTATGTTATATTGGAGATGTGGTTGTTTATGAAAGAATTTTTAAAATGGTTAGGTGTTAATGAAAAAATTGCGAAATTAGCAATATGGTTATTTGTAATTATGGTATTTCTAATAATAACTAATGCATTATTGGATAGTATTGGATTGCCGTATTATAAAATAACTGCAGACAACCTAGTTAAAATTAACACAAACAAGGTGGTAGACTACATATCAGCAACATTATTGACATTATTAAATTTCTATAGTGTTGTGTTCCTAGTATTTAGGTTAAGTGAATTCAAGAAAATATTGCCTTATTCAATATTGTATTTAATAGGAAACATTATAATTAATACATTCTTTGGTTATATATGGGCTCAATTATTTATAATAGTTTTTAACGTTATATTTTTCTATATGTATTCAAACAAAAATATCAAATACTTGTTGTATTGCTTACTTTCTATAGGGATAAACGTTGTACTGCAATATGTTTGGTATTTGACAAAAGCACAATTTATTAATTTAAATGAACATACGGGGACATCATATGCAGTGTTGGGCTTAGATTTCTTTATATTCATGACAATGATAATCGCCACAAAAGAAATATATGTTAAAAAAAGGAGCGAAAAAAATGAAACCACCAGTTAGTTTATTTTGGTTAGGACAATTCGACAAAGAAAGTAACTTTGCCAAAAAAATAGCTAAGAAATTAGCTAAATAATTAAAAGTAAATAATAGTAAATGGGTCCTACTATTATTTACAAAAATAATCCATGTAAGGGGGCAGTAATATGAAAGAAAAAGAAAAAAAGAATGCTAGAAAAAGAAAAAATGGAAT
Organism: uncultured Bacilli bacterium; assembly: GCA_934086255.1. Classification (GTDB taxonomy): domain Bacteria; phylum Bacillota_I; class Bacilli_A; order RF39; family UBA660; genus JAEDJI01. The sequence goes on from CAKOIB010000001.1 coordinate 6,605, forward strand.
TTGGTTTAATGACACTGCTACAATAGAAAACTTCTCACAAGTAACAGCGTCCAAGTTAGAAAAAATAATTGAAAATGTTATATTTTATGGAATTACAATACCAATGCAGTTATTTCAAACACTAGGAGTCTTCGCAATTGCATGTTTCAATGATGCATTTGCAGAACTATCGTTCTTCTTAATAGGTTTTTTCTTCACAAGAAGCTTTTTAGGAGAAACATTTCATTTAAATTCAACAATAACATGTACAACATTTACTTGGACATTATTTTTCTTGATAACATGGTTAATCCCTAGTATATACATAAGTGTTTTCCTATGTGTACTTATGGGAGTTATGTTATCAATATACATGCATTATATAGTAGTAAAGGAAGATGAGGTATGCCAAAGAGATTAGGATTAGGAACATTACTTTTAAAAAAATCGCGCCATGAATTAGAAGAATTATGTGACAAAAAAGGGTTAACTGGATTTGAAAAAGAAATTATAATAAGGATTTATTGGCAACACCAAAATTTAACGTTTATAGCAGATACCATGGATTTTCAAAAATATGGCAAGAAACACAAACACTATTCAGTTAGAAGCATAAATACTTTCCATAAACAAGCATTTCTAAAAATAATCAAATAGCAACAAAGCTATCATGATTTTAAAAAAAATAAAAAAATAAAAATATTTAATCAGGAGAGAGTTATGGACTTCATTATTTTAAGTAGTAGTAATCAAGGTCTAAAGGGGTATGAAGGTGTGATCAGCGAATCATTACTTGATTCAAAATTAGAATATCATAGTTATAAATTCGATGATATTAATAATATGAAAGAGTATGTAGCAAAAAATAAAACAAAAAAAATTTATATAATTGAAAATAATTCACTAATTGATGCAGAATTAATCGTTGATTATATAAGAAAGGAAATAAATGATTATCAGTCATATATTATTATCATTAACTTTGATGATAATTTTAAATTAATGAGACATAATGTAATGACAACTATATTAGAAAGCAGCAATATATCAACAAATTTAGTAACTACAATTAAAGAGTTGAATAATGTATATTTGCAAGACACTAGTATGTTTTGGTTCAAACAAAATGGAGTGCTATTTTTGGTGCCGCTTTCTGATATTGTTTGTATAGAAAAATTACAAAATTCAAAATATACTCAAATTATATGCAAAAATAGAAAATACATAATAAAAGAAACATTAAATCATATAATGACAAAACTTAATAAAAACTTCATAATGGTTCATCGAAGTGTTTTTGTTAACATAAAAGAAATAAAAACATATGACCATGTTAATGGAATAATAAGTTTCACAAATCATTATCAAACAAGTATGATTTCAAGGGATAAAAAGAAGGAATTATTAAAAGTTCTTACCGAACAAGACATAATTTCTACCAAACAAGGTACAAAATAAAAAATAAATCATATTTGTGATACTATTAAATTGCACACATAAGATAACAGATTCATAAAAAAAATAGCAGTAAAAATAGTAGGGAAAAAGAGGTGAAATAAGTGACAGGTTTTGTAAAGTGGTTTAACAATGAAAAAGGATTTGGTTTTATTGACTACAAACCTAACGAAGACGTATTTGTTCATTATTCTGCTATTAAAATGGAAGGATATAAAACTCTAAACGAGGGTGACTATGTTACATTCCAAATGGTAGAAACAGGTAAAGGACTTCAAGCAATCAACGTAATGGTGATAAAACAAAAAGAACTAATGGCTGTATAAATGCTACAAATATTAAAAATCAGGTTGTCATTAAACCTGATTTTCTTATGTACTAAACCAACAAAAATATATATTTTGTTCTGTCAAAAAAAGTCAAACTTTTCCTAAACTATTTATTTAAGCATAAAAAAATGTTAAAATATTATCAGGAGGATGATATTATGGATTTAAAAATAAGAGGAGAAAAACTTGAAATAACAAATGCGATGAAAGAATATGCATCAAACAAAATAAACAAACTCTCAAAGTACTTGGAACAAGAAGAACAAGTACAAAGTAATATTTTATTCAAAAAACAAGGAGTAAAACAAAAAGTAGAAATTACAATTCCACTTAAAAAATACACATTAAGAGTAGAAGAAACTGGAGAAGATTTTTATGCTACAATAGATACTGCTATTGATAAACTAGAAAGACAAATAATAAAAAACAAAACAAGAATTAATAGCAAAAAACAAAAAGAAAAAAGTGATTTTAACCTAGATTATGATTTTTCAAACTTCAATGTCGAAGAAGATGAAAACAAAATTATAAAAAGAAAAAAAGTAGAACTAAAACCAATGGATGAAGAAGAAGCAATTCTTCAAATGGAACTTTTAGGTCATGATTTCTACTTATTCAAAGACATTGACACAAATAAATTTGCAGTAATTTATAAAAGAAAAAATAAAGACTATGGTTTAATTGAAGAAGAGTAAGACTCTTCTTTTTATATGAATAGTCACTTGAAAACCTAATAATTATATGATAAAATAAAGGCGTAAAATAAGAAAAGAGGAGTTTTTTAATATGGAAAATAATGAAATAATGGGTAATGAAATAGTAAGCTTTGAAAAAAATAAAAAGAAAAGTAAATTACTATTAATATTACTATCGGTAGTAATATTATTGATAGTAGGAGCAGTAATAATCTACTTCTACATCAATAGCAATCCATTACTAGCAATAAAGTACAATGCAAATAAACTAACAGAAAATATAACAGAACAAATAGAAAAACAAGAAAAAATAAAAAAAATATCAGGTAATTTAGAAATTGACTATAACATTGAATCGACTGATAAAACATTAAAAGAAATGATTGATGCCTTTAATGGTCTATCAGTGATTGCCAACTACAAAATGGATACAGAAAATAAAATATTACAAACAGAATTAAAAACAACATATAAAAATGAAAAATTAATTGATGCAAATATCTACATGCAAGACAAAAAAAGTTTTGTACAACTACCTGGAGTATTTGATAAGTATATAAATGTTGATTTATCTGAAAAATATGATGATATATTTAATACATCAAAAAATACCAAAGAAAGCAAAATAATTGTTAAAAGCGTTAATAAAGCATTTCAAAAATCTCTAAAAAAAGAATACTTAACTTCAGAAAACAAAACAATTACAATTGATGATAAAAAGACAAAAACAACAAAAATATCAATGGAATTAAATGATAAAAAACTAGCAAAAATATCAAAAGACTTTTTAACATATCTAAAAGATGATCAAGAATTCATTAAAGCAACCAACTCTATATCAGAAACTAAAAACACAAAAGAAGAAATAGAAGGCTTAATTGATGAAATATCATTCGATAATCAAAGCGGAACTACTATGACAGTGTCTATCTATTGTAAGGGAATTTTAAAAGAAGTAGTTAGATATGAAGTAGAATTAAAACAAGATGAAGAAACCTATAATATAGCGGTCACAAAACACAAAGATAAATATGACTTTAAAATAAAACAAGAAGATGCAATAATATCTAAAGGAACTATTATAAAAGATAAAGAAAAAATCTCAATTGAAGCATCACTTATTGGATTAGGAAATGCTACAATAAACATAACAAATAAGGAAGAAAAAAATCCAACAATAAATAAAAAAGAAATAAAAGATTCAGTAAAATATGAAGACTTAACAGAAAAACAAATGCAAGATATTGCAACAAAGCTATTACAAAATAAAGGATTTGAGAAGTTATCAACAATTTTTGAATCATTAATGCCACAAAGTTATTAACAATTTTGTTAATAACTTTTTAAAATCAAAAGAAAGGAACTAGTCTAAAATAAAAAAGACAATAAACGTGAATAATATGATACTAATCGAAGGAAATAAGTTAAAAGAAAAAACAATAAAAGAATTAAAAGAAAAAACAAAAAAATTACCAAGACCAATTAAAATAGCAATCATTCAAGTAGGAAAAAATGAATCTAGTACTATCTACATAAACCAAAAAAAGAAATTAGAACAAGAAATTAACATATTAATAAACCATATTAAACTAGAAGAAAAAACTAAAGAACAAGAAATTATAAAAGTAATAAATGAGTTAAATCAAAATAAAGAAATAGATGGCATCATGGTTCAATTACCTCTTCCAAAACATTTAAATCCAAAAACAATTATAAATAAAATAGATGAAAACAAAGATATAGATGGATTAACTGACTCAAACATAATAAAACTGTACAACAATAACTATACATTAGCACCATGTACACCAATTGGAATATTAAAACTTTTAGAGCTATATAAAATAGATTTAGAAGATAAAAACATAGTAATCTTAGGAAGAAGTGATATTGTTGGAAAACCACTTTCAATGCTATTAACTAACAGTAATGCAACAGTAACATTATGTCATTCTAAAACGAAAGATGTAAAAAATATTACCAATAAAGCTGAAGCTGATATACTAATAAGTGCTATAGGAAGACCAAAACTTATAACTAAAGACTATATCAAAAAAGATGCTATAATAATAGATGTTGGAATAAATAAAGATGAAAACGGAAAACTATGTGGAGATGTTGACTTTGAAGATGTTAAAGACAAAGTATCTTATATAACACCAGTGCCAAAAGGAGTAGGACCAGCAACCATAGCAATGTTCTTAGAAAACTCATACAAAGCATATTTACTAAACAATAAAAAATGATAATCATAAACTTTATTTACAAATAATCATTCGTGTATTATAATAGTATTGCAAAAGGAGGAATACTATGTTTAAATTACATTCTAAGTTTCAACCAAGTGGCGATCAACCACAAGCAATCAAAAGTTTAGTAGACGGAGTAAACAAAGGATTGAAACATCAAGTTTTACTAGGAGCAACAGGAACAGGGAAAACATTTACAATAGCAAATGTCATAAAAGAAACAAACAAACCAACATTAGTACTAGCACACAACAAAACATTAGCGGGACAACTATACTCTGAATTAAAAGAATTATTTCCAGACAACCATGTTGAATACTTTGTATCATATTACGACTATTATCAACCAGAAGCCTATAAACCTCAAACGGATACATACATTGAAAAAGATTCATCGATAAATGATGAAATAGATGAACTAAGACATGCAGCAACAAGTGCCCTTTTATCATCAAAAGATGTAATAGTAGTAGCATCAGTATCATGTATATATGGTATTGGAGAAAAAGAAGAATATGAAAAAAACATGCTTACATTAAGCATTGGACAAACAATAGAAAGAAATCAATTACTAATGAAATTAATTGATATGCTATATGAAAGAAATGATATAGACTTTAAAAGAGGAACTTTTAGAGTTCATGGAGACATAATAGAAATAATACCTACAAATGAGCACTCAAAAGCAATTAGAATAGAATTATTCGGTGATGAAATAGATAAAATATTAGAAACAGATGCAATAACAGGAAAAGTAATTTCATCAAAAAAAAATATATCCATATTTCCAGCCAGTCACTTTGTAACAAGCGAAGACAAACTACAAGAAGCAATTAAAAGAATAGAAAAAGAATTAGAAGAAAGATTAGAATATTTTAAAGAAAATAACAAACTATTAGAATACCAACGCATTGAACAAAGAACAAAATATGACATAGAAATGATGAAAGAAACAGGATTCTGCAGTGGTATTGAAAACTACTCAAGACACCTCGGTGGAAGAAAAGAAGGAGAAACTCCTAACACATTAATTGACTTCTTTCCTAAAGACTTTCTTTTAGTAATAGATGAATCACATGTAACATTGCCTCAAGTAAGAGGAATGTATAATGGGGATAGAGCAAGAAAAACAACATTAGTAGAATACGGTTTCAGACTACCAAGTGCTCTTGATAATAGACCATTAAAATTCGATGAATTCGAGAAAAAAATAAACCAAGCAATATATATATCCGCAACACCGGGAGATTATGAACTAGAATTAGCACAAAACAAAGTAGATCAAATAATAAGACCAACAGGCTTATTAGACCCAACTATTGAAATAAAACCATCACTTGGACAAATAGATGATCTAGTCGGAGAAATAAAATCTAGAATAGAAAAAAATGAAAGGGTATTAATAACCACTCTAACAATAAGAATGGCCGAAGAATTAACAAACTACTTAAAAGAACTTGACATAAAAGTAGCATACCTTCATTCAGAAGTAAAAACACTAGATAGATTAAAAACAATTAGAGAATTAAGACTAGGAACTTATGACTGTATCGTAGGAATAAATCTATTGCGTGAAGGATTAGACATTCCCGAAGTAAGCTTAATAGCAATACTAGATGCAGATAAAGAAGGATTCCTACGTTCAACAAGAAGTCTTATTCAAACAATAGGAAGATGCGCAAGAAATGAAAACGGTCATGTAATAATGTATGCTGATAAAATAACCGATAGCATGAAATCAGCAATCGAAGAAACAAAAAGAAGACGTACAATTCAAGAACAATACAACAAAGAACATAACATTATTCCAAAAACAATAAAAAAAGAAATTAGAGAATTAATATCTAATACAGAAGAAGAAAACTATTCAAAACCAGAAAAAGATGATATAATGGAAAACGTAAGCATAGAAAAATTGGAAGAAGAAATGAAAGAAGCAGCAAAGAACTTAGACTTCGAACGTGCTATGCAATTACGTGATATTATATTCGAATTAAAATTAAAATAAAGGAATAGCTATGAAAAAGAAGAAAAAACTAAGAATTAAAAAAGAAGTAAAGAAAAAATTCATGTTTTTAATAATTGGAATACTAGTAATAATAATTTCATGTGAAGGCATAAACTATTTATACCACATTGAAAGAAAAACAACACCAAATACAACCGAGAAAAAAGAATATTACAAACTATATGATTTTGGATTTGTTTACGAAAAAAGTACCAATGATTATAATCAAAATAAAATAGATGATTACACAGATATTCTAAATGGTGCTAAAAAAGTAGTACAAAAAAATCCTAAGTATGTAAGTAAATACTATGATGGTGGTTATCCACCTGAAACCGAAGGGATAAGTGCAGATGTAATAACATGGTCCTTAAAAGAAGCGGGATATGATTTAAAAGAACTTATATCAAAAGATATAAAAAAGACTCAAAAATCAAAAGAGAACACTTATAATATAGAAATAAGAGATGACAACATAGACTTCAGAAGAATAACCAATCAACAAATATTTTTCGAAAGATACGCTAAAGACTTAACAACAGACATATATGAAATTGGTTCGTTCCAACCAGGTGATATAATAGTATTTGATTACAATTCCCATATAGCAATAATTTCCGATAAAATAAACAAAAACGGTATACCATATATAATTCATCTATATGATAATAAACAAAAATCAAAAGAAGAAGATATTCTAGAAACAACAGATATGACTATTACCAATCACTATAGATTTGAATATAATAAAAAAATAGAACAACTAATAAATTCATAATAAAAAGGAGAAGTACAATGAATAAAGAAGAAATGTTAAAACCAGAAATAGACATGATACAAAATGAGAAATATAAAGATAATTTAAAAATACTAATAAATAGTATACCTGATTATTTTTTTGAAATACCAGCCTCATCAACAGGAAAATATCATCCAGAGTTTTCGGCAGGACCACAAGGACTACTTAGACATACAAAAGTAGCAACAAGAATAGCAAATGAGCTTTTATCACTAGAATGTTATCAAAATATGTTTACAAAAGATGAACAAGATCTTTTAAAAATAGCAGTAATAATGCATGATACATTAAAATGTGGAGAAGTAAAAGAACAATATACAAGGTTTGATCATCCACTACTTTCTGCAAACAATATTAAAAAACATCAACAAGAAACAACATTTACAGATGATGAAATAAAGTTCCTAACAGATGCTATATCATCCCACATGGGGCAATGGAACACTAATCAATATAGCAATATAATTTTACCAAAACCAGAAACTAAATACCAAATTTTCGTTCATACATGTGACTTTCTATCAAGCAAGAAATTTTTAAACGTAAAATTTGATAATAATAACAATATATTATAGGAGTAACAAATGAAAAAAGAAAAGAAAAAAGTACTAATAGGTTACTATACAAAATCAGTAATATTAACATATCTATCTGTAATAAGTGCAATTATAGGTATGTATATAGCATTAATAGAAAACGAGCCAAAGTATGCTCTTTTACTATTGATAATATCAGGATTATGTGATGCATTCGATGGGAAAGTAGCAAGAACATGCAAAAGAACAGAACAAGAAAAGCAATTTGGAGTAGAACTAGACTCATTAGCAGATTTAATTGCATTCATAATGTTTCCGATTATAATATTTTATTCACTAGGATTACATAGTATTATTAATGTAATAATATTTATACTATTTGCCCTTGGAGGAGTCATAAGATTAGCTTACTTTAATACAATAGCAGATCAAAATGCTCCAGTAAAATACTATAGTGGATTACCTGTAACATCAACCGCTATAATATTTCCAGTATTTTACTTATTGACAATATTGTTAACAACTAACACATTTAATACTATATATACAATTGTAATGTTAATAACATCAATCTTATTTGTCCTAAACTTTAAAATTAAAAAGCCTAAGACAAAAGAATTAATAATATTTTTAATCGGAGGTCTAGTTTTAGGACTAACATTAATAATTTTATAAAGTATATGCAATCAAAATAGCATATACTTTTTTTGATAGATAGTTTTAAAAATCACAAAAATACGAAAATAATTGACAAAAACGACAAAAAGTGCTATAATAATGCCAATCCAAGTTGAAGGGGGAAATAATATGGATAATAAGTTTTATTTAGACAAAGAATTAAGAAACGCAACAAAGTTTGGATACAAAGGAAAAATATATGAATTAAAAAGTCCAAAAGACATTGGAGAAATACTAATATCTTTAGGAGAAACATCTGCAATTTATAAGTTTATGGAAGCAAACGATAACAAACAAGTAGTAATTGGCGAATCATACTTTAAAAAAGAAGAAAAAGATTCAAAAATTGAAAACATGAAAGTTTATAAAAACAATATCAAAAATGCTAAAAAGAATCTAAAACTTAAAATAACAGCAGGAATCTTAACAATGGCAATCGCTGCATCAGCACTTATTGGATGCTCAACTAGGGAACAAAAAAAAGAGCAACCAGTAACAATGGAAAACTATCAAGAAATGGATTTTGAACAACTACTTGCCCTTTTAAATGAAGGAGTACAAAGAGATTCATTTGAATTGATGGATGAAGTTCAAGATTATTTTAATAATACTGCAGCGCCAACTATTAAAGTAAAAGCTGATAAAGGTGCACAATTATACTTATTTGCTGATGAAATAACATCATTATTTACATATGCAAATGCAGATACATATTCAAGAGAAACATTCTATGAAATATTTGGTTCAACATTTGATGATTCTAGAATAATTCAAGATTTCGAAAATGCAGGAAGAATATTAAATAATTATTATATAAGAGCAACAAATCCATCTGGTATAGATAAACTATTTCAAAATGAGAAAAATCAAGAATTATTTGCTAGTTTTGAACAATTAGTATTAAATTACAATAAAAAACCAACAAAAGCAAATAAACAAAAAATTGTTAATAAATTAGATGAAATATATTTCAGTGGAAAAATAGATAGTTTAAAAAAGACTTGTCCAGAAGCTGTAGCATTTATAGGAACACATATGACAACAGCACTAGAAGCAAATGGAGTATTATCAAAATCATTCGCAGATAAAGTAGTCGAAGCTAATGAAACAGTAGCATGTAACACTATAAAAGAATACGTAAAAGAAGTAGGCGAATATGCACAAGCAAGAGACTTGGTTACAGCAACAATAGAAAATTATCAAGAAATTAACTTGAGTGATAATCAAGCATTATATTACATTTCAAGTGCAATGGATAACAAAAATATTAAAGTAAGTTCAAGAGAAATTAAAAAGATATTAAAAAATAAAAACTTAACAAATAAAGCGGTATTCAAAAAATTAAACATAAAAAATACAAAGTATACTAAAAAACAAGTTAGTAAAAAAACTGCTATAAAAGAATTCGGTAAAGAAGAAGTTAAAAAAGCAGAACAAGAAGCAGATAAAATGGATCCAATAATAACTATTGATAATAAAGATTACTCAATAGATGATGCTAATGAAATTGAAGAAATAACAAGAGAAGCAAAACAATATGGTGTCAACTTTACAAATGATATCTATCAAGAAATGTATAGAAATAATGGTTCTTTCAATAGTGCTACATATGAAGCTAAATTAACAAATAAAGCAAACAGTTACACAGGTAAATATAAAGAAAAATATAAAGTAGCATTATGGCAAGGTTATAGAGAAGCTGTAAGATTAGCAAAAGAACTATACGATAGTGAAAAACAATTTAGAGAAGAAGCAGAAAAAGAAATAATTAAAGAGGAAGAAGAAATAGTAACAACTGATAGATACGTACCAAAAGATACAACAGTAGAAAATAATAATAATACAAACAATAATACAAACAACAATACAAATAATGATAACAATAATACCAACAATGAAAACTCAACAACTGTAAAAACTGAAACTGTAAGACCGTCTGCTGATAATAATTACACATATGAAGAAGAAACAATAGTAGACAGGGTTTATAGTAAATAAGGGGGATTAAATTATGGGATACGAAGTAGATTATAATGAAAATAATAATAACAAACCATTAACACATTATATTAAAAACTTTTTAGTGGGATTTCTATTAATAGTAATATTACTTTTGTTACTAGTATGGATATTCCCAACCAATTCAACAATTCAAAAACTATTAAACAGTAATAAAGAAGAAACAAATGAGTTTTCAAATTACTTCCAAGAAAACATCAATCTACTAAAAGATGTAGCAGAATCTTACTTTACATTAGAAAGACTTCCTAAAAACGAAGGAGATAAAGTAAGAATTACACTTGGAGAAATGTTAGAAAAGAAACTTCTAATTAACTTAAGTGATGATAAAGGTAAAATGTGTAGTATTGATAACACATATGTTGAAGTAACAAAGAAAAAGACAGAATATGAAATGAAGATTTACCTTTCATGTGGTAATGATGAAGACTATGTAATAGTATACTTAGGATGTTACGATTATTGTTCTAATTACATCTGTGAAAAGAAAACAACAACTAATAAAACATCAAACAAAACTACAACAACTAGTAATAACAAACCAACACCAACAACAAAGTATTATTGTAAAGTAGTAAAAAATAAATACTATGACAATAAAGGAAATGTTGTGACAAAATCAGCATATGAAAAAGCATGTAAGAACACACCACCAACAACAAAACATTATTGTAAAGTAGTAAATAACAAATACTATGACAATAAAGGAAATGTGGTAACAAAAACAGCATATGAAAAAGCATGCAAAAAATATCAATATTTATATGAAAAGAAAGTTGAAGCAGTATATAGTAATTGGTCAGATTGGTCAAAAGATAAAGAATATGATCCAAACAATAACAATATTGTCTGGGGAAAACAAGAACTAGTATGGAATGAAAAATATGGTTATGCAGATATAACAAAAAACAAAAAACAATATAGAAATGATACAACAAGACCAATATTTGGAAAAGAAGAATTAGTTAAGACATCACTAACATCTAAGAGATGGACTTGTAAAAATTATTACTACTATATAAATCAAACAACAGGAAAAACATATAAAGCAACAGACTGGAAATATCAAGGAAAGGTAACACTTGGATATGTTCCAGAAAATAGTAATACAGTAAAATATGAATATGTTGGATTTGACTTTGATGCCTGTGCATCTAACTGTACACTAAAACCAATGTATATATTCAAAAAATATACAAGAAGTGCAACAGTATCATCAACATCTAAGAAAACACTTGAAGCAGAATGTAGCGAATTAGTGGAAAAAGAAGTTCCAATTTATACAACAGTATCAAGAATAATTGGTTATGAACAAAAAACTGTTACAGTAAAAACAACTCAAAGAATATATTATTATCATACAAAAACAAGAACACTTAAATCAAAAGCACAAACTTATAAAGTATGGTCTAACTCATCAAATGATAAAAACTTAATTAAACAAGGATACAAGTATACTGGAACAAAACAAGAAATAAAATAATGAGCAATTGAAAAATTGCTCTTTTTCTTGCATAAAATACTTAAAAATAGTATTATATATATAAAAAGATGGAGGTACATATGAAGAAAACAAACTTATACATTGATTTTGATGGAGTTATATTAGATACAATAAATCCCTTATATCAAAAACTTCAAGAAGACAATATTCCCGAAGATAAAATAAAAGATTTTTTTATTAATTATGATTGGACAAAAATAATAAAAGACCAATACATCATAAACGATAGTATAGATTGCATTCAAAAAATAATTGATAGTAACAAGTTTAATCTTGCTATTTTAACACATGTAAACTCACTACATGAAGCAGAACTAAAAATTAAATATTTAAGAAAATATTTCAAAGACATAACAATTATACCTTGTCCTAAAGCAATATCAAAAACTAAAATGGTACATACAAAAGATTCCATATTAGTAGACGACTACGCAGGAAACTTAAGAGAATGGGAAAAAGAAGGTGGAATCCCAGTTAGATTCTCTCAAAAAATGAATGGAAAAGGTTTCAAAGTTGTTGATAAACTAGATCAATTAATAGAAATGTTCTAATTAAACAGTTTTAAATACAAACATTGCATTGTATATAAAAACATGATATCATAATAGTGAAATAAGAAAACAAAATATATGATAAATGCATATACTAAAATATAAACAAATAGCGAGGTAGCAAAGTGAAAAAAATAATTATAAATGGAAATAAAAAATTATCTGGTACAATAAGAATAAGTGGTGCAAAAAATGCTGCAGTAGCATTAATACCGGCAGCAATTATTTCAGATGAGCCATCAACAATATGTAATATTCCTGAAATATCAGATATAAACTCATTAGAGAGCATATTATCCTTTTTAGATGCCAAAACAAAAAGAGCAACAGAATCAATGATAATAGATCCGACAAATATGCAAAACAAATCAATTCCAGAAGAAATATCTAGTAAATTAAGAGCTTCATATTACTTTATGGGAGCCCTTTTAACAAAATATAAATATGTTGAAATGAACTTTCCAGGAGGTTGCAAAATAGGATCAAGACCAATAAACTTTCACCTTGAAGGTTTCAAAAAACTAGGGGCAACAGTTATAGAAAAGGGTGATAAGTACATAATAAAAGCAGAAAAACTAAAAGGTGCAGACATAACTTTAGAAAAAGCATCAGTCGGTGCAACAATAAACATAATGTTTGCAGCAATAAAAGCCGAAGGAATAACAACTATAAATAATGCCGCTAAAGAACCTGAAATAATAAATGTAGCTCAATTCTTAAAAAGCATGGGGGCAAAAATAAGTGGCGAAGGTACAGAAAAAATAACAATCACCGGAGTAGAATACTTGTCAAAAGGTCAAACTGAAGTAATTCCAGACAGAATTGAAGCAGGAACATATGTAATAATTGGGTCTCTAATTGGAGAAAATCTAAAAATAGATAACATCGTCCCAGAACATCTAAAAGCATTAACTGATAAACTAAAAGAAGCAAATGCTAACATACAAATTGGAATAGACAATATTATATGCAATAAAAGCGACAATTTAAAAGCGATTGATATAGTAACATCATATTATCCAGCCTTTCCAACCGATCTTCAACAACCATTTTCAGTATTTACAACGCAATGCGAAGGTCAATCAACAATAAAAGAAACATTATATGAAAACAGATTTATGCATATTCCATATTTGAATAAGATGGGAGCTAATATAAAAACAGAAAAAGATACTGCAATAATAATAGGAAAAACAAAATTAATAGGAACAGATGTAGTAGCAACCGACTTAAGAGCGGGAGCTTCATTAGTAATCGCAGGCTTAATCGCTGAAAATAAAACAACCATATCCGAAGTAGAACACATTCTAAGAGGATATGAAGGAATAATTGAAAAATTAACAAACGTTGGAGCAGATATCAAAATAGTCGAAGAAATAACTGTTAATAGTTAAAAAAGCAACAAAAATATTGCAATATTCAAAAAAGTTTGATATACTATACAAGAATTAATTATTACTATGACTTAAATGTCATGGCGGAAGGAGATGCAAAATGAAAAAAGTAATTGAAACAAAACCAACTAAATTTATATGTGCATGTGGTGAAACTTTCACTGCAAACTCAACAAAAAAAGAAGACGAAATCCATGTTGAAATATGTTCTAAATGTCATCCATTCTATACAGGGAAACAAGGAACAGCAACTTTAACAGGTAATGTTGAAAAGTTTAATAAAAAATACAACAGAAAATAGTCTCTATTTTCTGATTTTTTTTAAAAACAGTTGACAAATAAACTAAATAATGATAAATTAAATGCATATTTATGAAGCAGGTGCAAAAGCACAATAATTATAGCAATGATTCAAAGAGAGCTAAGGGTTGGTGCAACTTAGTAACATTCTATAAGGAACTAAAACTGTGGAGATGGCAAAAGCCCGGTTAATAAACCGTTATCAATAAGAGATATCAGTTAATGATAAGAAAGGTGGTACCGCGATAAAACGCCCTTTCATCATTAACTTTTTTTTGTAAATAAAAGGAGTGTTAAAATGAAAGAATTTACAGAACAAGAATTAATAAGAAGACAAAAAGCTGAGGACTTACGTGCTAAAGGAATTGAACCATTTGGTTATCGTATAGATTTAACTAGCAATTCCAAAGAAATAAAAGAAAAATATGAAGAAATGACAAAAGAAGAACTACACGAAGTAGAAATACCAGTTACAATCGCGGGACGTATAATGACCAAAAGAGGAAAAGGTAAAGTAGGATTCATGCATATCCAAGATAAATATGGTCAAATTCAAATATACGTAAGAAAAGATGAAATTGGAGACTTTGAATATGAATTATTCGATAAAGCAGATATCGGCGACATCGTAGGAATTGAAGGACTAGTGATGAAAACTAATACTGGAGAATTAAGTGTAAAAGCCACAAAATATCATCATATAGTTAAATCACTAAGACCACTACCAGAAAAATATCATGGTCTATCAGACGTAGAAGAAAGATACAGAAGACGTTACGTAGACTTAATAATGAATGAAGAAGCAAGAAAAATTGCTTTTGCAAGACCAAAAGTAATACGTACAATTCAAAACTTATTAGATACTGAAGGATATGTTGAAGTAGAAACTCCAATACTAGGAACAATACAAGGAGGAGCAGCAGCAAGACCATTCATTACCCATCATAATGCTTTAGATATTGATATGTATCTTCGTATAGCAACAGAACTACATTTAAAAAGACTAATTGTCGGAGGAATGGATGCAGTGTATGAAATAGGAAGAATCTTCAGAAACGAAGGAATGGATAGAAACCATAATCCAGAATTCACTACAATCGAATTATACAAAGCATTCTCTGACATGGAAGGAATGATGGATACAGCAGAAAGAATAATTAAAAAAGTTTTAACGGAAGTACGTGGAGAACTACAATTTGAATACAAAGGTCATATGCTTGACTTTGAAAAACCATTTGCACGAGTTCACATGTGCGAAGCAATAAAAAAAGAATGTGGAGTAGACTTCTTTGAAATAACTGATCTTGAAGAATGCAAAAAACTAGCATTAGAACATGGTATTGAAGTAGAAGATCACTTCCTATACGGACACATAGTCGAAGCATTCTTCGAAAAATATTGTGAAGACAAAATTATTCAACCAACATTCATCTATGGGCACCCAACAGATATAAGTCCATTATCAAAAAGAAATAGAGAAAATCCATTATTTACAGATAGATTTGAACTATTCATAGTAAACACTGAATATGCCAACGCATTTACAGAATTAAACGATCCAATTGATCAAAGAGCAAGATTCGAAGCACAAGTAGAAGAACAAAAACTTGGAAATGATGAAGCAAGCGACATGGACGAAGACTTCTGCGAAGCATTAGAATATGGACTTCCACCAACCGGAGGAATGGGAATTGGTATAGATAGACTAGTAATGCTAGTAACTGGAGTAGACACAATAAGAGAAGTAATTTTATTCCCACACATGAAAAACAGAGAATAACAAAAAGGAGAGTAAACATGAAAATAGAAGGAATGGCAAAAGTAGCAATAGATGTTGATCCACAAAGCATAGATTTAACACCTATTGAATTAACTAAGAATAACATTGACAAAGTTATATATAATTTATACAAAAGAATAGGTTTGGGAAAATATGTTTTAGAACCTGGCTTAACAGAACAATTATACCTAGACGAAAACGAAGAAGGTATTTATTATCAAATGCCACACGAAGTAGTATCATACAATGTTGCAAAACCAGCCCCAGTCTTAGTGGCAACAGATGAAAAAACAATAGAATTATTTAAATTGTTAAAACAATTAGAAAGTGGATTAAAAAAATATATGGACGATTCAGAAGAATTAGTTGAAACATATAAAATGAAAAAATCAATGAGATAAGCACTAAATAAAGTGCTTTTTTCTTTAAAATAGCACTTTTTTACATATTTTACTTTATTTTTTTTGATAAAAGTGTGATAATTGTATTAGGAGGTTAAAAATATGAAGAAAAATAATTTATTTAAGATACTAGGAATAGTCTTAGCAGGTTATGTTCTATTATCTTGGCTAGTTCCAATAATAGTAAGCATATTTGGATGGAAAGTCGAAGCATCATACCAAATTGGACTAACTAAATTCGGTTCAACATTTATCGATGCATTCGCAGGCTTCTCAAACGTTATCGTATTCATTCTTCTAATCGGAGGATTATATGCTGTAATGGATGCAACTGGAGCCTATAAACCTGCAATTGAAAAATTAGCAGAAAAGTTTAAAGGAAAAGAAAAATTAGTCCTAATTACAATAATCGTATTGATGTCAATCATTTCATCAATCACAGGATTAGAACTAGGATTACTTATTCTATTCCCATTCATCATCTCATTAATATTAATGATGGGATATGATAAAATAATCGCATTAGTGGCAACATTCGGTGCAACAATCGTTGGTATGTATGGAGCAACATATGCAGGAACATTATATGGATACTTAGATGGATTCATGCAAACTAAACCAACAGATAATATTCTTGCAAAAGTAATATTATTCGTATTAGCTTTAGGATTATTAATTGGATTCACACTAATCTATATGAAAAAGAACAATATGTTACCAGAAAAAACTGCTAAAAAAACAGTAAAATCTGAAACAAAAAAAGAAAAAGTTAAGAAAGAAAAAGTTAAGAAAGAAAAAGTAAAAAAAGCAGATAAGAAAGAAAAAACTGAAGAAAAAGAAAAGAAAGTATGGCCATTACTATTAGTATTAGGACTACTATTCTTAGTATTAATTCTTGGTACAACTGCTTGGGGTAACATCTTTGGTAGTAACTGGTTTGCAACAGCTCATGATACAATCATGAACAAATGGCAAATCGGAGGATTTAAAATAGTAGAAAAACTATTCGGAGGATTAGATGCATTCGGTACTTGGACAAAATCAACTAGATACGTAGCATACTCAATCATGATTCTATTTGCAATAGCAACATTAACAATAGTCTACAAAATTAAATTAAAAGACGCTTTTGATGCATTTGTAAAAGGAATAAAAGAATATGTAGTACCAGCACTATTAGCTTTAATAGCATACTCAATCTTTGTATTTACTATTTACTATCCAGTACTAGGAGTCATTACTACTTGGATAACAGGACTAACTGATTCATTCAATCTAGTAACATCTGGATTACATGCAATAATAAGCAGTGTATTCTATCCAGACTTCTCATACTATGGATACTACGTTGTATATACATTTGTTCAAACTATTAAAGATACATCACTATACTCATTAATAGGACTAGTATTCACTAACCTATATGCATTAGTTATGTTATTAGCGCCAACAAGTGTACTATTATTAACTTCATTATCAATATCTGAAGTTAAATATACAGAATGGTTAAAATTCATCTGGAAATACGCTCTATGCTTACTAGTAGTATCATTTATCGTATTTACAGTATTAACATTAATTTAATTGAGCAAGCAATTGCTCTTTTTTTGTTGAATAAAAAAAATTATTTTTTTAAATAGTCTACATACACTATTATTGGGTGATATAAAAATGTTTTCAAAATTTGATGAACAAGCAAAAAAAGTATTAATAAACATGCAAAAAGAAATGGCAATGTTAAAACATCCATACATTGGTAGTGAACACTTATTCCTATCCCTCTTGCTACTAGGAGAAAAAAACGATATAAAAATACTAAACAAAACTGGTATAACATACGAGACATTTAAAAACGAACTAATTAAAGTAGTGGGAACAGGAAAAAAAGAAAATAACTATTATCTTTATACACCACTTTTAAGAAACATACTAGAAGTAGCAGAACTAATATCAAATGATAAAAAGAAAAAATTAGTAGACAGTAACGACCTTTTATTAGCACTCCTTGAAGAAGGCGAAGGAATAGCAATCAGAATATTACTAGGAATGGGAATAGATATAGACACACTATATGATGAATTTGATGAAAAGTTTATAACAAACCAAAAAAATAATAAAAAATTAATGGTAGACTCTTTCGGAATAGATCTAAATAAAAAAGCAAAAACAGGCGAAACAGATCCAGTCGTAGGAAGAGAAAAAGAAATAAAAAGAGTCCTAGAAATACTATCACGCAGAACAAAAAACAACCCATTACTAATCGGAGAAGCAGGAGTAGGAAAAACCGCCATAGTAGAAGAACTTGCAAGAATGCTAACAAACAACAATACATATGGACCACTAAGTAAAAAAAGAATAATATCAATATCAACCGCCTCACTAGTCGCAGGTACTAAATATCGAGGAGAATTTGAAGAAAGAATAAACAAAATAATAACCGAATTAGAAGAAGAAAATGACATAATACTATTTATAGATGAAATCCATACCCTTGTAAATGCCGGAGGAGCCGAAGGAGCGATAGATGCATCAAACATCTTAAAACCAGCACTTGCAAGAGGAAAAATCAAAATAATCGGAGCAACTACTACCGAAGAATATAAACAATACATAGAAAAAGATAAAGCCCTATCAAGAAGATTTCAAACAGTAATCATAAAAGAACCAGATACAAAAACAACACTTCAAATACTAACAAAACTAAGACCGATTTATGAAAAATATCATAAAGTAAAAATAAGCGATGAAATACTACAAGAAATAGTAACATTATCAAATAGATACATTCACGATAGAATGATGCCAGACAAAGCAATAGACGTTCTAGATGAAGTATGCTCAAGAACATTTATATCAAATTGCAAAAAGACAAACAAACTAGAAGATATTTATACAGAACTAAATAAAATAAAAGACTTAAAAAACGATTCAATAATTAAAAATGATTTTACAAATGCTTTAGAATTTAGAAAAAAAGAACTCTTACTCGAAGACAAAAAAAATAAATACGAAATGAATAAACAACCAAATAACTATCACAATGTCAACATAAAAGACGTAATCGAAGTAGTAGAATCAAGATCAAAAATACCAATTCTTCTAGAGGACAAAAACATGTGGTTAAAAGTTAAAAACAAAATAAATAAAACAGTACTAGGACAACAAGAAGCGGTAGACACCCTATGCGATATAATAAAAAAATATAACTATGACTACGACAAAACAAAACCATTATCATTCCTATTCGTGGGGCCATCCGGAGTAGGAAAAACTCTATTAGTAAAAGAATATGCTAAAAACTATTATAAAAAAGATAGTCTAATAAGATTAGATATGAGTGAATACAAAGAAAATCATTCAGTAAGCAAATTAATAGGTTCCCCTCCAGGATATGTTGGATATGATGACAATAAAAATGTTTTTGAACAAATAAAAGACAATCCTCATAGCCTAATCCTCTTAGATGAAATAGAAAAAGCAAGTCCAGATGTAATTAACTTGTTTCTTCAAATATTAGACGAAGGAATAGCAAAAAACTCTAAAGGAGAAGAAATAAACTTTACAAATACAACAATCATAATGACCTCTAATATAGGCTGCGAAAAAAGACAACTAGGATTCAACAACAATAAAAACAAAAATACAGACATAAATCAAATCTTAGGAATATCTTTTGTAAATAGAATAAATAAAATTATATTCTTCAATCAAATGGACGAAGAAACAGTTCTAAAAATAATAAGAAACAAAATAAACAATTTAAGAAAAAAATACAAAGATAAAAATATAAACTTAACCATATCAAGAAATATAGAACAAGAAATAAAAGATTTATGTGAATATGAAACATATGGTGCCAGAAAAATAGACAAAGTAATATACAATAGTTTAGAAAACATTATTATAGATAATATTTATAATGGAAACAAAGATATAAAAATCTCTAGTATTATGAACGTAGAACTTGTATAATCTTTGTTTTTTTGATATAATTTAACGTATTAAAAGAGGTGATTAAATTGAAAGAAGTAAGAACAAGATTTGCACCAAGTCCAACAGGATTTATGCACATAGGAAACTTAAGAACAGCAATCTTTGAATACTTGTTAGCAAAAAAAAATAATGGTAAATTCATACTAAGAATAGAAGACACAGATCAAGAAAGACTAGTCGAAGGCTCAATAGACTTTATCTACAAAACACTAGAACTATGTAACTTTGTAATTGATGAAGGACCAAACAATGAAGGAGAAGTTGGACCATATATTCAAAGCGAAAGAAAAGACATCTATAAAAAATATGCACAAGAACTAGTAGAAAAAGGTTATGCCTACTATTGTTTTTGTACCGAAGAAAGACTAACCAAATTACGTGAAGTTGCAAGTTTAAATAAAACTCCATTTATGTACGATGGTCATTGTAAAAACTTAACCAAAGAAGAAATAGAAGAAAAATTAAAAAACAATGAGCCATATGTTATAAGACAAAAAATGCCAAAAGAAGGACAAACAGTAATAAATGATTTAGTCTATAAAGAAGTATTAATAGAAAACTCCGTATTAGAAGACCAAATACTATTAAAATCAGACGGCTATCCAACATATAACTTTGCCAATGTAGTAGACGATCATCTAATGAAAATAACCCATGTAATAAGAGGAAAAGAATACTTAGATCAAACAGCAAAATATAATCTATTATACGATGCATTTGGATGGGAAAAACCAACATACATTCATGTAGCTATGGTACTCGGAGAAGACGGCAACAAACTAAGCAAAAGAAATAAAGATGCATCATTCATGGATTTATACAATGAAGGCTATCTACCACAAGCAATAGTAAACTACCTAGTTCTTTTAGGATGGTCCCCAAAAGATAATCAAGAAATATTTACAATGGATGAACTAATCGAAGCCTTTGATCCAACAAGAATAAGTAAATCATCTAGTAGTTACGATGTAAAAAAACTAAGATGGTTCAATGCTCATTACATAAAACAACTAGAAAAAGACGAAATAGTAAACTTGTGTCTGCCATTCCTACAAGAAAGCTATGACTTAAAAGACAAAACACCAACTTGGATAGAACATCTAATAGAAATATATCAAAATCATTTAAGCTATGGAAAAGAAATAGTAGAGCTAACTGAACTATTCTTTAAAGAAGAAATAACATTAGATGAAGAATGCCAAGAATTTATGCAACAAGAAACAGTAAATGAAACCATAAATACATTAAAACAAGAATTAGAAAATCTTACAACTTGGACAGTAGAAAATATAAAAGAAGCAATAAATAGTACTAAAGAAAAAGCAGGAGTCAAAGGAAAAATGCTATATATGCCTATCAGAATAAAAGTAAGTGGACAAATGCATGGACCTGAACTACCTGATACAATTTACCTATTAGGAAAAGAAACCGTTTTAAAAAGATTAAGCAGGTGATAAAATGAAGTTTTACAATACTTTAACAAGAAAAGTAGAAGAATTTATTCCAAATGACAAAAACAATGTATCATTCTATACATGTGGTCCAACAGTATACCATGATCAACACATAGGAAATATGCGTAATTATATAGGACACGATATTCTAGATAAAACTCTAAGATATTTAGGATACAATGTTACTAGAGTAATGAACATAACAGACGTTGGACACCTAACAAGTGATTCCGACTCTGGAGAAGACAAAATGGTAAAAAGTGCTAAAGAAAAAAAATCAAGCGTTCTAGAAATAGCAAAATATTATACAGACGCATTCTTTAAAGACTTTGAATTACTAAATAATCGAAGACCAGATATAGTAAGCCCAGCAACTGATCATATAAATGACTACATAAAAATAATCGAAAAGCTATTAGAAAAGGGATACGCATACAAAAGCGGAGGAAATGTTTACTTTGATGTATCTAAACTTGATGACTATTACAAACTAACAAACCATAAAGAAGATGAAATGGTCGTCGGAGTAAGACAAGGTGTAACAAATGACGATAACAAAAAAAATCAAGCAGACTTTGCCCTTTGGTTTACTAAGTCAAAATTCGAAGATCAAGAACTAAAATGGGATTCCCCATTCGGAGTAGGTTACCCAGGATGGCACATAGAATGCTCTGGAATCAGCATGCATTACCTTGGAGAGTATCTAGATATCCATGGCGGAGGAGTAGACAACATCTTCCCACACCACACCAACGAAATAGCACAAAGCGAAGCATATCTAGGACATAAATGGTGCAACTATTGGTTTCATAACGAACACTTAATGGATGAAACAGGCAAAATGTCTAAGAGTAAGGGAGCAACACTAACAGTATCCCTATTAAAAGAAAAAGGATATGATCCACTAGCATTTAGATACATGTGCCTAACAAGTCACTACAGAAAACAACTAGTATTCTCATACGAAGGACTAGAAACAGCAAGCAAAGCCTATAAAAAATTAAAAACACGTATCTCAAATCTTGAAGATACAAAACAACTACAACAAGAAGAATTTGAAACATATAAAAACAAGTTTAAAGAAAATCTAGAAAATGATTTAAATACCGCAAATGCTATAACACTAATATATGATATATTAAAAGATCAAAATCTAAACGATACAACAAAAATAAAACTAATCGAAGAATTTGATCAAGTATTATCATTAGACTTATTAAAACAAGAAGAACAAAAACTTGATGATAATCTAAAAAAATATATCGAAGAACAAATAAAATTAAGACAAGAAGCAAAACAACAAAAAGACTATCAAAAAGCAGACAAAATAAGAGATGAACTATTACAAAAAGGAATAAAATTAATAGACACCAAAGAACAAACAACCTATGAAATCATTACAGGGAGGTAAAAATGACATATTACATATTAGGAATAATATCTTTATTAATAACAACCATAGCGCAAATATATATTAGTATTACATATTCAAAATACAGCCAAATACAAAGTAAAAACAAATTAAGTGGTTTTGAAACAGCAAAAAAAATACTAGAAAAAAATAACTTAGAAAAACTATATGTAGTAGAAACACAAGGAACCCTAACAGATCACTATGATCCAAAAGCAAAAGTAGTAAGACTATCTCATAACGTTTTTGATGAAGACAGCATAAGCTCAATCGCTATATCAGCACATGAATGCGCTCATGCAATTCAAGATAAAAATAAAAACAAATTCATGAGAATAAGAAGCTTCCTAGTGCCATTTGTAAACTTTAGTACTAAAATGGGTTACATAGTAGTACTACTCGGAGCCATCCTAGGAATGTTTCAATTAATATACTTTGGAATAATTCTTCTAATGATTATCTTGCTATTCCAATTAGTGACATTACCAGTAGAAATCGGTGCATCTCGTGATGCCCTAAAATATCTAGAAGAATATAACATTTTAACAAAAGAAGAAGTAGAAGACGCTAAAAAAGTACTAACAAGTGCAGCCCTTACATATGTAGCAAGCCTTGCCAGTACAATAATCGAAGTATTAAGACTATTATCAATGACTAACAATGACTAATACTACTTATTCACCACTGCAACTAGCATATATCGGAGATAGCGTCTACGAAACTCTAGTAAGAGATTATCTTCTTAACAAAACAAAGACAAAAGTAAATGAACTACAAACAAAAAGTTTAGAATTTGTAACAGCAAAAAGACAAGCATATATTCTAAACGAACTAATAAAAGAAAATAAACTAACTGAGGAAGAACTAGAAATAGTAAAAAAAGGAAGAAATACCAAAGTAAATTCAAAACCAAAAAACTGTGATATATTAACCTATAAACATGCTACTGCATTTGAAACATTAATTGGGTACTTATATTACAATAATAAAGAAAGAATAAATGAAATATTTAAAGAAATAGTAAACATAAAAGATTAAGAGGTACAATTATGATAGTATATGGAAGAAATAGTAGCTACGAAATATTAAAAAATTGCAAATCTGTTAAAAAAGTATATTTGGATAGGAAATTTAGTGACAAAACACTGATTTCCCTTATAGAAAAATTAAAAATTGAACCAATTTTATGCACCAAATTTGAATTAGATGAACTTGCAAATGGAAATCATCAAGGTATAATAGTAGATATCGAGGAATTCGACTACTGTGATATTGATGATATCATTAAAGAACAAGGCCTAATTGTAATGCTAGATCATCTAGAAGACACACACAACTTTGGTGCTATAATAAGAACTTGTTTAGCGGCAGGAGTAGATGGAATAATAATTCCAAAAGACCGAAGTGTCAAAGTAAACTCCACCGTTATGAAAACCAGTAGTGGTGCTGCTATAAGAAGTAAAATATGCATGGTAACCAATCTAAACCAAACAATAAAATATCTAAAAGAAAAAGGTTACTGGTTCTATTCAGCAGACACAACTGGAGAAAACTATAGTGAAATAGACTATGCTCCTAATACTTGCTTAATAATAGGCAACGAAGGATCCGGAGTCTCTGAACTAGTAAAAAAATCATCAGATTACATAGTGTCAATTCCTATGAAAGGACAATTTGAAAGTTTAAATGCTTCAGTCGCAACAGGAATATTAATATATGAGGTTGTAAGACAAAGAAGTCACTAAGGAGGACACTATGCAATACCAGACAAATGACGAAGAACTTATCTACATGGTAAGAGAAAATGACGAAGAAGCATGGAAAATAATAATGGAAAAATATGAACCATTATTAAAATACCTTGCTTTTTATTATCAAAAAACATATGGAGTAAAAGCATCAATAGATCATGAAGACTTACTACAAGAAATGAGACTAACACTCTATAAAGCAATAAGAATGTATAAAACAGATGAAAACAATCGATTCTATCCATATCTATCGGCAGCATTAAAAAATACATGCAATGATTACTACAAAAGAAGATATAAAAGATATCAAAAAGAATTCTTGGTCGCAGACATCTCAAAATACGAACTATGTGAAGAACAAGATCCATTACTATCAACATATTATGATTACTACTTAACAGAAATATTAAAAGATTTCAATATTAAATTAAATGCACAAGACTCTGCAATATTTCTTTTAAAACTGTCATCAATGACTTATCAAGATATAGCAAAAATACTAGATATAAACACTAAAAAAGTAGATAACTCTATATTTAGAACTAAACAAAAACTAAAAAAATACCTAAAAAAATTAGATTTAGAAAACACATATCTAGATAAAATTATACAGTAATAAAATAAAAAAAGTAAAAATAGGTTTATTAACAAAAAAAAGTATGCTATAATGACTATGATAAGGAGTATAGGCTATGGATAATAACATTGTATCATTAAGACAATTTATAAACAATAAAGACAATTATGCTTATAAAGCACAAACTTTTTGCCGTCTAATGAAAATAGTATGTGATGCTATAGAAAAAGAAACAAGATCATTAGTCAGAATTAACCTAGATGAAATAAAAATAAATACATCAACCGGAGAAATAATTCTATCAGACCACCTATTTGCAACCTCAGATAAGACAATCGCCGGAGTAAACACAGGAGTAAGCCTAATGGCAGAACGTAAAAGCTCATTTGAACACAAAAGAATATCATTTGCCCTTATGGTACTAGGGTGGTATGTAAATGAAGACCATAGTGCTGTATTCAATGATCTAATGGTATTAGAAAACTTTAACGACTATATGAGTAAAGTTCCAAACTGGTTACAAGATTATTTTATAAGCATATTCCTAAGAATGGACTATACTAAATCATTCTCAGATTATTATAAAGATAACTTTATAGATAAAGTAAAAAACGACGTAAAAACATCACTTGAACCATATCATCTAAACGATGAACAAATGAAAAAAATAACATCAGTAATAGTTAAAAAAACACAAAGAATAATGAAAGGTGGGGAATAATATGAATAAAAATCTTTTTGATTTTGCAGAAGACAAATTCTTAGAAAACATCCCCACAGTCATAACAAGCGTAAAAAAGTCACTTGACCAAGTAAATCAATCACAATATCAATTCCAAAATCAAACAAATGAATACTCAGGAAGTACAATGGAACAAACTCAAGAAAAACAACTAGTAAAATCAAGACAATTAAACTCAAATCAAGCAGTAAGACCAGTAATAAATAATGAACAACCAACATACAACAATTATCCAAATTATTCAAACTATCAAACAACTCAAGGAGGATATACTAATCAAAATGGTCTATCAACAATATTAACACTATCAGTAACACTCCTACTAATAGTGCTAGTATTCGCAGTAACATTCTTTATAATAAAATTCACATAAGATGCTAGACATCTTTTTTTCTACAAAAAACGAGTTTATCAAAACAAATATTTGTGATATAATAAATGAGTCAGGAGTGATATATATGGATAAAATAATAATAAAAGGAGCAAGAGAAAACAATTTAAAAAACATAAATCTTGAACTACCTAAAAATAAACTAATAGTAATGACCGGTGTCTCAGGAAGTGGAAAATCTTCCCTTGCTTTTGATACAATTTGTGCCGAGGGAGAAAGAAGATATCTAGAAAGTCTGTCATCATACGCAAGACAATTTCTTGGATCAGCAGAAAAACCAGACGTAGACTCAATCGAAGGACTATCTCCAACTATATCAATAGATCAAAAAACAACCAATAAAAATCCTCGTTCAACCGTAGGAACAGTAACAGAACTTTATGACTATTTAAGACTTTTATTTGCAAGAATTGGTACTCCATACTGTCCAACTCATAACATTCCAATAAAAAATCAAAGCATCGAAGAAATGACTAACAAAGTAATGGAATTAGAAAGTCAAACTAAAATAATAATTGAAAGTCCAGTAATCGAAGGTAAGAAAGGTACACATAAAGATTTACTCGAAGACCTAAGAAAAGATGGATATGTAAGAGTAATTATAGATGATAATCAATATGACCTGTCCGAAGAAATACAACTAGATAAAAATAAAAAACATAATATTAACGTTATAATTGATAGATTAGTTCTAAAAGAAGAAATAAAATCAAGACTATATGAATCAATAGAAAATGCGTGCAAACTATCTCATGGAAAAGTAGTAATAGATGTTCTAGGAAAAGAAAAACTATTATTTTCAGAAAACTTTGCCTGTCCTCATTGCGACTTCTCATTAAAAGAACTAGAACCAAGAATATTCAGTTTCAATGCCCCATATGGAGCATGCCCAGAATGTAAAGGGCTCGGAGTAAAACTTGTAATAGACAAAGACTTAATCATGCCAGATAAAGACAAAAGCATTCTAGAGGGAGGAATTGTAACCCTTGGAGACGATACCGAAGGACTAAACTTCAAAAAATTAGAAATAGTTTGTAAACACTACAACATTGATCTATCTAAACCTATAAAAAAACTAACAAAAGAAGAATTAGATATCATTCTTTATGGAACAGACGAAGTAATACACTTCAATTACAGCAGTAAAAGCGGAAATACATTCAATAACTACGCTACATTCGAAGGAATAATAACCAATTTAGAAAGAAGATACTTAGAAACTACTAGTACTTGGATAAGAGAATGGTTAGAAAACTACATGATTGAATTACCATGTCCAATTTGTAAAGGATCAAGACTAAAAAAAGAAATACTATCAGTTTTGATTAACAATAAAAATATATATGAGTTAACACAACTAAGCATAAGAGACCTATACAACTTTCTAGAAAATATAAAACTAACAAAAGAACAAGAACAAATATCAAAACTATTAATAAAAGAAATAAAAGATAGATTAACCTTCTTAATAAATGTTGGATTAGACTACTTAACATTAGATAGAATGGCAGGCTCACTATCCGGAGGAGAATCACAAAGGATAAGACTAGCAACCCAAATAGGCACAAGACTAACCGGAGTTTTATACGTTCTAGATGAACCAAGCATTGGCCTACATCAAAGAGACAATGATAAACTAATAGATGCCATGCTTGAAATGAGAGACTTAGGAAATACCTTAATAGTCGTAGAACACGATACTGACACCATGAAAAAAGCTGACTTTCTAGTGGACATCGGGCCAGTCGCCGGTGAAAAAGGAGGATACTTAGTGTCAAGTGGAACACCACAAGAGGTTGCAAACGACGAAAATAGTTTAACTGGTAGATATTTAAGTGGCAAAGAATGTATTGAGACACCAAAAACAAGAAGGAAAGGAATAAAAAAAGAACTAAAAGTAATCGGAGCTAAAGAAAATAACCTAAAAAATATAAGTGTAAACTTTCCACTCGGAGTATTTACCTGTGTAACCGGAGTATCAGGAAGTGGTAAATCAACTCTAGTAAACGAAATACTATATAAGACAATAGCAAATAATCTTTATCCAACAAAAGAAAAACCAGGCAAAGTAAAAGAAGTAAAAGGACTAGAAAACATAGACAAAGTAGTTTATATATCACAATCACCAATAGGAAGAACACCAAGAAGTAACCCAGCAACATACACCGGAGTATTCGATGAAATAAGAGATCTATTTGCAACAACCAAAGAAGCAAAAATGTTAGGATACGATAAAAGTAGATTCTCATTCAATGTAAAAGGTGGAAGATGTGAAGCATGCCGCGGTGACGGAGTTAAAAAAATAGAAATGCACTTTCTACCAGATGTTTATGTACCATGTGAAATATGCCATGGAAAAAGGTATAATACAGAAAGCTTAAAAATAAAATTTAAAGGTAAAAATATTCATGACGTACTAGAAATGAGAGTATCCGAAGCATTAGAATTCTTCGACAACATTCCAAAACTAAAAAGAAAACTAGAAGTCTTAGAAAGCGTAGGTTTAGGATACATAAAACTAGGACAACCAGCACCAACTCTATCCGGAGGAGAAGCATCACGTGTTAAACTAGCAAAAGAATTACAAAAAAAGCCAACTGGTAAAACTCTATTTATTATGGATGAGCCAACAACAGGTCTACACACCCATGATATTAAAAAACTACTTGCCATAATAAACAAAATAGTGGATAATAAAGATACAGTAATTGTAATTGAACATAACCTTGATTTAATAAAAACAGCAGATTACATAATTGACCTAGGTCCAGAAGGAGGAAAAGAAGGCGGTACAGTAATAGCAACAGGAACACCTGAACAAATAGCACAAGTAAAAGAATCCTATACTGGCCAATACCTTAAAAAATACTTATAAGGGGGAATAAAATGAATCCTATAGCAATATCACTTGGTCCAATAAAAATATACTGGTACTCCATAATAATACTACTTGCCATAATATTAGCCTCAAAAGTACTATTTAAACAAGCAAAAAAACAAAATATAAAAGAAGAATTTCTAACTAACTTAATATTCTATGGAGTTCTATGGGGAATACTCGGAGCAAGACTATACTACGTTTTATTCAATCTTAAATACTATCTCCAAAATCCAATAGAAATAATAGAAATATATAACGGAGGACTAGCAATCCACGGAGGAATAATCGCCGGAGCAATATTCTTTATATACTACTCAAAAAAGAATAAAATAAACTTCTTAAAAATATTCGACCTAACAGCACCAGCCTTAATGCTAGGACAAGCAATAGGAAGATGGGGTAACTTCATAAATCAAGAAGCTCATGGACCAGCAGTTCTAAAACAAACACTAGAAAACCTTCCAATACCAAATTTTGTAATAAAAGGAATGAATATAAATGGTACATATTATCATCCAACATTCTATTATGAATCAGTTTGGAACTTTCTAGGATTCATACTCTTAATAATATTAAGAAAAAAACTAAAACTAAAAACAGGACAACTAACAGGAATATACTTTGTTTGGTACAGTATTGCAAGATTTTTAATTGAATCATTAAGAACAGATTCATTAATGCTTGGACCAATAAAAATAGCACAAGCTGTATCAATAATCTTATTCTTACTAGGATTATACTTAATATTTAGAAAAACAAAAGATACAAGAACAAATAGAAACAAAGAAAGGAATGATATAAATGAAAACTGATTATGATGTAATAGTAATAGGAATGGGGCCTGCTGGAATAACCGCAGCCATCTATTTAAAAAGAGCAAACCTAAACTGCTTAATAATAGAAAAAAATGCACCCGGAGGATTATTAAACAAAACATCAACAGTAGAAAACTATCCTGGAATAATCCAAATAACTGGACCAGACCTTGCTTATAAATTCTATGAACAACTAAACGCTCAACAAATACCACAAAAATTTGAAGAAGTAAAAGAAGTTATTGATGTTAATGACTATAAAAAAGTTGTAACCAATAAAGGAGAATACAGTGCTAAAAAAGTAATAATTGCTATAGGAAGAGAACCTAAAAAACTAAAAAATACAAACGAAGAAAGACTCGAAGGAAAAGGAATAAGCTTCTGTTCATTATGTGATGGTGCCTTATATAAAAACGAAGAAGTATCAATCATCGGCGGAGGAAACAGTGCTCTAGAAGAAGCTCTATATCTATCAGATATCTGTAAAAAAGTAACAATAATAAACAAAAGCAACTCTCTAAAAGGAGATTCTATTCTAATAGATAAAGTAAATGATAAAGAAAACATCGAAGTAATAAATAACAGTGAAGTAAAAGAATTCCACGGAGAAAATGAAAAACTAGAATACGTAACACTAAAAACAGATAAAGGGGATAAAGACTTATATGTAAAAGCATGTTTCATATTTATAGGATACGAACCCGCAACAAAATTCCTAAAAAATCTTGATATTTTAGACGAAAAAGGGTATATTAATGTAGATGAGGCAAGAAGAACCAAAATAAAAGGAATATACGCTGCCGGAGACATTGTCAAAAAAGAAGCATACCAAATCATAACAGCATCATCAGACGGAGCAATCGCCGCAGTATCTTGTATCAAAGACTTAATGAATTAGAGGTGATAAATTGAAACTAAACAATCATGGTTGGGGAATGATGGTATTCCTATTACTAGTATTTGTGCTATTAATGGTTCTATTTATCGCAGTAAGTGGAATAAGTGCATTATAAACTATTTAAAAACACAAAAAAATATGCTATAATATAAACATATTTCATAAATCAATGACGAAGAGGAGTAAATTACTAAGTATTAAAGAGAGGTAGTGTAAGCTGAAAACTACTATACAAAGTAATCGAAGGTAGCTTCTGAGTAATTATTTGAAATTAGTAGAATAATTCGTACTTATGCGTTAAATAAGAATAAGGTAATATTATATTACAAAATAAGGTGGTACCACGAACATTTCGTCCTTTGGATGAGATGTTTTTTAATTAAAAAAGGAAGTGTTTAAAATGTTAGACAAAAAATACAATCATAAACAAGTAGAAGAATCAAAATATGAAACATGGTTAAAAAATGACTACTTTAAAAGCGGAGACTTAACTAAAGAACCATTCTGTATTGTAATACCTCCACCAAATGTAACAGGAAAATTACACCTTGGACATGCTTGGGATACGACAATACAAGACATTCTAATAAGATATAAAAGAATGCAAGGATATGACGCTTTATGGCTACCAGGAATGGATCATGCTGGAATAGCAACTCAAGCCAAAGTAGATAAAAAACTAAAAGAACAAGGAATAAATCCAAGAGAAATGGATAGGGAAGAATGGCTAAAAATTGCATGGGAATGGAAAAAAGAATACGCAGAAAACATTCATGCGCAATGGGCAAAACTAGGACTATCCCTAGATTATTCTAAAGAAAGATTTACTCTTGATGAAGGACTATCAAATGCCGTTAAAAAAGTATTCGTAGATTTATATAACAAAGGATTAATCTATCGAGGAGAAAGAATAATAAACTGGGATCCTGAAGCATTAACAGCACTATCAAATGAAGAAGTAATCTATAAAGAAACAAAAGGAGCCTTCTACCATATAAAATACTACATCGAAGACGAAGATAACTATCTAGAAATAGCAACAACAAGACCAGAAACACTATTCGGAGACACCGCCGTAGCGGTAAACCCAAAAGATGAAAGATATAAAAAGTACATTGGTAAAAATGTAATATTACCAATTGTAAATAAAAAAATCCCCGTAGTAGCGGACCAACATGCTGACCCAGAATTCGGAACAGGAGTCGTAAAAATAACTCCAGCTCATGACCCTAACGACTTCGCAGTTGGAGAACGTCATAATCTAGAAAGAATCGTAGTCATAAATCCAAATGGAACAATGAACAAAAATGCCCTACAATATGAAGGACTAGATAGATTCGAATGCAGAAAGCAATTAGCAAAAGACTTAAAAGAACAAAATCTTTTAATCTCAGTCGAAGAAATAACTCATAATGTAGGATACTCAGAAAGAACAGACGTAATGGTTGAACCTTACCTATCAAAGCAATGGTTTGTAAAAATGAGACCACTCGCAGATAGAGTATTAGAAAACCAACAAAATAAACAAACAAAAGTAAACTTCGTACCAGAAAGATACGAAAAAATAATGAATCACTGGATGGAAATAACTTACGATTGGTGCATATCAAGACAACTATGGTGGGGTCATAAAATACCAGCATGGTACAAAGACGATGAAATATATGTTGGAATAAATCCACCACAAGAATCAGGTTGGACTCAAGATGAAGACGTACTAGATACATGGTTTTCAAGCGCTCTATGGCCTTTTTCAACACTAGGATGGCCAGAAGACACAAAAGATCTAAATAGATACTATCCAAACAATGTCCTAGTAACAGGATATGACATCATTCCATTCTGGGTAAATAGAATGACATTCCAAGGACTAGAATTCACAGGAAAAAGACCATTCAAAGACTGTCTAATTCACGGTCTAATAAGAGACAAACAAGGAAGAAAAATGTCCAAATCATTAGGAAACGGTGTAGATCCAATGGACGTTATAGAAAAATATGGAGCAGATTCCTTAAGATACTTCCTAACAACAAACTCATCACCAGGAATGGATTTAAGATACGATGAAGAAAAAGTAGCATCGACATGGAACTTCATAAACAAACTATGGAATGCATCAAGATTTGTTCTAATGAACATTGAAAACTTCAAAAAAGAAGACTATACATTAGAAAACTTAACAGAAATAGATAAATGGATATTGACAAAAACTAATAAAACAATAAAAGGAAAAACAGAAAATATGGATAAATATGAGTTCAATAACGTAGGTAACACTCTATATAAATACATATGGGAAGACTTCTGTGACAACTATATAGAACTATCTAAAAACAACTTAGAAAAAAACACAACAAAAACAGTCCTACTCGAAGTCCTAACAAACATAATCAAAATGCTACATCCATTTATGCCATACGTAACCGAAGAAATCTATCAAATGCTACCAGTAAAAGATCAAGAAAGCATTGTAATAAGCAAATATCCTACATACAATAAAGAACAAATATATGAAACCGAAGAAAAATTAATAGACAAGCTAATCGAAGATATAACAAGCATAAGAAATCTAAAAGTAGTAAACGAAATTACAAAAGATGCTAAAATCAAAATAAATAGTAACTATGAAGAACTATATAAATTTGCACTAAAAATAAAAGACGATCAAATAACAAAAGAACAACCAACAGATACAAAAGAATACAACTATAAAAGTGCAAACATCGAAATAACTTTCTATCAAAAAGGAAAAGAAATTAACAAAGAATTGTTAATATCAGAAATAGAAAAACTAAAACAATCAATAGAAAAAAGAACAAAGTTACTATCAAATGAAAATTATGTAAACAAAGCACCACAAAACGTTGTAGAACTAGATAGACAAAAACTAAAAGAAGAACAAGAAAAACTACTAAGTTTAGAAAAACAATTATAAGAAGCAATTGCTTCTTTTTTAATACTTTAATAAATAATAAAACAAAGAATATACTAGTAATGGTGATAACATGAATCTTAAAAAAATCAAAATAATTGGAACACTAACCATCTTTACACTAGCATTCCTTTATCATTTCCTATATGAATGGTTTCCTAATCCAATATTTAGCATTCTATTTCCTGTAAATGAAAGCATCTGGGAACATATGAAACTTTTATACACCGGAATACTTTCTTGGGGATTAATAGAAATAATACTTTTAAAGAAAAACAAAATAAACTATAACAATTATCCTTACCAACTATTCTTAACAGCATTTACTAGTATAATAATCTACCTGATTTTATATCTACCAATTTACAATCTAATCGGAGAAAAACTAATAATAAGTATATCTTTATTATTTATAGTCATTCTACTAGAACAAATACTAAGTTACTATTTATTAAAACAAAAAAAAGAAACAGATATCCTAGACAAAATATCAATAATTCTAATAATTCTCTTCTATATGATACTACTAAATCTAACATATGATCCTCCAAAAAATTATATATTCTATGATACCGTAGAAAATAAATATGGAATAAACATTAAATAACTTGAAGCAAAAATAAAAAAACGATATACTATATATAGTCGTGGAGGTAAAATATGGAACAATACTATGTAATATTAAATAATAAAGAATATGAATTACCCCTTATGGTAATAGGACTAAATCAAGATGTATTAAACAAATACAAACTAATAAAAGATAATAAAAATTACTTAGACATAGAAAGAATGGAAAAAGAACAAAAACTAGATGAACTAAGAGAAATAGAATACCAATGCACTATGAACATTCAACAAATAGCAATAGAGTCTCAAGGACAAATCGCAGAAAAATGGAACAAAATAACACCAAAATTAAACTTTCTAGATGATATGGTTAAAATACACATACAAAAACAAGAACAAGCAAAAGCATTTGAAAAAATAAAAACAAGTATGCAAATGTCCTTAGAGTTTAAAAATGAAATAAAGAATCAAGAACTACTCGAAGAACCACACTACGTTCAAATCGAAGGCATTGATTATGAACTACCAATGTCAATTATGGCAACAAATAGCGAAGTATTCAATCAATATACTAAAGAAGAAAACAACAAAGTATATCTAGATATAGAAAAAATGATTCAAGAAGATAAAAAAGAACAATTAAAAAGTATTACAAAAGAACTAGGAAAAATGACTATATCATACCTAAATGAAGAAGGAGTAAATACTAAAGACATAAGTACTAATTTAAAAAGCATGGAGGCAATGACTAATATATACTTTAACAAACAAGAAAAAGAAAAAGCATACGAAAAAATAAAAGAAAGTATGAAACTATCACTAGAACTTCAAAAAGAATTACAAGAACATCAAAATATTACAAAATAAAGAATCAAAAGATGAGTCAACATCATCTTTTTTGTTAATAACTAATAAAAATTGCATATTATAATAAAGGAAAATAATTGTAAAAACACTTAAAAGTATTAAAAAACAATTGACAAACACAAAATAACATGATATATTAGCAATGTTTGAATTTGATTGGGTTTATTCTATAAACCTAATAAAAATTAAAGAAAATGATACACCTGGATATGTGTGTAGAAAGGAGAAGTTATGCCAACAATTAATCAATTAGTTAGAAAAAACAGAAAAGACAAAACAAGAAAATCAAAATCTCCAGTATTAGGAGTAAGAATGAATACTTTACAAAAGAAAGCTACAGAAGTACCATCACCACAAAAACGTGGAGTATGTATTCGTGTAGGAACTAAAACACCAAAGAAACCAAACTCAGCATTAAGAAAATATGCTCGTGTTAGATTATCTAATGGTAAAGAAGTAGATGCTTACATACCTGGAGAAGGACACAACTTACAAGAACATAGTGTTGTATTAATTCGTGGTGGACGTGTAAAAGACTTAATCGGGGTTAGATACCATATCGTTCGTGGAACAATGGATACTCAAGGAGTTAAAGATCGTAAACAAGCACGTTCTAAATACGGAACTAAAAGAGGAAAATAAAAAGAATTAACAAAATAGTAAAGGAGGAATAAAAATGCGTAAAAGACGTGCAGTTAAAAGAGACGTTTTACCAGATCCAATATACAAATCAAAAGTTGTTACTAAATTAATCAACTCTATGATGTTAGATGGTAAAAAAGGAAAAGCACAAACAATCTTATATGATGCATTTGACATGATTAAAGAAAAAACTGGAAAAGATCCAATGGAAGTATTTAATCAAGCATTAGAAAATATAAAACCAGCTTTAGAAGTTAAATCACGCCGCGTTGGTGGTTCAAACTATCAAGTACCAATCGAAGTATCTGAAGAAAGATCACAAACTTTAGGACTAAGATGGTTAACAAATTATGCAAGACTAAGAGGAGGCCACGGAATGGCTGAAAACTTAGCTAACGAAATAATTGATGCTTCAAACGGAACAGGAGCTTCAGTTAAGAAACGCGAAGATACTCATAGAATGGCTGAAGCTAATAAGGCATTTGCTCACTATAGATGGTAGGGAGGATACAATGGCTAGAGGAACAAGTTTAGATAAAACAAGAAACTTTGGTATAATGGCACATATCGATGCCGGAAAAACAACAGCTACAGAACGTATCTTATACCATACGAAAAAAATCCATAAAATTGGTGAAACTCATGATGGAGCTTCTCAAATGGACTGGATGGAACAAGAAAAAGAACGTGGAATTACAATAACAAGTGCAGCAACAACAGCATTCTGGAAAGGATATAGATACAATATCATCGATACTCCAGGACACGTAGACTTCACAGTAGAAGTACAACGTAGCTTAAGAGTACTAGATGGTGCAGTACTATTACTAGATTCAAATGCCGGAGTTGAACCACAAAGTGAAACTGTTTGGAGACAAGCAAATGAATACCACGTACCAAGAATTATCTTCTCAAATAAAATGGATAAACTTGGAGCAGACTTCTACATGAGTTTACAAAGTGTAAAAGATCGTCTAGGAGCAAACACTGCTGCTATTGAACTTCCAATCGGAGCAGAATCAGACTTCAACGGAGTAATAGATCTTATCACTAGAAAAGCTTATCATTTCGATGGAAATGCTGATGAAAACTATACTGAAATAGAAATACCAGCAGACATGACTGATAAAGTAGAAGAATATAGAACAGCTCTACTTGAAGCAATCGCAGAATTCGATGATGAACTAATGGAAAAATACCTTGAAGGAGAAGAAGTTTCTATTGAATTAATCAAAAAAGCAATAAGAAACGGAGTACTACAAGCTAAATTCTTCCCATTCATGTGTGGTACAGCATTAGGAAACAAAGGAGTTAAATTATTACTAGATGCAATAATTGACTACTTACCATCACCGCTTGATATTCCATCAGTAAAAGGAACTAACCTAAAAGGAGAACCTGATGAAAGACATCCATCAGATTCAGAACCATTTAGTGCCTTAGCATTTAAAGTAATGACAGACCCATTCGTTGGACGTTTAACATTCTTTAGAGTTTACTCAGGACA
This sequence comes from uncultured Bacilli bacterium, assembly GCA_934086255.1. Classification (GTDB taxonomy): domain Bacteria; phylum Bacillota_I; class Bacilli_A; order RF39; family UBA660; genus JAEDJI01. The sequence goes on from CAKOIB010000001.1 coordinate 44,713, forward strand.
TCTATCAAGTGGATCATATGTACTAAACAGTACAAAAGATGCAAAAGAAAGAGTAGGACGTATTCTACAAATGCATGCTAATGATAGAACTGAAATATCTGAAGTATATGCCGGTGATATCGCTGCAGCAGTAGGATTAAAAAATACAACAACTGGAGATACTTTATGTGATGAAAAGAAACCAATTATTCTTGAATCAATCGAAGTACCAGATCCAGTAATCGAACTTGCTATTGAACCAAAATCAAAAGCAGACCAAGATAAAATGGCAATCGCTCTTCAAAAACTAGCAGAAGAAGATCCAACTTTCAGAGTACATACTGATACTGAAACTGGACAAACTATCATTGCTGGTATCGGAGAACTTCACTTAGACGTATTAGTAGATCGTATGAGAAGAGAATTCCACGTTGAAGCAAATGTTGGTAAACCTCAAGTAGCATACAGAGAAACAATTACACAAACAGGTGAATGTGAAGGTAAATACATTAAACAATCTGGTGGACGTGGACAATACGGACATGTATGGATTAAATTCGAACCAAATCCAGATAAAGGATACGAATTCGTTGATGCTATCGTTGGTGGTGTAGTACCAAGAGAATACATTCCAGTAACTGATAAAGGTCTACAAGATGCACTACAAACTGGTGTATTAGCGGGATACCCAATGATCGATGTAAAAGCAACATTATTCGATGGTTCATACCATGATGTCGATTCATCAGAAATGGCATTCAAAATTGCAGCATCAATGGCTTTAAAAGAAGCTAAAAACAAATGTAAACCTGTAATTCTTGAACCAATCATGAAAGTAGACATCGTTGTACCAGAAGAATATCTAGGAAATGTAATGGGAGACATCACTGCAAGACGTGGTAAACCATTATCGCAAGAATCACGTGGAAATGCAATCGCATTCGAAGCAATGGTTCCACTATCAGAAATGTTTGGATATGCAACAAGCATTAGATCAAACACACAAGGAAGAGGAACTTTCCAAATGATCCCAGATCATTATGAAGAAGTGCCAAAAAATATTGCCGAAGAAATAATTAAAAAAAGCGGTAATTAATAAAAAAATAGGTCAAAACAGTTGAAAAATTTTCAATTGTTAGATACAATTATAATGTAATTTCAAAAAGGAGGAAAAAATTATGGCAAAAGAAAAATTTAACCGTAGTAAACCACACGTTAACATTGGTACAATTGGTCACGTAGACCACGGTAAAACTACATTAACTGCTGCTATTACAAGTGTATTAGCAAAAAAAGGTGGAGCACAATTCGTTGATTATGCAAATATCGATAAAGCTCCAGAAGAAAGAGAAAGAGGTATTACAATTAATACTGCTCACGTTGAGTATGAAACTGACAAACGTCACTATGCTCACGT
>CAKOIB010000002.1 GCA_934086255.1 uncultured Bacilli bacterium
CCCTAGTATAGTTGTAGGAATTTCTTCTGTTATTAAAGTATAGTTATTTGAAAATAGTTTTTTACCTTTTCCTATCACTGCTTTTGTGACTATTTCTCTAAAACTGCCCACTATATCACCCCTCAATTTAATTTATGCTAATATAATGGTTTTGTTGACTTTTTTATTAATAAATATATACTGGGGTTCCAATGGATACCATTGAATATAGTTTTTGGGCATTGTAATATGGCATATTAATACATCCATGACTACCGTTAGTTTTATATATTTGTCCTCCGAATGATGAGCGCCATGTTGCATCATGTAATCCGTATGCTGTTCCTTTGAATGCTATCCAATAGTATACAAAGCTTGCATAGTCTTTTCCTCTTAAGGTTGTATTCCTTGCTTTGTTTACTACTTTATATGTTCCAATTGGAGTTGTGTTGTTTAATCCTGTTACTATGCTTGATTTTAGTACTAGTTTATCTTTTTGATAATATCTTAGTGTTTGTGTTGGTATTGATACTTCAATGAAAGTTCCTTTGTAGTTTGATTTTTCGTTTTTTGGATAAGTATATTTTGGTTTTGGTTTTGGTTTTTCTTTTACTGTAACATTTACTGTTTTTTCTGTTTTATTTCCACTTGAATCTACAACGGAGTATTTTACTGTGTATTTGCCTGCTTTTTTAGTATTTACGTTTGATGTTACTTTAACTTTTTTGGTGATATTTCCATCTACATTGTCTATTGCTTTGTAGTTTGGAGTTTTAAAATTATCACCAACTTGTTTAGTAATTTGTGTTTTTCCTTCGACTGTAAGGACTGGTTTTGTGGTATCGACTACTTTTATTTTCCTTTTTAATTCTTTTTGTTTTTTTATTTTGTCAAAGTTTAAAGTATAACTTATTTCATATTCTCCGATGGCATTAATATTTAAGTTTGATAGTACTTTGACATCTGTTTCTTTGTCTTTTTTATTTACTATGGCAATATATCCTGGATCTTTGTATTCTTTTCCTACTTCAAGAGTTAGTGTTTCTTCTCCATTTAGCTTAAACGTTGCATTGTTAAAATCATCTATCATTTTAAAATATAGGCTTAAACCTGCAGTTATTACTAATACTATAATAATCGGAATAATTGTTAATATTATTTTTTTCTTATTGCCCATAGTTTCACCAATTATATAGTATCATATTTTTTTGTTTTTACAAATAGTTTTAAAAAAAGAATATGTTATTTTACATATTCTCCATCTAGACTCCAAGTTTTTACGCCTGTTATTTTTACATCTACTATTTTGCCTATTATGTCTTTTGGCCCTTTTAGGTTTACTAGTTTATTAGTATCGGTGTAGCCCATTAACATATCATTCTTGTCACTTGGCCCTTCGACTAAAACTTTTACTGTTTTATTTAATAGCTTTTCGTTATTTTCAAGGGCATATTTATTTATTAGTTCATTTAATTTATATAATCTTTCTTCTTTTTCTTCTAAAGAGATGTTATCTTGCATTTTTTCTGCAGGTGTTCCTACTCTTTTTGAAAATATAAAGGTAAATGCTAGATCAAATTTGCACTTATTTACTAAGTCTAAAGTATCATTAAATTGTTCTTCTGTCTCATTAGGAAATCCAACGATTATATCAGTTGTTATAGAAACGTTTGGTACTTTTTCTTTTATTTTGTTGAATAATGTTAGGTATTCTTCTTTTGTATAGCGTCTTCCCATTAGTTTTAGTATTTCGTTGTTTCCTGATTGCACTGGTAAATGAATACTTGGCATTATGTTTTTATATTTTGCTATTGTTTCGATCATGTCATCTGTAAAGTCCCATGGATGTGATGTTACAAATCTTATTCTATTGATATTAGTTTTTGCAACATCTGTTAATAAATCTGTCATGGTGTAATCTATATTCAAATCTTTTCCATAAGCATTTACATTTTGTCCTAATAGTGTTACTTCTTGATATCCATCTTTTACGAGTTGCTCTACTTCTTTTATGATATCATTTGGTTTTCTACTTCTTTGTTTTCCTCTTGTGTATGGTACAATACAGTATGTACAGAACTTATCACATCCATACATTATATTAACAAATGCTTTTACTTTACTATTTCTTGTAGTAGGTAGTCCTTCGAGTACTTTTCCTTCACAACTTTGTGCTTCAATTTTTAATTCGTGTTTTTTTAATGAGTCATACACTAATTCACTTAATTGTTCTATATTGTGTGTTCCTAATACAAAGTCCATCCATTTGTATTTTTTTAATATTTCTTGTGCTACTACTTCTTCTTGAGCCATGCATCCTGCAATTCCTACGATTAAGTCTTTTTTAGTACTTTTTAAATGTTTTGCTCTTCCTAACATGCCAAATACTTTATTATGAGCATTTTCTCTTATTGAGCAAGTATTTAATAGTACTAGGTCAGCATCTTCCATATTTTCAGTTTCTTTAAAACCCATTTCTTCAAGGATTGCTTTCATGTTTTCGCTATCATGTTCATTCATTTGACAGCCATATGTTTTTAGAAAGTATTTTTTATTATTTACAACATTTTGATATTTCGTTTCATAATAGTTTGTCTCTACTTCTTTGTTTGTTCTTTTTTTTGCTTCTTTTAAGTTTGGGATATTCATAATTCATCACTCCAGTTATAGATTATAAAAGAAAAAAGTAAATTAATCAAGTAATTTACTTTAAACTTCTTGTAATACACTATATACAATATTATCTAAATATTTTATTTCATTGTTTTGCACGTGATTTTTTATTTCTTCAAAATTCTTTGTAATAGTATTTACTATTTTTTCTACTTTTGGTAATAATTCTTTATCAACAAGATTGTCAATAATTATTTCCAAGTTATTCATTTTAGAATAAATACCATAGTTATTACTTCTTATATAGTTTTCATATAAGTTTTTAAAGGATACTAGATCTATATTATTAAATCTATCATCTTCGAGTATTTTTACTGTTGTATATATGTAATGTTCATTGATTGATTTATCTAGAATTGTTTCTCCTTTTTTATTCCTAATATTTGGAATAAAGTTTTTATTTTTTTGTAGTTGTTTTATTATTTCTAGAACTTCGCGATAGTTTTTTGATACTAAAATATGTGCGAATGTTTCTCCTTGTTTATTTTGATGGTTTACCTGCCATTCTTTGTTTTTCATGTGTTTTAAAACAACTTCATACCATCCTTTTTTTAACATTATCATTAAGATACTATCTTCATTTTCATTTGAAAGGTTAATATCTATTATTTTTTTTGATAATATTTTGTTTACTAATTCGACATGATTCTCATTTATCAAGTCGAATATCTGGGACGGTTCTTCTTCAACAACTTTCATTGTCACTTGTTCATCATAAAACATTATTTACTACACCTCTTTCACACGCGACAATTAAATATTTTACTAGCATTTTTTGATTTTGTCAAGTTTTGTGGGTTTGGGTATGATGTAAATATATGTAAATTAAATGTTATATTTCTTTATTTAATGGTGCCGATTAACAGAATTGAACTGTTCTCTGATGCTTACCATGCATCTGTTTTACCACTAAACTAAATCGGCGAATATATAGTAAAACCCTTGATATACAAGGGATAATTAACATAATGGTGGAGATGAGGAGAATCGAACTCCTGTCCAAAAGCAAACTAATTTAAACGTCTACAAGTTTAGTTGATTAAGATTTTTCATTACTTACAGAATAACCAACAATTAAATAAGTAACTATCTTACTAATATTCATTACTATTCGTAAGAAAAATAGTAATATAGTCTGCTAGGTATTACCCTTAAATATTCCCACAGACTAGGAATATAGAAGAGTTTTGCTTTTTTATACTAAGCAAATGCTAAATTTCTGTTTCCAGTTATATTTAATTGTGCATTTAAAGATTGCCATCTACTTGCAGTTTAAATCGTATTACTCCTGTCGAAACCATATCATCCCCGTTGAGCAAATTATATCATAAATATGCTATTTATTCAATAATTTTTTGGTATTGTTTATCTGTTTTTAGGATTTTGTCTTTTATTAATCTAAAATGTGCAAATTCTATTACAATATTATTTTTCTTACAGATTGCATCTATATTATATATGTTTTCTTTTATATTTTTGTATATTTCATTTGGTACCATTTCGTTTAGAGCAAATTGTTCTTGTTTTTCTATTGTTTCATTTTTTAAGGATAGAATAGTTGATTTTTTAAGTTTATTAAAATAACTTTTTACTTTGCTTAATTCATAGTATAGTGAATAATAAAACTCTGCTTTATCTTTTATATTTTTATTTATGTATATTGCTGGATTTATTCCTTTTACTTGGGAACATGCTCTTATATTTTTATCTAGAGATTCTTCTAGTACTAAGTATATTCCATAATTGTTTAATAGTTCGGTTATTCCTCCTATTGTATTTTCTTGTTTTTTTAATTTTTTTAGAAGTAAAGGCAGGTTTTTTGAATTGTATGCTTTTACTTCTTGTCTTTTTGCTAGTTTGTCGCATCTTTTTATCCATACAAATGCTCCAGTTTTATCTTTTATTTCTTCTTGGGATATTATTTTATTATTGAAGTAATCTTCAAATTGATCAAATGTTCTTAAATTAATATATTCTAAAAGATTTATAGCATTTGTTACATATGATGTTTTGTCTTCTAATGTAATCCATCCTAGTTTATATATTTCTTTTAGTTTGAAAGTTTCTAAATAGTTATTTATTTCTTGCTCATCTTTAAACTTATTTTTCAAATAATTATACATTCTTTTTTTTGTTTCTACTTGCATTATATAGTTTGGTTCTATCTCTGTTAGAAGGCTTATTGCAATCATTAGATCTATTGATATTTCAGTTACTTCATTTAGTATTTCATTCATATGTTTTTGAGTTATTCCTAATCTTTGTGCAAAGTCAACTTGTGATATTTTATAAAACTCTAAGTACTCTTTTAATACTGTTCCAAATCCAGACATATTATCACTTCCTTGTATATATAATAACATATTAAGTTTATATATGTAAATAAAAGAATTGAAATTATTTTTCTTTCAATTCTTTGTTTATTCTTCTTTGGATGTCTTTTTCTTTTAATGATTCTCTTTTATCATAGTTCTTTTTACCTTTGCAGACTCCTAGAAGTACTTTTACTTTATTTTTATTAAAATATATTTTTAACGGAATAAGTGTATAGCCTTCTTTTTCTATTTTATCTCTTAGTTTTAATATTTCTTTTTTATGTAGTAATAGTTTTCTAGTTCTTGTCTCATCTTTTATGAATGCTCCGGTTTTGTCATAGGTTTTTATGAACATATTTATTACATAGACTTCATTTTTTCTAATGATTGCATAGCTATCTTTGATATTACATGTTCCTTGTCTTATGGATTTTACTTCGTTTCCTAGTAGCTCTATTCCACATTCGTATTCGTCTTCGATAAAGTAATCGTATTTTGCTTTTCTATTTAGTATTTCCATTTTGTTTTACCTTTTTTACTTTATTATTTGATTTTTTTATTGGTTCGAAGTCTATTTCATAGCTTTCAGGATCACTTCTTGTTAGTGTTACTTCAATTGTGTCTCCAAGACGATATACTTTATTGGTTCTTTCTCCGATTATTATTTGTAATTCTTCGTCATAGTTATAATAATCATCCATTGTTTCAAAGCCTAATCTTCCTTCGACTAGATTGTCTAGTTCGATAAACATTCCATTTTTAGTGAAACCGTTTATTTTTCCTATAAATTGTTCTCCAACTTTATTTTGCATGAATTGTGCCATTCTATATTTATTTGCTTGTTTTTCGCATTTTTCTGCAGATATTTCTTGGTGTGATGAGTGTATGGCGATTTCTTCTAATTTTGATTTGTATAAATCTTGCATTAGTTTATCAAATTCACCATTTAGTATTAGATGCAGCACTCTATGAATTGTTGTGTCTGGATATCTTCTTATTGGGCTTGTAAAGTGTGTGTAGTATTCTCCTTTTCTTGAGTCTACCCCAATTCCAAAGTGTCCTTGTTTTTGTGTTGTGTATTTTGCTTTAGCCATGCATCTTAGAATCATTTGTGTAAATAAATCTTTATTTTCTTTTGTTTCTAGTTCTTTTAGAATGTTTTGTATTACTTTTGGATCTGACATATTGACTTTAGTGTTTATATCTACTCCGTATGTTTTAAGTATAGTGAGAGTATTTTTTAGTCTTTCTTCGTCTGGGTATTCATGAACACGATAGATTGATTCTACTCCCATGTTATAGATGTATGTTGCTACTGTTTCATTGGCCGCTAACATGAAGTCTTCGATTAATGTTTCTCCAGTGTCTTGTATTCGTAGTTCGATGCTTTCTACTTCGTCATTTTCATTTATATTTATTTTCTTTTCAGGAAGGTCAAAGTTTAACATTCCTCTTTTTTCCCTTGATGTTCTTAGTATTTTTGCTAATTCTTCCATTTTATTTAGTGCTTCAACATATTTTTCATAATCTTCTTCTACTACGTTTTCATTTAGTATTTTATTTACTTTTTTATATGTCATCTGAATATTTGAATGAATTACGCTTTTGAATATATCAAATGTTATTAAGTTGCCTTTTTTATCAAATTCCATTTCGCATGATAGGGCTAGTCTATCAACGTCTGGATTTAGGGAACATATTCCATTTGATAGTTGTGGTGGGTACATTGGGCTTACGACTCCTGGCATGTAGACACTTGTTGCTTTTTCTCTTGCTTCTAGATCTAGTTTTGAGTTTTCTTTTACATAGTTTGTTACGTCTGCGATATGGACTCCTAGTTTATAGTTGTCGTTTTCTAGTATATCAATTGAAATAGCATCGTCTATGTCTTTTGTATCGTCGCCATCGATTGTAAATATTATTTTGTCTCTTAGGTCTTTTCTTCCTTCAAGATCTTTTTCTAATACTGATGATGGTATGTAGTCTAGTTCTTTTAATGCTTCTTCAGTGAATCCTATTGTGAAATTATTGGCATATAATATTTTGTTTTCTTCTAGTTTTGGAGCGTTTTTGTGACCAATTATGGTGTCTAGGGTAGCACGATAGTATTTTCCTTCTTTTGTTTTGTCTATTTTTATACCTATTAGCATACCATCTACTATTTTATCATCTAGGTTTATTTTATACATGTCTTTTCCTACAACTGCGTATCTTTCTTTATTAATGGTTTTTACTTCTGCAATTATTCCTTTTCTTTCTATTATCTTTTTAATGGTTCCTGTGTTATTATTGAAGTCTGTTATTCTTGCTAGTACTTTATCTCCTTCAAAGCACATTTTTTTGTAGTCTTTGTTTACGTTTATTGTTTTATTATCATAAGATACGTAACAATCGCCATTTCTTTTAATGTGAAAGATTCCTTCGACGAATGGATTAAGGGTATAGTTGTCTCCGCCTACACAGTAGATTAGTTGTTTTTCTTTTAAATCTTCGATTACTTCTAAAAATTGTTCATATGTATAGTTTGTATAACCACTTTTTTTATAAATATCTTTTAGGTTAATAGCGTTGTTTCTTGATATTTCTAATATATCTAGTATTTTTTCTTTCATTTATATCACCTGTCTATATAATACCACAAAAAAAACAGAATTACATCTGTTTTATTAAATAAATGAAATTACAGTACATATTATTACGAATAGTAATCCTAGTACTAGTGTTGCTCTACTTATTACTAGTTCACTACCACGTTCTTTTCTATTTTTAAATAGATCGCTTGTTGAGCCACTGAAGATTGCTCCAGCATCGTCTGATTTACCACTTTGTAATAATACTAATATAATTAATAAAACGCAAATTACTAATAATGCTATTTCTAATATTGTCATAGTACGCCTCCCTAAATAACTAAGAGTATTTTAACATATTTTTTTTTGTAAATCAATAGTTTTAGATAAAACCTATTAACCAAAAATAGATATAGATGCTTACTATTATTATGGAAGGAATTATATATGTTAGTTTTGATATAGTTTTAGTTCTAATGTTTTGAAGAAGGCTTATTATTATAAATATTAGACCTAGGATGAGAATTGTTGTTGTGTGATTGTCTATTTGTTTATATATTGATGATGGTTTATATATAATGTCTGAAAATGATAAAACTACCAAATTGAACAGGTTGCTTCCTATGATGTCTTGTAGTGCTAAATCGTAGTTATCTATTGATATTAAGGTATAGAATGTTATGACTTCTGGTAGGCTTGTTGTTATTCCTAGTAGTATTGCTCCGATTAGTCCGCTTGAAAATGATGGGTGTGTACTTGCTATGTTATTAACAAATGTTGTTAATAACACACTTGATGCTATCATAAGGATTGAAGTTATTAACAATTTTTCTTTAATATTTTTTATTTGTCTTATTTCTGTTTTAGTTTGTTCTTCTTTACTTTTAGGTAATAGTTTAATGTATATCAAGTATAATATTATAATAATGATGGTAGGAAGACTTATGTTTAGGATTGTTATATTTATTTTATCTTTTATAAATAGATAGATTGTTAAATAATTTATTATTAATATTAAATAAGTTAAATAATTTGTTTTTGTTGTTTTTGTCGTATATATCTTTTTTATAAATATAATATCTAGGAGTGCTGTTATGAATATATTGAAGAGATTACTTCCTAGGATGTCTCCGAGTGCTAATAAGGGGTTTTTTAATAATACTGCTGATGTACATGTTATTAGTTCTGGTAATGATGTTACTCCCGCTAATAAGAGGCCTCCGATTACTGCTTTTGATATGTTGCTGGTTTTGCTTAGATTGTCTGCGTATATTGATAGTTTAATGCTTAAGAATACTGTTAAGAATGCAAATATTAAAAAAAATATCTCGTTCACTATAATCACCTATTAATTTATATGTGTAACGAAATATTTTAAAACTATAAGTTTTCTTCAATTCTTAGGAGTCTATTGTATTTACATATTCTTTCTCCACGAGATAGTGAACCACTTTTCATGTAAGGTATTCCTAAGCCTACTGCAAAGTCACTTATGAATGTGTCTTCTGTTTCTCCACTTCTATGAGATATTATCATGTTTATATTGTTTTCTCTTGCTAGGTTTATTGTTTCTAACATTTCTGTTATTGTCCCTATTTGATTAGCTTTTAAAAGAATGAAGTTGGTTGATTTATTTTCTATTCCTTTTTGTAATAAGTTTTTGTTTGTTGTGTATAGGTCGTCTCCGACTATGTTTGTTTGTAATTCTTGTGTTAGTTTGGCAAATCCTATAAAGTCTTGTTCTTCAAGTGGGTCTTCGATTGAGAAGATTGGGTATTTTTTTATTATTTTTTTATACATTTCAATCATTTGATCTGTTGTTTTATAGGTATTGTCTATCAAGTACATTTTTTTGTTGTTATCATAGAATGATGATGCTGCAATATCTAGTGCGATTAGTATATCTTTTTTTGGTTTGTATCCTGATAGTTCTATTGCTTTTATAATGGTATCTAGCGCCTCTTCATTGTTTTTTAGATTTGGGGCAAAGCCTCCTTCATCGCCGACGTTGGTGCTGTATCCTTGTTCTTTTAAAATGTTTTTTAGGTTGTGAAATATTTCACTTGCTATTTGTAGTTGTTCTTTTATTGTTTTTCTATTTACCATAATCATGAATTCTTGAAACTCAATCTTATTATCGGCATGCATTCCTCCGTTTAATATGTTAAACATACACTTAGGTACTTGTTTTTTTTCTCCGATGTATTGATATAGTTCTTTATTTTCTTTTTGTGCACATGCTTTTATGTATGCAAGTGATACTGAAAGAATGGCATTTGCTCCAAGATTGGTTTTATTTTTAGTATTATCTAGTTTTATTAATAATTCATCTAATTCTTGAAAGTTTTCAAAGTCTTTATTTATAATGTTTTCTTTTATTATAGTGTTAACATTGTTTACTGCTTTTAAGACTCCTTTTCCTAGGTATCTTTTTTCATTATCACGTAGTTCTAAGGCTTCATTTGAACCAGTTGATGCTCCACTTGGAACGCTTGCTCTTCCTGTAATGTTTCCTTCGATTGTGATGTCTGTTTCTACTGTTGGCCATCCTCTTGAGTCTAATATTTCTCTTGATTTGACTTTTATTATTTTCATATTTTCACCTATCCTTGTGAATATTATATAATATTTTTTATATAAATAAAACTTTTTTATTGATTTTAGTTTAAAAAAAAGTTATTATAGTATTATGAAAATACAATGAAGGAGGAGTGTTTGTATGAAAATTGTTATTCTTACACCAGAACAGTTTGATAATTTTTCTGATAATCATCCTCTTCATACTTATTATCAGACTTCTATGTATGGAAACTTGATGAAAAAGAATGGTTTTAAGGTAGAGTATTATGGTTTTGTTGATAATTCTAATATGCTTATTGGTGCTACTTTAATGCTTACTAAAAAGTTGTTTTTTGGGCATAAATACGCTTATGCTCCTCGTGGTTTTTTGATTGATTATGACAATAAACAACTTATTACTGAGCTTTCTAGAAAATTAAAAAGGTATTTAGCAAAGAGCAATTATGTGTTTTTAAAGATTGATCCTCCGGTTGTTGCTAATAAAAGGGATAAAGATGGTAATATTATTCCAAGTCCTTATCAAAATGATATAATAGTTTTTTTACAAAATAATGGATATAGTTATTTTGGTGATAATAAGTTTTTTGGTACCGAAAAACCAAGATGGAATGCTATTTTAAAGGTTACTGGTTCTGCTGAATCTTTGTATAGAAATTTTGATAGTAATATTAAAAATAAGATTAGAAAGGCTCAGTCTAGAGGGGTTGAAATAGTACAAGGCAATCATAATGATATGGAGATTTTTTATAGTTTTGTTTATAAGAAACATTATAGAAAGTTGAATTATTATAAGGATTTTGGAGAGTTTTTTGGTAATAAGTTTGAGCTTTATTTTGCTAAGCTTAATACTGAGAAGTATTTGACTAATATTAAAAAATTATATGAAGATGAAATTGCTAATAATGAGGATATTAATTCTAGGATACAGGTGGCTGGTCAAAATAATAAGATTGATAATAAGCTTACTAATTCTAAAATTACTTCGGATAAGTTGCTTGCTACTTATAAAAAGGAATTGGAGTATGCTTCATCACTTTTTGAAAAGAATCCTCAAGGTATTATTATTGGTGCAACGGGTGTTATTATTGAAAAGTATGGTGTTGAACTTTTAATAGAGGGTTATAATCCTAAGTATGGTCTTTATTATCCTAATTTTTTACTTAAATGGTATATTATTGAAAAGTATGCAAAGCTTGGTGCTGTTTATTTCCATCTGAATGCTATTACTGGTTATTTCGGAAATAATAATAAGTTTAAGGGTCTAAATGAAATGAAGCTTGGCTATAATGCTGAGGTTACTGAGTATATTGGTGAGTTTGATTTAGTTATTTCCCCTGGACTTTATAAGTTTTATAAGACTTCGAAATTAGGTAAAAAGAAAAATAGAATGAGTTAAAAAATAGACTTTTGATAAGTCTATTTTTTTATAAATTGAATCTAAAATGACAAATGTCTCCATCTTGCATTAGGTATTCTTTTCCTTCGATTCTAAATTTTCCATTTTCTTTTACTTTTATTTCATCACCATATTCTATTAAGTCTTTGTAAGCAATTACTTCTGCTTTGATAAATCCTTTTTCAAAGTCTGAGTGAATTATTCCAGCGCATTCTTTTGCATTCATTCCATCTTTGTATGTCCATGCTTTTACTTCTTGTGGTCCACATGTGAAGTAGGTTTTTAAGCCTAATAGTGAATATGTTGCTTCGATTAGTTTGTCTAGTCCACTTTGATCTATTCCTAAGTCTTTTAACATTTCGTTTTTATCTTCATCATTTAATTCTGATAATTCTGATTCTATTTTAGCAGATACTGTTATTACTTTTGCTTGTTCTTTTTCTGCATATTCTTTTAGTTTTTTTACATAATCATTTTCTATACCGATTTCGTTTTCATCGATATTTGCTAGATATATATGTGGTTTTAATGTTATAAAATTAAATGACTTAATAGCAAATAGTTCTTCTTTTGTGTAATCAATTAATCTTAATGGAATGTTTTTTTCTAATGCTTCTTTTGATTTTTGAAGAGCAGATAGTTCTATTAGCGCTTCTTTGTCTTTTGTCGTTTCTGCTTTTTTCTTAATTTTGTCTATTCTATTGGTAATTATTTCTAGGTCTGCAAGTGCTAGCTCTAAATTAATTATTTCAACATCTCTTATTGGGTCAACGCTTCCTTCGACGTGGGTTATTTCTTTATCATTAAAGCATCTTACTACTTCACATATTGCATCTGTTTCTCTTATGTGTGATAGAAATTTGTTTCCTAATCCTTCGCCTAGGGATGCTCCTTTTACGATTCCTGCAATGTCTACAAATTCAAATGTAGCTGGCTTTATTTCTTGTGGTAGATATATTTCTTCTAATGGTTTTAGTCTTTCATCTGGAACTGTTACTATTCCGACGTTTGGGTCTATTGTTGCAAATGGATAGTTTGCTACTAATATACTTTTTTTTGTTATTGCATTAAATAATGTTGATTTTCCAACATTTGGTAGTCCTACTATTCCTGCTTTTAAACTCATTTTACTCACTCCTTGTATTGTTATAATGTTGGGTATACTTTTGGTCCTAATGGTAAACCAATTAAATACCATGAAATTATTATTAGTATCCAAATTAATGTCATCCATATAAAGTATGGCATCATTAATTTTATACCATCTCTTATTCCATATGTTTTTTCTTTATCTTTGTTATATATATTTAAATATCCTACATATACAACGAAATATGCTAATACTGGTGTTATTCCGTTTGTCATAGATTCTGCTGCTCTAAATATGAATTGTGAAAATTGTGGGGATATATTTAGTTGCATTAGCATAGGTACCATTACTGGTGATATTATTGTCCATTTTGCCATTGATGTTGGCATAAATATATTTGCTATTGCTATTATTATTATTGATATAATTACTAGTGCTAGTCCTGATAGTGGTAGCATTTTTAAAAAGTTGGTTAAGAATACTACTATTATTGTTGGAATGTTTGTTTCTTTTAATATTGATATGAATTGTGATGCAAAGAAAATCATTAATAAAAGCATTCCAAGTGATGATAATCCTTCACTAGTTTTTTCTATTAAGTCTTTATCGTTTTTTATAGTTTTTGCTCCGATTCCATAGGCTATTCCTGTTATTATGAAGAATAGTGCTAGCATGTATGTGAATCCATCTTGAAAATATGAATTATTTCCAAATAATTGGTCTACATATGCTTTTTCTTTTAAATCTAAGAGCATTCCTGATAGTGGTAATCCTGGTATTATCATATAGATAAATATTAGTATTACTATTAATGCTGATATTTTTGCATATTTACTACCTTTTTTTTCTCTTTCTTCTTCTTTTATTTTCTTTTGTTCTTCATATTGTAAATCTAAGTATTCAATTTCTTTTGTTTTTCCTAATTCATCATGTTTTTTAGATACGTATCTGCCTAGTTTTTTAACTATAATTTTTTCTGTTACTATTGTTCCTGTTAGAGCAAGCAAAATGCATGAAGGAATCATTATGTAAAGATTTGATGTCATTCTAACGTAGAATGTTTCATCTATTAATCTTGCTGCTTTCATTGTGTATGGTATTAGGTTAATGTCTATTGAACCGACAAAAAAGCTTATGCTATATCCAAATGCTACTCCAGCGAATGCTGCTGCTACTCCTGCTAGAGGGTTACGTCCGTTAAATAGGAATAATAATGCTCCAAGTGGTATTAAAAGTGCATAACCTACTTCATTTACTATACTTGAAAATATTGCTAGTATCATTATTAAGAATGTTATGAATTTTGGATTGAATTTACTTAATCTTCTTTTCATAAATGTTTGGATTAATCCAGTTGCATCTGCTACTTTTATTCCTATTAAAGTTATTATTAATGTTGAAAGTGTCGTAAAGCTTATGAAGTTAGTGGCCGCATTTGAAATCATTGTTTTTACACCTTCATAACTTAGCATATTAGTAACTGTTATTATTGTTTGTTCTAGTTTGTTAGTTTGTGTATTAATTGTGTTGTATGTGACTGAAATATTTAAAAGTGATAGTATTGCACTTAATACTATGACTACTGCGATTAAAACTATAAATCCTGTAACTGGGTGTAATACTAGTTTTTTTTGTTTCTTTTTTCTTGCCATTTTAGTCCTCCACTATCTTTTTTAGTTTTTTATTAAATTCTATTCTTGGTATCATTACTTCTCTTTTGCAATTTAGACATTTTATTTTTATATCAGCACCAAGTCTTGTTATTTCCCAAAGATTTGTTCCGCATGGATGTTGTTTTTTCATTATTACTTTTGTTCCTATTGTATAATTTTTATTTTCCATTTCTTACCTCTAATATATTGTATGGAATTGATATTTTTGATTTATCATATTCTTCTTTTATTATCATATTGATTTCTCTTTTGGTTTTGTATCTTTGGTCTTTTTTTGCCTCATACATGATTCTGTATTTTATGCAAGAGTCTGCGAATGTTTGCAGTCCTAATATTGATAGTTCTTTTACGGATTCTTGTAGTTCTTTTTCTACTCTTGTTTTTATATTGTCTAACATTTCTAGAACTTTTTGATTGGGTGTTTCATATGGAAATGGTAAATCTATCATAACTGTTGGCTTTTCTCTTGAACAGTTTTTTACTACTGATATATTTCTATTTGCTATAGTAACGATATCTGAATCGAATGTTTTTATTCTAGTTGATCTTAATCCTAATTCTGTTATGTATCCTTGACATTTATTAATTTCTACTTCGTCTCCAACATCGTATTGGTTTTCTATGATGATAAACATACCTGAAAGTACATCTTTCATAATGTCTTGTAGTGCTAATCCTATGATTACTGATGCTATTCCTAATCCTGCGATTATTGAGCTAACATTTATTCCTATGATTGTTAGTAATTTTAGGATTAAGAATATTATTATTATGTATTTTAATATGTTTACTATTAGTTTTTTCATTGTTTGTTGTTTTCTATTTATTTTTTCTTTGTTTGTTAATAGTAATTTTTTTAAAATTGTATATATGGTTAATCCTATTAGTATGAATAGTATTAGCTCATGAATATTGTTTTTTATTAAAAAATCTATAAAGCTCATTTTTATCACCTACTTATATAGTTCATTATTTCTAATATTCTGTTTAGATCATTATCATTTTCATATGATATTTCCATTTTTTTATTATTTAGTTTTACTCTTGTTCCAAAATATTCTGATAGTTGTTTTTCTAAATCAATGTACTCGCTTGATTTTTCTTTATGTTGTTTAGTAATTTTATTCTTTCTTTCGTATTCACTATTATTTGATGATAGTTGTTCTAGTTGTCTTACACTTAAATTGTCTGTGATTGTTTTTGCCGCTAGTGTTTCTATTTTTTCTTTATCTTCTAGTTTTGATAATACTCTGGCGTGTCCCATTGTTATTTTATTTGTAATAATTAAGTCTTTTATTGATTCTGGAAGATTTAGTATTCCAAGGATGTTTGTTATGTGACTTCTTGACTTCCCAACTTTTTTCGCTAGTTGTTCTTGGTTTAAGTTTAATGTTTGCATTAGATTTTTGTATGCTTCTGCTTCTTCGATTGGATTTAGGTTTTCTCTTTGAAGGTTTTCTAATACTGCAATTTCCATCATTTGTTCATCTGTAAAATCTCTAATTATTGCTGGTATTGTTTCTTTTCCTGCTAATTGTGAAGCACGATATCTTCTTTCTCCTGCTACTATTTCGTAACCTTTTATGCTTTTTTTGACTATTATTGGTTGGATTACTCCATGTTCTTTTATTGATTCTGCTAGTTCTTGAAGTGCTTCTTCGTCAAATATTTTTCTAGGTTGGTATGGATTTACTCTTAAATCAGATAGTTTTATTTCTTTTACTTCATCTAATTCTACTGTTTCCATTATTTTTTCTTCTACTTTGTCATAGTTTATGTCTTCAATGTTGAATAGTTCTTCTAGTCCTATTCCTAGGGCTCTTCTTGTTTTATTGTTTGTTTCCATTTGCTTCAATCACCTCTTTGGCTAAATTTAGATATGCTTCTGATCCTCTACTTTTTGGATCGTATGCTATTATTGGTTTTCCATGTGATGGTGCTTCTGTTAATCTGATAAGTCTTGGAATTATTGTATTGTATACTTTGTCTTTGAAATATTTTCTTATTTCTTCGACTACTTCTAATCCTAAGTTTGTTCTTACATCTAGCATTGTTAATAGTACTCCTTCGATTGCTAAGTTTGGATTTAGATTTGCTTGAGTATACATTATTGCTTTTAGTAATTGGGTAATTCCCTCTAATGCAAAGAATTCGCATTGTACTGGAATTATTACTGAGTCTGATGCTGTTAGGGCGTTTGTTGTTATTATACCAAGTGATGGAGGGCAATCTATTATTATGTAATCATATTTGTCTTTTATTTTACTAATATGGTATTTTAATTGTTCTGCTTTTGATATGTTTGAGTCTTTATGTTCTAATTCTATGTCTATTCCTGCTAGGTTTATGTTTGCTGGAAGTACGTATAGATTTTTGTATTTTGTTTTTATTATGGTTTCTTCTATTGTAGATGTGTCATTTAAGACGTTGTAAATACTTTTTTCTATTTCCCCTTTGTTTATACCTATTCCTGTTGTTGCATTGCATTGTGGATCTAGATCTATTAATAGAACTTTTTTATTTAATAATGCTAATGATGCAGAAAGATTGATACTTGTAGTTGTTTTTCCTACTCCACCTTTTTGATTTATTAAAGATATTACTTTTCCCATTTTGTTACCACCTATTTCTTTCTTTATACTATATATATTCTATCAAAAATTTCTTTGTTTTTAAAGTTATTTTTCACGTTTTTATTTTTATATTAAAAAAATGCCTATATATAGGCATTAAAATTTATTTTTGTCTATTTTTATTATGATTTGATAAACATTATCTAAGTCGAATTCTTGAACATCAATATTGAAACCAAATTTTTCTGTGTTTTGTACAGCTTGCCTAACGTTATTTATAGCAAATCTTAAATCGTATACTTGATTATAACTTGGTTGTTCTTCTTTTGGTTCATTTGGTATAGTCACTACTTGTGATGCAGATTGATTATCATTTATACTTACTGGTGTTTGTTCTTGTGGGTGTGTTTCATTTATAGTTGGTATATTTATTGATTGTTCAGTTTTTATAGGTTGTTCGTTGATATTTAATGGTTGATTTTGTACATCAGTGTTAACGTTTAGTGTTGGAATTGATGGTTGTGCTATTGATGTATCTGGTGTAGATTCTTGTCTTAGCATATCAAAAATATTGGATTTTTGTGTTACTTGTTCTGTTTTAGTTTCAGTATTTGTTTCTTTTATTTCATTTGGAATAGATATAGTTTGTTGTTCTTGTTGATTGGTATTTATATTTGCTGATAGTTGTTCCTTGTTTTGTAGTGCATTTGCTACTATATCATTTTCCATTTTATTTATGTTTTCTTCTAAAATATTTTTGTCTTGATGTTGTATTGGTTGTTCTTCTTGTGGTTTTTTTCCAGTTAAGGCCATTATTTCATCATCTAATTGTCTTACTGTTAATCTATTCATTATTACTTGGTTTAATAGTTTCTTTTGATCTTCTAAGTTTGAAACATTTAATAGACTTCTCGCATGGCGTTCTGATATTTGTTTATTTAGTAGTGCTGTTTGAACTTCTTCTGCTAGGTTTAAAAGTCTTAATTTGTTAGCCACTGTTGATTGTGATTTTCCTAGGTTTGCTGCTAGTTCTTCTTGAGTTATATTATCTAATTTTAGAATTGTTTGGTATGTTTTTGCTTCTTCGATTGGTGTCAAATCTGATCTTTGAAGATTTTCAAGTAAAGCAATTTTAGCTGTTTCTTTATCGTCTATGTCTCTTACTAATGCTGGTATTGTTGTTTTTCCTGCTAATTGTGAAGCACGATATCTTCTTTCTCCTGCTATTATTTCGTATTTATCACCAATTTTTCTTACTATTATTGGTTGAATTACTCCATGTTCTTTTATAGATAAAGCTAACTCATTTAATGCTTGTTCGTCAAATATTTCTCTTGGTTGAAATCTATTTGGCATTATATCGTTTATATTAAGTTCGAATACTTCTTTTTCCAAGTTCATATTATCCCTCTTTTCATTCTTTTTATAGTTCCCCTGATGTAAATTATACAATAAAAAAAGAGACTTTACAATGGTCTATGTTTAATTTTTGCAAAATCTCTTGGGTATAATTGTGATACTTTGTTTATTTTTCTTATTTTTAGTATTGTTCTTGTACTTTTTTCTACTGGTAATTTGAATTGATACATTTTTTCTAATTTAAAGTTTAGTGTTTTTAGAGCATTTTCAGATTGTAATAATTCATCTTCGACTTTTGCTTTTAGAATTATAAAATATCCTTTTATTTTTACTAATTGCGAAGCTAATTCTAGTATTACTGGAATGCTTGCTACTGCTCGTGATGTTACTATATCAAATTCTTCTTTGTGTTTTTTTGAGTATTCTTCTATTCTTGCTGTTTCTACTTTTATGTTTTCTAAGTTTAATTCTTTTATTAAGTAATTTAAAAACTTTGTTCTTTTTTCAAGTGAGTCTACCAATGTTACATCTAGTTGTGGGTATGCTATTTTTAAGACTACTCCAGGAAATCCTGCTCCACTTCCTATATCACATAGTTTTGTATTTTTATCTTCAATTAGCGGAGCTGCTGCTAATGAATCGTAAAAGTGTTTTAAATATACTTCTTTTTTAGCAGTTATTCCTGTTAGATTTATTTTTTTGTTTTCTTCTACTAAGATTTTGTAATACTTATTTAGTTGTTCTAGTTGTTTTTCGTTTAGGATTATATTTATTTTTTTTAATTCTAATATAAATTCTTCTTTAGTCATTTGTTTTATTTCCCCTTTTTAAATAAATCATTAGTATTGATATGTCAGCTGGATTTACACCACTTATTCTCATTGCTTGTCCAATTGATGTTGGTTTTACCTGTTGTAGTTTTTCTCTTGCTTCTAGTGCTAAATTGCTAATTTTTCTAAAGTCTGTGTCTTCTGGTATTGCTATTTCATCGTATTCAGTCATTTTTTTTGCTTCTCTTTCTTGTTTTTTGATGTATCCTTCATATTTTACTATTATTTGGGTTTTGTTTATTATTTCTTCTTCATAGTTGTTTTTTAAATATTTTATTAAATCTAAAATATTTATTTCTGGTCTTTTTAGTAGTTCAAATAATGATATTCTATCTTTTAATTCAATGTTTAGTTCGTTATTTGTTGGTTTTATATAACTTGTTTTTAATTCTTCGATTAGTTCTTTTATCTTTTGTTCTTTTTGTTTGTATTTTTGATATTGTTCTTCTTTTAGAAGTCCTATTTCATGTCCTTTTTCTGATAGTCTTTGATCTGCATTATCATCTCTTAAAAGTAGTCTGTATTCTGCTCTTGATGTTAATAGACGATATGGTTCTTTTGTTCCTTTTGTTACTAAGTCATCTATTAAAACTCCGATGTAGGCTTCGTTTCTTTTTAGAATTAGTGGTTTTTTGCCTTCTAGTTTTAGGGATGCATTTATTCCTGCGATTAGACCTTGACATGCTGCTTCTTCATATCCAGATGTTCCATTTATTTGTCCCGCAGTAAATAGATTTTCTATTATTTTTGTTTCTAATGATTGTTTTAATTGAGTTGGATCTATTGCATCGTATTCTATTGCATAAGCATATTTCAATATTTTTGCATTTTCTAATCCTGGTAATGAATGAACCATTTGTTCTTGAATGTCTTCTGGCATACTTGTTGAAAAACCTTGAATGTATATATCATCATAATATAGGCTTTCAGGTTCTAAAAATAGTTGGTGTCTTTCTTTGTCATTAAATCTTACTATTTTGTCTTCGATTGATGGACAGTATCTTGGTCCTACTCCTTCGACGTATCCGCCATACATACTAGATTTTTGTAAGTTTTCATTTATTATCCTATGGGTGTCTGGTGTTGTATAGATTAAATAGCATTTTTCTTGGTTTTCTATATCATATTTTACTTCATTCATATAGGAAAATGTTAATGGATAGTTGTCTCCTTTTTGTTCTAATCCTTTTGTAAAGTCTATTGTGTCTTTTTTGATTCTTGGTGGGGTTCCTGTTTTTAGTCTTTGAATTGTAAAACCTAGTTCTTTTAGTTTATCACTTAGATGAAGTGATGGTTCTTCTCCATGAGGTCCTCCAGAATGTTTTTTATCTCCGCGTAGAATCATTCCTTTTAAATATGTTCCTGTTGTTAGTATTACTGCGTCTGCATATATTTTTTCATCATTTTTTGTTATGACTCCTTTTATAGTATTGTTTTCTACAATTAGGTCTTCTACTATGTCTTCTTTTATTTCTAGATTTTTTTCATTTTGTAATGTTTTTAACATTTCTTGTGGATAAATTGTTTTGTCTATTTGAGCTCTTAGTGCTTGAACTGCTGGTCCTTTTTTTGTATTTAATTTTTTTATTTGAAGAATAGATTTGTCTGTGTTTTTACCCATTTCTCCACCAAGGGCGTCTATTTCTCTTACTACTACTCCTTTGGCTGGTCCTCCGATTGAAGGATTACAAGGTGTGTCTGCTATGTTTTTAATGTTTCCTGTTATTAAAAGTGTTTTATGACCTTTTCTGGATGCTGCTAATGCTGCTTCACATCCGGCGTGTCCTCCTCCTACTACGATTATTTCATACTTCATATTATCCCTACTTTCCTACACAGAATTTACTAAATAAATTATCTAGTAATTCTTCTTGATATGTTTCTCCTATTACTTCTCCTAGAGTATCCCAAATATATTTTAAATCTATTTCTATAATATCTATTGGTAAATTATTTTCTATATTTTGTCTTATATTTTCTATAGAGTTTTTAGCTTCTTCAACTTTTCTTAATTGATTTATGTTTGATACATAGTTGTAATCTTTTGTTTCTATTTTGTCTAGGTTAAACATTTCTTTTATCTTTTCTTTTAATTCTTTTATACCATCATCATTTAATGTATTTGTTGTAACTATTTCTTCTTGTTTTAACTCATTTATATCTATTTTCTTTTCTAAATCATTTTTATTTATAATTATTATTCTTTTTTTATTCTTAGATAGTTCTAATAACTCTTTATCTTCTTTTTGAAGTTGTTCATTGTTATTTAGTACTAGTAAAACTAAATCTGATGTTTCTACTGCTTGTTTTGATCTTTCTACCCCGATTTGTTCTACTTTGTCTTTTGTTTGTCTTATTCCAGCAGTGTCTATTAGATTAAGTGCTATGCCATCTAGTGTTATTGATTCTTCTACTATGTCTCTGGTTGTTCCTGCGATTTCTGTTACTATTGCTTTGTTATAACCAGAAAACATATTTAAAATACTGCTTTTTCCTACATTTGGTCTTCCTATTATTGCGACATTTATTCCGTCTTTAATTATTTTGCTATTTTTAGAGTTTTCTATTATTTTATCTAGTTCGTCTTTAATATTGTCTAATTCATTTTTTATTTTTTCTACTGTCATTTCTTCAATATCTTGGTATTCTGGATAGTCTATGTTAACTTCGATGTTTGCTAATATATCAGATAGTTTTTTTCTTAGGTTTCTTATTTTTTTTGTTGTGTTTCCTTTTAAATTATTTATTGCTATTTGTCTTGCTGTATCACTTTTTACATTTATTAAGTCCATTACTGCTTCTGCTTGAGTTAAGTCTATTCTTCCATTTAAGAATGCTCTTTTTGTGAATTCTCCTGGTTCTGCTAAACGAATATTTTGTTTTAATAGTAATTCTAATACTTTTTTAGTTGTTGCTATTCCACCATGACAGTTTATTTCTACTATGTCTTCTCTTGTGAATGTTTTGGGTGCTTTCATTATTGTTACTAGTACTTCATCTATTGTTTGGTTATTGTCTTCAATATATGTATAAGTTATTGTGTGACTTTCTTTTTCTAGAATGTTTGCTTTAGTAATTTTATTTACTTCTTTTATTGCCTCTAATCCTGAGACTCTTATTATTGAAATTGCTCCGACTCCTAGTGTTGTAGATATTGCTGCGATTGTATCGTTCATTTTACCACCTCTTTTTTACGCATTGTATTATACCATATTTTTTATAATATATCACATTTTTCGTATTTTTTTGTGCAATTTATGTTTTTTTTACATTTTTTAGTTTGAGTATTTAGTTTTTTATTTTATTTTTATATATAAGATGGTATAATTGGTAAGTGAAAGTGTTTTCGGGTGATTAAATGAAGTATTTTAGATTTATTATTATATTGATAGTTTGTATTATTTTTGGTACTTTAATTTATTATTTTAATTTTTATCATAATTTGGATAAAGATTTGAAAAAGATTGATTTTAGTAAATATAATAAATTAATGATTGTTGCGCATCCTGATGATGAAACTTTATGGGGTGGGGGACATCTTATTGATGGCGATTATGTTGTTGTTTGTGTTACTTGTGGTAAGAATAAGGTTCGTTTGAATGAAATAAAACGTGTTTTGAATAGAACTGATGATGAATTAATTGCACTTTGGTATCCGGATAAGACAAAAGGAAAAAGAGATAATTGGAAGCTTTGTTATAATGATATAGAAAATGATTTAGATAAAATTATTAAAGCTTATGACTGGAAGGTTATTGTTACTCATAATCCTAAAGGAGAGTATGGACATATGCATCATAAGAAAATTAATAAAATGGTTACTAATATATATGATCGTGGAAATGTAGAAGGGGAGTTGTTTTATTTTGGAAAATATTATACTAAGAGTAAAGTTACAGAACTAAGAACTAATCAAACTAAATATAATCCAAATTCTATTAACGAAAAGAGAAAACTTATTAAAATGTATCATTCACAAGGTTTTATTAAAAAGATGTTTAATCATATGACTGAGTATGAAGATTGGCAAAAGTATGAAAAAAAAGGAGACTAGTTTTTTAGTCTTCTTTTGGTTTTATTACAACGTATCTATTTGGTTCTTCACCTTCGCTTTGTGTTATTACATCTTTTGAGTTTGTTAATACGTTGTGAATTATTCTTCTTTCATATGAATTCATTGGTTCTAAACTAACTGGTTGTTTAGATTTTGCTACGTCTTTTGCTGTGTATTTAGCAAGTTTTTCTAGTCTTGATTTTCTTTGATTTTTATAATCATTTACGTCTACAGTAAATTTGTAGAATGTATTATATTTTGTTGAAACCATTTGACTTGCTAGTGTTTGTAAAGCATCAATAGTTTTTCCATTTTTACCAATTAAAACTGATGATGTTGCTGATATTATGTTATAGATTAATTGTGTATCTCGTGTTTTTGTTTCAATATTACAATCGAAGCCCATATCTTTTACTGTTTTGTATAAAAAGTCTTTTATTTCTTTATTTAGTTCTGACTTTGTTATAGCAATTATTTCTACTTTTTTATTAAATAGTGTTTTTTTTGCTTCTTTTTCTATTATTATTACTTCATCTTGTTTAGCATTTAAATCTATTAAAGCATTAGATATTGCTTCTTCTTTTGTTTTTCCTGTATATATTTTATTTTCCATTTTTAATGCTCCTGTTAACTAGTTTGTTTTGGATTATTGTAAATAATGATGATGTAATCCAATAAAATGCTATTGCAGTTGGTAGTGTAAATGCCATAAATCCTATGAATATGGTCATAAAGTTCATCATCATGTTCATTTGGTTTGCCATTGCGTTGTCTTGTTCTTTCATTTGTTTGTTGTTTTTATATGAGAAATATGTTGTTATAACAATTAGTGCTGGTATTATTATGTAGTACCAATTTCCATTTGTTATGGCAGTCCATGGTGTTATTCCCATGTTTATTCCTATGAATGTTTCTTCATATATTGCAGGTACTCTTTGAATTGCTTCCCAGAATGCTAATAGAATAGGTAATTGTAAGAAAGCAAATATGCATCCTGACATTGGATTTATGTTGTATTTTTTATATATTGCTAGCATTTCTTGACCTTTTTTATTCATTGATTCAGGATCTGTTTTATTTTCATATTTTTTTTCTAACTTAGTTAATTCTGGTTGAGCTTTTTTCATCATTTCAGATTGTATAGCAGTTTTTTTAGTTACTGGGTATAGGATTCCTCTTAATATAAGAGTTATTATTACTAATGATATTGCTATACTGCCTACTATTTTACTTAGATTGATTATTATAAATGCTAATGGTCTTACGAATATGGTATTCCATAAGCCTTCATAATCTCCAGATATTTTTAAATTGTTACAATCTGGTAATTTTGATATATCTTTTTTGTTTTCTTCATATAGTTTTATTAATTCTTTATCTGTTGGTTTACATACTATGTTTTCTGTTACATTTTGACCAGTTTTTTCATATTTTACTGGTTTGTTATCACTGTCTGTTAATGTTTTTGTACAACCAGATAGTGTTATTATTAATAAAAAGACAGTTAATATTTTAGCTATTTTATTTTTCATATTGTTCTCCTTTTTTAAAAATAGAAATTAGTTGTTTTTCCATTTCTTGATAAGTAATGTCAACAGCATCTTTCTTTATAATAATTATATATTTTTTATTATCTTGGTAAATATTTTTATTATTATCTATTATTGATTTAGTTCTACGTTTTAATTTGTTTCTTGTTACGGCGTTTCCTATGTGTTTTACAAATGTTATACCAAATTTTGGAATATTAGAATCGTTGTTTTCTATATTTAGTATAAAGTATTTGTTTGAAACACCATTTCTTTTTTTTATTATTGAACTAAATTCATCTGATTTTTTGATGATATTAATTTTTTTCATATTTACCCCCTTATAAGGAAAAAACCACTTTTTCTAGTGGATATTATTTTGATAATTTTTTTCTGCCTTTTCTTCTTCTGCTGTTAATTATTCCTGATTTCATACGTGAGAAAAAACCGTGTTTCTTTTTCATTCTACGCTTATTAGGTTGATATGTTCCTTTTTTCACTTCTTGCACCTCCAAACTTATTCGCTATTATTATAAGAAAAAAATAGACTAGTTGTCAATGTTTTTTTTGAAATTAACAGTTTCAACGTTAATTAACAGTTAATAATTGTTTCATTGTTAATTTGTTAATAAAAAAATTGTTGAAATTTGTTGAAAATTAATTTATTATATATAAACAAAGGAAATTGTATGTTAATAAGTCTGTTAATAACTTGTTAATAACTTTTTTGCTATTTTATTTTTTAACAATTTGTATTACAATGTAATTAGATGCAAATACTTTATGATGGGGGAGAGTGGTTTCGATGGACAATAATTCTTTATGGAAAAAAGTTTTAGATGAAATTAGTGTTAATTTAGATTCAATGTCTTTTGAAACCTGGTTTAACGGAATTGATTTCTTTGATATAAATGAAAATAATATACGTTTGGTTGTTCCTATTATGTTTTATAAGAATCATATTGATGAACATTATAAACAATTGATATTAGATAGTTTTAATAAGTTATTAACAAAACCTGTTGATAACATAGTTTATATTTTACAAAAAGATTTAAATAATTTTTTAGAAGTTGAGAAAAAGGAAACAGAACCAGTTAAAGTTAATGATTTTAATTCTTATAGTAATTTTAATTCTAATTTAAAAAGTAATTATACTTTTGAAAGTTTTGTAGTTGGAGAATCTAATAAGTTTGCACAAGCTGCTGCTTTAGCTGTTGCTGAAAATCCTGGTACTATGTATAACCCACTTTTTATTTATGGTAATAGTGGTCTTGGTAAAACTCATTTAATGCATGCTATTGGTAATTTTATTGTTAATAAGCACAAACTTAGAGTTTTATATGTAACTTGTGATAATTTTATGAATGATTTTGTAGGATTGTCTAGAAATAATCAGCAGCATATGAATAATTTAGATTATATTGAGTTTTTTAAAAATAAGTATAGAAATATAGATGTTTTGATTATTGATGATATTCAATTTTTAGGTGGGGCAGAAAAGTCTCAACAGGAGTTCTTTCATACTTTTAACAACTTGTATAATGATAGTAAGCAAATTATTGTTTCTTCTGATAGATCTCCTGAAGATTTAAAGTTTCTAGAAGATCGTTTAAAAACTAGATTTTGTTGGGGATTACAGGTTGATATTGATCCTCCGGATACTTCTCTTAAGGTTGCAATTATAAAGAAGAAAATTCGGGGAGAAAATATATTACTTAATGATGATGTGGTTAATTATATTGCTTCAAATGTTGGAAATGATGTTAGACAGCTTGAAGGATCGATAAATAGATTGGTTGCTTACTCTGCTATTATGAATGAAAGTAATATTACAGTTGATTTTGCGATGGAGGCATTGAAAGATTTTACTAAAAAACAAGTTACTGATAGTAATAATATAAGGAGAATTCAAAAAGAAGTGGCTAATTTTTATAAGATTTCTTATGAGGATATGAAGTCTAAAAAGAGAACTCCTAGTCTTGCTATTCCAAGACAGGTTGCTATGTATTTGTGTAGAAAACTAACTGATGAATCATATGAAAGAATTGGTATTGAGTTTTCTGGTAAGAATCATGCTACTGTAATACATGCATGCAATAAGATAGCAGGTGAAATGAAAACTAATAGTAATTTAAAGAGTGCTATTGATGATATTGAAAAGCAATTAACATAATGATGTTAGTAAATGTTAATAAATATCCAACTTATTAACATAATAAAATTAGTTTAAACTGTTTATAGATAAGGAAATTGATGACTTATTAACAATATTAACAGTAATAATATAAATAATAAATATATTAAAAGAAAGAAGGAATGAAATATGAAATTTAGAATTAAAAAAAATGTTTTACTTGAAGCACTTAATAATGTTTCAAAAGCTTTATCAAATAAGAATATTATACCAATACTATCAGGAATAAAATTTGAACTTTTTGATGATAGACTAGTTCTTACAGCATCTGATAATGATATAACCATTCAATCAATTATTGAGAAAAGTGATGATATTGATATTGTTAATACTGGTAGTATTGTTATAAAAGGTAAATATATATTAGACATAATAAGAAAATTAGAAGATAAATTTATTAATGTTGAACTTTTTGATGATTATAAGATAATGATTTATACTGAAAATAGTGAGTTTAGTTTAAATGGTATTGATATTAAGGAATATCCTCAGATAGATTTATCATTTTCTTCTGATGTTATTAGTTTGCCTGTTAATGAACTTAAGAATATGATTGCTCAAACTAATTATGCTACTAGTATGGATGAAGCTAGAGTAGTGTTAACTGGTGTTAATATAAAAATAAATGATAAATTATTAGAATGTAGTGCAACTGATTCTTATAGATTAGCTCTTAAGAAGATTATTTTATCTGATAGTTTTGAAAAATTGGTAGATATTATTATACCAAGTAAAAATTTGGGTGAATTATTTAAAATTTTACCTAGCGATTTTGATGGTAATGTTAATATGTATATATATAATAGTAAAATTATATTCGGTTTTGAAAATATTATTTTTCAATCTAGGTTAATTAGTGGTAATTATCCTAATACAAAGAATTTAATTCCAAATGATAGTTTATTTGATTTAAGAGTCAATAGAAGTGAGTTTTATAATATGGTTGATCGTGCTAGTATACTTAATAATGATAAAGATAATAATATTATTACTTTAGAAATTAACGATAATTTGTTAAAAATTACTTCAATGTCTTTAGAAATTGGTAAAGTTGAAGAAAAAATGAGTATTAATTGCTCTGATAATATAAAAATTTCTTTTAGTAGTAAATATATGATGGAGGCTTTATCAAAAGTTAAGGGTGATGAAGTTATACTTACTTTTGTTGGTGAAGTAAAACCAATTTTATTAAAAGAAGCAAATGATGATAGTTTAATTTCTTTAATTTTACCTATTAGAACTTATTAAAAATTAAAAATTGACCAAAATTTGGTCTTTTTTTAATTTTTTTAGTATTTTTCGACAATTTTCGATAAAATTCGACATCTTCATATGGTAGGGTATTGGTCAATATATTTTTATATATTAATTTTTGTGTATGGGGGTGATTTTATGGATTATGATATTAATAGGGATACAGTAATGATTATTCCAATAAATGATAAGAAATCTAGAGTTATTGAAACTAATGGTGATTATATAGTTGATGATAATGCTTATTCTATTATGGAACGTAGTTGTTTGTATTTCGGAAGTTCATATGAGGGAAGACTTTTGAGTTCGAAAAGTATTCTTGGTAGTGTTTACAAGGCTCCAATTGTGGTTGAAGAAAGTAGAAGTATTATATTTTTTCCTGTAAAATCTTCAGTTGTAAAACAAAATGTTTGGATTTCTTTGAATAATTTAGTTAGTTATAATAAACATGAGAAAAAAACTATTATAACCTTCAAGAGAGATAAACAAGTTTTATTGGATATTCCTTATTTTTCTATTGATAATCAGGTTCTTAGATCTACTTTGTTAGAATCTGTTATTCGTAGGAGAAAAAACGAAGAAAAAAACGATTAAAAGTATTAAAATCGTTTTTTTTTAGGGTGTTTTATGGTATAATATATGTGCAAGTATGAGTATACTGGTTTGGGAGTTGGTGCAAATTTGATATATTTTTATTTTATTTTTAAATATGTATGTTAAAAACTTAAAAATTATTAATTTTAGAAAAATAGAAAATATTGATATAGAACTTAATAAAAATATTAATGTTTTTATTGGAAATAATGCTCAAGGAAAAACTAGTATACTTAATGCAATTTATATGTTAGCTCTTACTAAGTTTGACAAAAATGTGACAGAAGAAGAAATTATTAAAAAAGGTTTTTTGTTTGGAAAAGTTAGGGGTACTGTTAAGGTAGGAAAGATTAGTAAAAAATTGGAAGTTATATTGGAAAAAAATAATAAATCATTACGAATTGATGGTAATATTTGTAATAGGGTTACTGATTATCTAGCTAATTTGAATGTTATTATGTTTTCACCAGATGACTTAGATATTGTTAAAAAATCTCCTTCTATAAGAAGAAATCTTATGAATGTGGAATTGTGTCAATTGTATCCTTCGTATGTTAAGGTTTTGAATGAATACAATAAAATACTTAAAATTAGAAATGAGTATATAAGAAAGAATTTTAACAATATTAATGTTGATTACTTTGATGTTATTACTAATAATTTAATTGATCGTGCTATCATTATAATGAATTATAGAAAAATATTTATTTCGAAATTAAATGAGAGTATTTCTAGTGTTTATTATAAAATTATGAAACAAGATGGCCTTAGAATTAATTATTTATGTAATTTGCCATGTTGTGATAAGAATGAATTAATTAATTTTTATAGGGAAAATTTTGTTAATGAAATTAGTCAAAAAATTACTTTGTATGGTCCGCATAGAGATGATTTTGATTTTTATCTTAATGATGAAAATTTAAAATTGTATGGTTCTCAAGGGCAGCAGAGAGTGGCAATTTTATCGTTAAAACTTAGTGAGATTAATATATTTAAAGAAATAAAAGGTTATTATCCTATTGTGTTATTGGACGATATATTTAGTGAGTTAGATATAGAAAAAAGAAGTAATTTATTAAAGTTTATTAAATCTAATATACAGTTTATAATAACTACTACTGATGTTAAAAATATTAGTTCAAAGATATTGGACAAAGCTAGTATTTTTAATTTGAAAGATGGAAAAATTGTAAAATAGGAAGTGAAATTATGGATGAAAATCAAAAAAAATATGATTCTTCTGCTATTCAAGTTCTTGAGGGGTTAGAGGCAGTAAGAAAAAGACCTGGTATGTATATAGGTACTACTGATGTTAAAGGATTACATCATTTAGTTTGGGAAATTGTTGATAACTCTATAGATGAAGCTTTAGCTGGATATTGTAAGAATATTGATATTATTATTAATAAAGATAATTCAATTACTGTAAAGGATGATGGACGTGGTATTCCTACTGATATACATCCAAAGACTGGTATTAGTACTGTTGAAACTGTTTATACTGTTCTTCATGCTGGTGGTAAGTTTGGTGGAGGCGGTTATAAAGTTTCTGGAGGACTACATGGAGTAGGTGCGTCTGTTGTAAATGCTTTATCTAAATGGGTAGAAGTTAAAGTTTATAAGAATGGTGAAGTTAATTATATAAGATTTGAAAATGGTGGACATACTGTTGAACCACTTCATGTAATTGATAAATGTAGTGAAAATAGAACTGGTACTACTGTTACCTTTAAACCTGATGCTGATATATTTGACAGTGATGTTTTTGATTATGATACTTTGAAAGTAAGAGTTCGTGAATTGGCATTTTTGAATAAAGGTCTTTGTATTACATTAAGAGATGATAGGGATTATGAAGATACTACTGGTGAAAAGTTTGTTTATGAAGGTGGTATTAGTGAGTATGTAAGGTTTATAAATCAAGGTAAAACTCCAATTCATGATGATATTATCCATTTAGAGGGTGAAGAACAAGGAGTGTTTTTTGAAGTTGCTATGCAGTATAATACTAGTTATAATGATAATATTTATTCATTTGTTAATAATATAAATACGCATGATGGAGGAACACATGAAGAAGGTGTTAGACGTGCATTAACTAGAGTTATTAATAGTTATGCTAAAAAGAATAATATGTTAAAGGATAAAGATGATTCTTTGACTGGTGATGATGTTAAAGAAGGGCTTACAATGATAATTTCTTGTAAACATCCAAATCCTCAATTTGAGGGTCAAACTAAAGGTAGACTTGGTAATAGCGAAGTTAGAAAACTTGCTGATAGTGTTTTTTCATCTGGGTTTGAAAGATTTTTATTAGAAAATCCAGAAGATGCGAAAATAATTATTAATAAGGCTATTCTTGCTAGTAGAGCTCGTAATGCTGCTAGAAAAGCAAGAGAGATTACTAGAAAATCTGATTTATCTACTACTAACTTTTTTGGAAAGTTGTCTGATTGTAAGAGTAAAGATCCAAAGGTTTCTGAAATATTTATAGTCGAAGGGGATAGTGCGGGTGGTTCTGCTAAAAAAGGTAGAGATTCGATGACACAAGCAATTCTTCCTTTAAGAGGAAAGATACTTAATGTTGAAAAAGCAAGGCTTGACAGGGCACTTTCTAATGAAGAAATAAGGACTATTATTACTGCTTTTGGTACTGGTATTGGAAATGAATTTGATTTATCTAAGCTAAGATATGATAAAATTATTATAATGACCGATGCGGATGTTGATGGTTCTCATATTAGGGTTTTATTGTTGACTTTGTTTTATAGATTTTTTAAGCCTATAATTGAGGGTGGACATGTATATGCTGCACAACCTCCTTTGTTTAGAATTACTCATGGAAAAACGCGTAAATATGTTTTGAATGAAGAAGAAAAAGAAGCATATTTATCAACTTTACCTGATAATGTTCGTGCTCGTGCTGAAATTGCTCGTATGAAAGGGCTTGGTGAAATGGATGCCGATGAGTTAAATGAAACTACAATGGATATAGAAAAAAGAGTTTTAAGAAAGATTACTGTTGATGATTGTATGGCTGCTGATCAAATTTTCTCTAAGTTGATGGGTGATGAAGTAGAACCTAGAAGAGCTTTTATTGAGGAAAATGCTAAGTATGTACAAAATCTTGATATTTAGGAGGTTTTTATGGATAATAAAGATAATATAGAAAAAGTCGAAGATGCTGCTTTGAATAATTCTGAGACTTTTGATGAAGAACTTGAAAAAGTAGAAGTTGATGTTGATAAGTTTAATGGATATTTTCATGAAAGGGATAGTTTAGCTGAAAATAATATTGTTGATGAGGTTAAAACTTCT
This sequence comes from uncultured Bacilli bacterium, assembly GCA_934086255.1. Classification (GTDB taxonomy): domain Bacteria; phylum Bacillota_I; class Bacilli_A; order RF39; family UBA660; genus JAEDJI01. The sequence goes on from CAKOIB010000002.1 coordinate 31,985, forward strand.
TTCTTGGAATATTCAATGAGTGTAATTACGTCTCGTGCTTTACCGGATTTAAGAGATGGTCTTAAACCTGTTCATAGACGTATTTTATGGAGTATGTTTAATTCTGGTTATACTCCAGATAAGCCACATAGAAAGAGTGCAAAAACAGTTGGTGAAGTAATGGGTAATTATCATCCACATGGTGATAGTTCTATTTATGAGGCTATGGTAAGAATGGCTCAGGATTTCAATCAACGTTATTTATTGATTGATGGTCATGGTAATTTTGGTAATATTGAAGGTGACGGCGCTGCTGCAATGCGTTATACTGAATCTCGTTTATCTAAGTTATCGCTTGAGCTTCTTAGTGATATTAGAAAAAATACTGTTGATATGACTAAAAATTTTGATGAAACTCTAGATGAGCCTGTTGTTTTACCTAGTAGATTTCCTAATATTTTAGTTAATGGGACTATGGGTATTGCTGTTGGTATGGCTACTAATATACCACCACATAATTTAGGTGAGGTTATTGATGGTTGTGTCGCTTATATTGATAATCCTGATATTGATACTTTAGGTTTAATGCAACATATAAAGGGTCCCGATTTTCCTACTGGAGGAATTATTCTTGGTAATTCAGGTATTATGAGGGCTTATCAAACTGGTAAAGGTACAATTACTATTAGAAGTAAGGCAGAAATAGTTGAAAATGGTAATCATTCTAGTATAGTTGTTACTGAAGTTCCATATGGTGTTAATACTATGGATTTAAAAAATAGAGTTGCTGAGCTTGTCAGGGATAAGGTTATTGAAGGTATTTCTGATTATCATACTGATTTAAAGAATGGTGTTAAGATTACTATTACCTTAAAGAGAGATGCAAATCCTCAAGTTGTACTTAACAATTTATACAAACATACTAATTTTCAAATTAGCTATGGTATAACTTTGTTGATGATTGATGGAAAGACTCCTAGAACATTAGGATTAAAGGATATTATATCTAAATATATAGATCATCAAATGGAAGTTATTATACGAAGAACTAAGTTTGATTTAGAAAAAGATGAAAAACGTGTTCATATTTTAGAAGGTTATAAAATTGCACAAGATAATATTGATGAAGTTATTAAGATTATTAAAGCTGCTAAGAGTGATGTTGAAGCAAAAGAAAAATTAATGGATCGATTTGGTCTTACTGATGTGCAAACTGATGCTATTTTAGAATTGAAATTACGTCGTTTAACTGGATTGGAACGTGAAAAGATTGAAGCTGAATTGCAAGCATTATTACTTGAAATTGAAGAATTGAAATCTATTTTAGCTAGTAATGAAAAGGTTCTTGCAATTATCAAGAAGGAAATGTTGGAAATTAAGGCTCGATTTGCTGATGAAAGAAGAACTTCAATTGATATGACTGCTATTGATTATATTGAGGATGAATCGTTAATACCTGTTGAAAACATTATGATTTCTCTTACAGAAAAAGGTTATATTAAGAGATTGTTAACAAGTACATACAGATCACAAAATCGTGGTGGTGTTGGTATTAAAGGTATGTCTACTAATGAAGAAGATTTTGTTAATAAGTTAGTTACTTGTTCTACTCATGATCATATATTATTCTTCACTAATTTCGGTAAGGTATATAGAATAAAGGGATATGAAATACCTGAATCTAGTAGACAATCTAAGGGATTACCTATTGTTAATTTATTACCTTTGGAAAAAGGTGAAATTGTTAACTCAATTATTCCAATTAATCCTAATGATGTTGATGATAGTAAGAGTTTGATATTCTTTACTATGGGTGGTCTTGTTAAGAGAACTCCTATAAGTGAGTTTGAATCTATTAGAAAGAATGGTAAAATTGCTATTACTCTTAAGGATGGAGATGAGTTAATTAGTGTTAAAATGACATCTGGTAATGATGAAGTTATTATGGCCTCTAATAGTGGAAGAATGGTACGTTTTGTGGAAACTGAAGTCCGTATGATGGGGCGTAGTGCTTCTGGTGTTAAGGGTATTGATTTAACTGATTCTAAGGTAATTGGAGCTGAAATTGTAAATCCTAATGAATATATTTTAGTGGTAACAGAAAATGGTTATGGTAAGAAAACCGATGTTGGTGAATATAGACTTACTCATCGTGGTAGTAAGGGCGTAAAAGCGCTTAATATTACTGATAAAAATGGTTTAATTATTGCATTTAAATCTGTTATTGGGGACGAAGATTTAATTATTACAACAAATAATGGTATTGTTATTAGACTTGATGTTTCTAAGATTTCTACTTTGAAGAGAAATACGCAAGGTGTTAGATTAATGAGTCTTAAAGATGGTCAGATTGTTACGTCAGTTACTGTAACAGAAAAGGTTGACGAAGATTTAGAAAATACCGAATCTAAAGAAAATGATGCTTAGGCATCATTTTTTCTTACTATTTATAAAACAAATGTTTGTTATTTGCATTTTATAGTTTTTTTGCAGATTGTTAATAAGTGTTATTTTTCAATGTTTCACGTGAAACTTTTGTCAATATGTTATTAAATTTTAAATATAATTATTTTAAGTTTGATTTATTTTGTTTATATTAACTTAATTAATTATATTTTTATTTTGCTTTTTACATAAGTTATATATTAGTTTATAGTATTTGTGTTTTAATATGTATAGTTACAATTGTAAAACTTTTAATTTAAAATTGTTAATAAATATTTTTTTCAATGTTTCACGTGAAACATTGATTGACTATTTTTTGGTTTTATTATAATATATATTTGTGCAACGCATAAGATTGAATTAGGTCAGGATTGGAAAATAGCAGCCTTAAGATCCTCTATGCGTGTGCACTTTTTTTTGGAGGTTTTTTATGTTATTAAATGAAGACAATTATTACTTCAGTTTAGCTTTAAAAGAAGCAAAAAAAGCGTTAAAAACAAATAATGTTCCAGTAGGTTGTGTTATTGTTTTTAGAAATAGAGTAATTGCTAAAGCATACAATAAGAAAAATAGTAAAAATATTTCAGTATATCATGCTGAAATATTGGCAATTATTAAAGCATGTAAATGTTTAAAAACTTTTATTTTAAATGAATGTACTATGTATGTTACCTTAGAACCTTGTAAAATGTGTATGAATGCTATTGCTGAATCGCGTATTAGAAATGTTAATTACTTAATTTCTTCCAAATATGAAATTAATTTAAAAAGTAACTATGATCGTATTAGCTGTAAACAATTTGATGATAATGAATTTGCAGATAAATATAAGAAAATATTGTCAGAGTTTTTTAGTAATATTAGAGGTTAACAATGTTTCACGTGAAACATTGTTTTTAAAATAAAATTATATTAATGTATTATGTTCTTAAAAATGTTCATCTAATATAGATATAGCTTGTAAATTATTTCCCGGGAAATAATTTTGAATTGAAAAGTATTATTAAATTGTTAATAAGTATTTATTTTTATGTTTCACGTGAAACATTAGAAAATATCAATATTTTTAATATTTGTTTATTATTTTAAAATATTTTGTCTTTTTTTTTATTTAAGTAACTGTTTTAATTTTTTGCATTCTAATCTTATGTTTCACGTGAAACATTGTTTTTAGATATAATAATACTGATTGCTATGATTTTGAAAATACTTATTAATATAAAATTGGGTTGTAAATTATTTCCCGGGAAATAATTTTGAATTGAAAAGCATTATTAAATTGTTAATAAATACTTATTTCTAATGTTTCACGTGAAACATTAGAAAATATCAATATTTTTAATGCTTGTTATTATTCTAAAATATTTTGTCTTTCTTTTTATTAAGTAATTGTTTTAATTTTTTTTATTCTAATCTTATGTTTCACGTGAAACATTGTTTTTAGATAAAATAATATTGATTGTTATGATCTTGAAAATACTCATTATATAGAAATAACTTGTAAATTATTTCCCGGGAAATAATTTCGAATTGAAAAGCATTATTAAATTGTTAATAAGTGCTTATTTCTAATGTTTCACGTGAAACATAAAAATGATTTATCAGGTTATCTTAGACATAGACTTTATTACTTTAATTTGATACAATATTTATAGTTGTTTTGGGGGTGATATTATTGCTTATTTAGCTTTATATAGAAAATATAGACCAACTAATTTTAATGAGGTCGCTGGTCAAGATTCTATTGTCAAGATACTTAAAAATTCTATTGTTAATGACTGCATTTCTCATGCTTATTTATTTGCTGGCCCAAGAGGAACTGGCAAAACAAGTATGGCTAAGATTATTGCTAAAACTATTAATTGCTTTAATTTGAATGGAATTACATTTTGCAATGAATGTGATAGTTGTATTGCTTTTAATAATAAAAATAATCCTGATATTATTGAAATTGATGCTGCTTCTAATAACGGTGTTGAAGAGATTAGAAAAATAAGAGATAGTGTTAATTTAATGCCTAGTATATCGAAATATAAAATTTATATTATTGATGAGGTTCACATGTTATCGAGTGGAGCTTTTAATGCATTGTTAAAAACTCTTGAGGAACCTCCTGCTCATGTTATTTTTATATTGGCAACTACAGAATTTTACAAAATTCCAGAAACTATTATTTCTAGATGTCAATGTTTTAGTTTTGAACGCATTTCAAACAATGATATTGTTAATAAATTAAAATATATTGTTAATTGTGAAAAAATTAATATTGATGATGAAGTCTTGAATTTAATTGCAAAATATAGTGATGGTGGTTTAAGAGATTCGATTAGCATGTTAGATAAATTAACTTCTTATTCTGATAAAATTACTGTTGATGATTATTATACTTTAAAGGGTATTGTGAATGAGGAATATTTAAAATCTTTAACAGATTATATTTTCAATGCTGATGTTTCTAGTATTTTGAATCTATTAACTGAATTGGAAAATTTGGGTAAAGATATAGTTATTTTATTAGATAGTTTTATGGATTATCTTAAGGATCATTTAGTTTTATATAATAACAACGATTTTGATTCTATTTATAATTTAATTCTTGAATTGAATGAATTAGATATATTATTAAAAAGAAGTAGTAACAAAAAAATTATTTTTGAAGTTGGAATTATTAAA
>CAKOIB010000003.1 GCA_934086255.1 uncultured Bacilli bacterium
ATAAAAACATTAAAGAAGCTAAAGAAAAAGCAGTAGATTTAGAAATGGAAATATATAAACTTCGTGTTACTACTGATAACTTACTTGATGAAATACGTGAAGTTACCATGAGTGAAGAAAGAAATCGTGCTATTGTAACTAAATTAAAGTCTAGATATAGAGATTTAGAAAGAACTTTTAATAATAATTCTAATGCTTATCAAGAAATATATAATAATGTTGAATTACAGTTTGAAAACATTGAAAAAAAGTTTCAAGATTTTGAAGATGTAATGGAAAACAATGAATATGATGAAGTTGTAAAAGTAGTTCGTGTTTTAGATGAAATGATTGCCCACATTGGAGTAGTAGTAGAAGAAACACCTGATCTTATTTTACTTATTAATAAAATCATTCCAACTAGAATAAAAGAAATAAGAGATATTTATTCTAAGATGGTTTCTAAAGGATATCCTCTTGGATATTTACAAGTTGAGTATAATCTTAATACTATTGAAGAAAAAATAAAAGAAACATATGATAGACTTAAAATGCTAAATCTTACTGATAGTATGTTTGAGTTAAAGACTTTCCTTAGTTATTTAGATAATTTAATCAATGATTTTGATAATGAAAAAAGAGGTCGTAAGATATTTGATGAGACCGCTAAAACATTTAAATATAAGATAGAAAAAGTTAATAAAATAGGAGCGGATATATATGCACAACTTGATGATATAAAAAGTATGTATAACTTAAATCAAGATGATTTAAATGATTTAGAAACAGTTAATAGAAATCTATTTGATGCTAATAATGAGTTTAATAAAATGATTAAAGATCTAAAAGATAAAAAAGAATCCTATTCAGTATTAAAAGATAGAATACTTAATCTTTCTATGAGATTTGAACATATTGAAGAAGATTTAAATGATTGTTTAAAATCCTTAGGAAGTATGCATGATGATGAAATAAGAGCAAGAGAACAACTTGAAGAAATTACTGAGTTATTAAAGAAGTGTCGTAGTAAGATTAGAAATTATAAACTACCTATTATATCTAATAATTATTTTGTAGAACTAAGTGAAGCTAATGATGCTATTTATGAAATAGTTAAAGAGTTAGAAAAGACTCCAATTACTATTAAAACACTTAATATAAGAGTAGATACTGCTAGAGATTTATCACTTAAATTATATAGCACTACTAATGAAATGATTAAGACTGCTAAACTTGCTGAAATGACTATTGTCTATGGAAATAGATATAAACCTATGGATGATGATATAGAACATGGTCTTGATGTAGCAGGTCAATTGTTTTTTAAAGGTAATTACAAAAAGTCTTTAGAGACTGCTATTGCAGCAATAAACATAGTAGAACCTGATATATATAAGAAAATGTTAAATGTATATAAAGATGAATAAAAGGAGATGTTATTTGTGAAATTATTTTCACTTAATAGTACTAATAAAATAAATCCTTTATTTAAAGATGTAAAAGAGTATAATAAATATCTATTATCATTAATAGGTATTTTTGTTCTATTAGTAACAACAATTATATCTTATAATTTTGCTAATACTTCTTATGCAAAATGGAATAGTGGTTATACTTCAAGTAATACTTTGAAAGTTGGGGTTAAGATTCCTAATGTAGATAAAAGTGGGGCAAATGCACCAAAACTTACATCAAATATGATACCAGTATATTATGATAGTACTAGTGATAGTTGGAAGAAAGCTGATAGTAAAGAAAATAGTAATTGGTATAACTATGATAAAAAGATGTGGGCTAATGCTGTAACTGTTACAAATACAAATAGACAAACTTATTTAAATGCAGATGTAGGAACTACGATACCAATGAGTGATATTAATACAATGTGGGTATGGATACCTAGATATACTTATACATATTTAAATACAAATACACCACAAGAAATAAAGATTAAGTTTGAAAGTGGTACAGCAAGTACTGGTACAATAAAATGTACTGATGCGGTAACAGGTACTAGTAGCACAAGTGAAACATGCACTGATAGTACAAATGGAGGATTAAAAGCAGGAACAAGTACATATACCCATCCAGCATTCTGGTGGGATAAAAATGATAACAACGTAAGAGAAGAAGGAGAAGAACTAACAGGAATATGGGTAGGTAAGTTTGAAGTATCAAGTGATACTAGTTGTACACCTTCTGATCATGTAACAGTAGGATCAGGATGTAACTTACAAACAATAAGACCTCAAATAAAACCAAATGTAACATCATGGAGAGGAGCACAAGTAGGAACATTCTTTAATGGAATACAAAAGATGAGAGAAAATGGAAATAAATATGGATTTAAAACAACTGATGAAACACATATGATGAAGAATATGGAATGGGGAGCAGTAACATATCTATCACATAGTAAATATGGAATAAATAAAGAAGTAGCAATAAATAGTACAATTACAACAGGATGTGGACCACAAAGTGAAGGATCAACAAATGGTGGTGCAACATGTAATTCATATACAACAACATTAGGACAAAGTGCAAGTACAACAGGAAATGTATATGGAGTATATGACATGAGTGGTGGAACATACGAATATATGATGGGTAATATGGTATATAGTAATGGACAACAAATGAGTGGTAGTTCGGCATATAATGCCTATAACTCAGCATTTACAGGAATCTTGAATAATTATGACGATGTTACATCATATACAGGAACATATGCATTCCCAAGCAAGAGATATTATGATAAATATAGTTATGGGACAAGTTGGACAGAATATACCAGAGGAAAACTAGGAGATGCAACCAAAGAAATGGCACCTACTGGAGATAGAGGTAACTGGTATTCAGATTACGCCGACTTCGTGCGCTCTTCTAACCCTTGGTTTGTGCGCGGCGGGTACTGTAACGGTGGTGCTAGTGTCGGTGCCTTCAGCTTCAAATACAACTCCGGTAACGCTGACGATCTCTACTCCGCCCGCGCAGTAATATCTAACTTAAATTAATTAATATAAAAAGATATATGTCATTTATATTTACATATATCTTTTAATTTACAATCATTACACTTAGGACTCTTTGCTGTACAATAATATCTACCAAACAGTACCATTTGATGATGAAATCTGATCCATTTATCTTTTGGTACTTTTCTTTTCAAAACATTTTCTACTTCTAAAACACTACTTTTATCTTTTGCTAATTTCAACCTTTTAGAAACCCTTTCTACATGAGTATCCACTGCTATATTAGGAATACCATATAACTCAGACAAAACAACATTAGTAGTCTTTCTACCCACCATTGGCAAATCCTCTAAAAGACTCCTATCATTTGGTACTTTCTTATCATACTCATTATACAAAATACTTGCTATATCAATTACAGCCTTAGACTTCTTAGTATAATTACCAAGCACTCTAACATAACCCTCTATATCACTCAACTCTGCATCCTTTAATTCCTCTAAAGAATTATACTTTTTAAATAATTCTTTTGTTACTTGATTAACCCTTTTATCAGTAGTTTGTGCACTTAACATTACCGCAATTAATAACTCATAGTCTTTATTATATTCTAATTCACACTTAGGATTAGGTATTAACTCATCTAAATAATCTAATATAACATTTACATTACTCATCTAAATCCAACCAATCATACTCAAATATATCTAAATTACCTTCATCATTAGACTTTTTCCTTTTAATATCAAGTCTATTCTTATAACCCTTTTTATTCCATTCAACAAGTATTTTATCAATATACTTCAAATTATTAACCCCATTTAATACAGCCTCTTTTAAAGCCTCTTCAATTAACTCCTCACTAATCTTAGAATCTAACCAGTATTTTATAGTTTCACATTCAATAGGAGATAACATCCTCCCAAACTCCTGTTCAATCTTCTTATATATCTTACTATTATCACTATTACTATTATTAGTTTCTTGTTCCTCTAGAACAAGCAAACCAATTAATTTATTCTTTAATAATGATATATCAATATATTCTTTTAATTTATTATTTTCATTCTTAGTAACTACTTCAATTAAACTCTTATCAGTAAGAGAAGCAATTATCCCCATAAGATCAGGCACTTTATACTTTAAAACATTACAAAAACTATTTATATCAAATGGTATATCCTTTTCATATGACATAAGATACGAAACAAATATTAACTCTTTTTCATCCATATTAAGTTTAGAATAATTCTCTAACAAAACATTAGGAATTACTAAATTATTTTTAAAAATTGTATTCATTATACTATTTGTTTTCATACATTACCTCCATTTAACTAGTTATTATAACATATAATTAGCCTTTATATATTCCTTTATTTTATTTTTATCATTAATTAATTCTCTTTTTAATATCTTATACTCTAAATCACTATAAATATCCTTTAAATAACTACTTGGTTCTTTATCTAATAATTCACATATTTCATTAGTAGTAATATTTATTTCATTTCTATCTCTAATTGGTAATTTCTCATATCTAGTATTCATCTTCTTTTTATTTAACTTTTTTAAATCACATGCTACCATAAGAGGATACAATCCATACTTATAAAGAACAGTATTATCTCTTAAATCCTCTTTCAAAATATTATTTATACTTTCCTTTAAACTTTTCTCAGTTTTTGTTAAAGGATAACTATCCGTAATAGTAGACCACATAGCTATTAAATCCTTTGTTAGTAAAACATTATCTATATTTTTAAGCTCTAAAACATCAAGTAAATCAAGTTCTTTTAAAAGCCTAACACCTAATTTCTTATTATCACTAGCAAATATCTTAGTAAGCTCATCTTTTTTTCTTTCATAAGATAGATTCTTAAGTAAATACTTATTCTTAATTATTGCTTGCTTTAAATCATAATCTAATCTAAACTTTAAAGTAGTAGCAAATCTTATGGCCCTTAGTATCCTAAGAGAATCTTCCTCTAACTTTTGATAAGGATCCCCAATTGACTTAATCAATCTTTTCTTTAAATCCTTTCTACCATTTTCTTTATCAATTATATTTTTATCCTTATCCATACATATTGAATTAATAGTAAAATCTCTTCTTTTTAAATCCTCTTCTAAATTATCTATATATACTATTTCTATAGGCTTTCTATTATTTTTATATTTAATCTCTTTTCTAAAAGTAGTAATTTCAAACTTATAATCATTTATATAAAACATTACATTACCATACTCTAAAGTCTTTATATCATATTCACTAAACAAATCCATCATTTCCTTAGGAGTAGCATCAGTACATATATCTATATCAAAAACCTCTTTATTTTTATTAATTAAATAATTTCTTACATAACCTCCGATAAGATATGCCTCATAATCATTATCCTCGAATGTTTTTAAAATATTATAAATTATTTTATTCATTTAAATCACCACTATAATTATATATTAAAAATATTTTATAAACAAGTAGTAGGGAAGATATCAATGTAAAATAAAAAAGCCTAAAAGGCTTTTTTATTAGTTATTAACTGCGTCTTTTAATGCAGAACCAGCTTTAAATGTAACAGCTTTTCTAGCAGGAATTTTAACTTCAGCTCCAGTAATTGGATTACGTCCATTTCTAGCAGCTCTTTGAGATACTGCAAATGTACCAAATCCAACAAATGGAACTTTATCTCCTTTAACTAGTGCTTCAGTAATAGTAGCAAATGTAGCATCAATTGCACGACCAGCATCTGCTTTAGTAATACCAGCTTTTTCTGCTACTGCTTCAATTAATTCAACTTTTTTCATTTAAAATTACCTCCTCATGTTTTTAAGCAATATTATGATATGCTTACATATATAAATTACCATTTATTTGCATCAAAATCAAGGTTTTATAGGTAAAAAGTACAATTTTTTATAAAAAAAAGGTAAAAACTGTAAAATGTTTTTACCATTCATCAAGTATCTTAGTATCTTTTTTCTTTTTTTTACTTTTTTCTTTTGTATTATTATTTGATTTATCAGCACTTATTTCTTTCTTATTATTAATATCTTTTTTATCTTCTTTTATTATATTATTAGACTTATTTTCTTTTTTTACACTTTTCTTTTTAGTCTTAGTAGCAGATACTATTATAATAAGTAGAGCAAGTACTAATATAACAGACATAAGTATCTTTATTATTTCATCTGATTTAGCATTATCCTCAAGCATAGCATCCATTATTTCAGAAGAAAACTTTTGAACAGTATTTTCAGTCTTTTCATAAGAATACCATCCTTTTTCCCCAGTATCTAAGTTTAAAGCATATATAATAGTATAATTAGAACCTTTATTTAATTTATACCCAGTAACTTCATTATTATTAATCGTTACATTAGTCTTAATATATCCCTTAAGCACCTCATCAGTTTCTAATAAACTAAGTTTAACACTATCAAAACTATATTCAACATATTTACTATATTTATTAGTTTTTTCATCATATGAATATAAATTAATATTAGAACTTTCATCCTTTAGACCCACTAATGTATAATCAAGTGCCTCACTATAAAAAGCTGGTACTTTAGTATTATTAATAACTATTTCTTTTTCAGTATAACCACTTGGCTTAGTAAGTAACTTCTTTTGCTTTATAACAGTATATTTTTTATTATTTAAAGTAACTTCAATAGGATTTTTATCTAAAACATTAATAGTTATTTTATAAGTTTTTTTAGTACCTTTTTCACTAGTTACTACTATTTCTATTTTATTACTTCCAAGTCCTAAACTATATTCCTTAGCACCAGATACAACTGCTTTAGAATCTTCAGGACTAGCTTTAACAGTTATTTTTTCTATTGTAGAGTCAAGACTTACTGTATATTCAGTTTTATCCTTACTAAACTTTGGAGATAACTCTCCAGTCGATATAGTAAGTGATTTTAAATTATTATTAGTAGAGTAGGTAATAGGTTTAGAGCTACTTGAAGATGAACTTCCTGATGATGTATTATCCTTTGTTGGAGTATAACCTTTAATAGTTACAGAACCAGTTGTAGTACTAAGTTCCTTTCCATTATAATCACCAAGCTCATAACTATTTACTGATACAGTAGAACTACCATTTCCTATTACTTTAAACTTAACAGTAAATGATGCATTCTTAGTATTTGGACTTGCATCTTGATCATACCATGCTTGCGATGAATCCCCACTTGTTATTTTTAATTTTGATGAGTCATACTTTAAACTATATTGACACGAATTAAGAGATGTAGAACTACTACAAGTCACAGTAACAGTAGTAGTAGAACCAACTGCAACACTTGTTGATGATGCTCTAAGAGATATTCTACCAGTTGCAGCATTAACATTTATTACACAAACTAAACTTAGTATTAGTGTAAAAATTAAATATTTAATATTTCTTTTCATATAATTCTCCTTATTTTAATATTGTTTTACCTAATATTTCTTTTTGTATTTGAAACAAATCAATAGAAGTAACTTTTCCATTATAATTAGCATCTGCTGCTTCAAGATACTCATTTTTTAAAGTTGCTTTTTTAAGTATATGTTTCTGTATTTGAAACAAGTCTATTGCACTAACTTTTCCATCACCATTTGCATCTCCTTTTATTGAGATTGTTATCTTCTTAGTAGTATTATTTGATATAATATTTAGTATATCACCAGTTGCTAAATTACCTGTTTTCTTAATACCATTTTTAGTAGTTATTTCAACTTTAGCACTAGGTTCTACTTTTTGAATCATATTAGTAAGCGTAGTAGTAGAAGTCTTATTTCTTATACCAGATAAATAAGTATTACTATATTTAACATCCATTTTATTTATTATTTCATCTGGTGATAACGATTTTCCATCATCTTCGTTTTTAACCTTTACTAAAGTTATTTTATAAGTTTTAAATGTACCAACTTCAGATGTAACCTTAATACTAACAGTTGTCTCATTATTAGGTGTATTTATAACCCCAGCACCCTCAACCTTAGAAGTACTAGCACTAGGTGTTGCTTTAACTTCAACTTTAGTTGTTTTATCACTTATATATTTTACATATGTTAAAACATCACTATCGAATCCACTTAACTTTGTACCATCAATTGTAATAGTAGATAAACTATTATTTGTATTTCCAAGAGGTGGTAGAGTAGTAGCATTACTAGGCATATTTTTATATACTGGTATTTTAAATGATAAACCCTTACTCGTAATACCTATTTCATTATAAGAATCATAAGTAGATATAGCCTCACTAGCAGGAGCAGTAACATTAGTCATAAACTGATTATTATAATTCCCAGATGGACCAGTATTAAACTTTTGAAAATATAAAGTATCTTGCCCAGAACTTGTATAATTCTCTGCGATAAACTTAGCACCATACTTTATAGCTTTTTCCCTTGTATCCCATGGCGTTCCATCAAGTTCCCCAATATATCCTGCAGCAACTGCTAAACCTCTTACTACTGGGTTAGAACCATATGCCCCGATATTATAATAATTATAATAACCAGTAAGAGTTCTTTTAACATTTACTTTATACCAACCAGAAGAACAACCAGTACCATTATACTTAGTAGTGCTTGATAGGGTAAATGCTTGATTCTTTCTTAAAAATGCTAGTATATCAGAAGATGTAGTATTACTTTTCCTTAAGTTTACACCACCACTGTCAGATATATATCCTGTTTTATTATCACTGTTTATCTTAACATATGAACTACATACATAACCGGTATGACTATCCCAAGTAGTACTTACTTTTCCGCTTACACCATCATAACTACTATTTGTTCCTCCTTCTTGTTTAGTACGTGCTGCTAAATGTACTGGACTTATATTATATGTTTTACCTGCAGATAAGTAATAATTTATATAAGTATCAGTATTAAGATATGAACCCTTAAATATTTGAGATAAAATATCTTTAGTATGATTTACCTCATCATATGATAAGTTTTCAAAAACATAAATATTTTTTTCATTCAAGTAATTTCTAGGATCTAAGTAGAATGCTACAACTCCTTTTGATGCTGCATACCAATTTGGTGCTTCTTTTAAAGTATTAGATTGTCTATATGTTGCAATAGTAGACTGAATATAATTCTTACCAACCTCTTTATCTACTGCTGTATCAAAATACTTATTAGTATTTACTGCATTAAACTTCCAATTAGGATGTTTTTTATGCAAATAAGTTAAATAAGGATAATAACTCTCAGGAAATCCTGCTTTTTTTAAAGTCTTTTCATACTCAGTATCCTTTGCCACTATTTCATCATAAAAACTTACAAGTGGTTTATATACATATCCTGTTTTATTATTATAATATTTTACTTTATACCAATCTTTTAATGTATCTATAACTTGTACTTCAGTACCTAAATAAACAGTATCTTGTATTTTATAACTAGTTCCTGCACCTGTCCTTATATTAGTAGAGTTTTCATTAATTCTTGAAGTCCAGTTTTTAATTGTATAATATTCTTCTTTCGTAATAGTAGCACTATCACCACTTGAGGTTATTTTTACATAATTACTACATATATACCTAGAATTAGATCCCCCATAATTTACCTGATACCATCCCGAAGAACAACCAGTACCATTTTTTTTAGTATTTGAAACAAGCGTTACTTTAGCATTATAATTTAAAGAACCTGCAATACCATAATTAGTACCAGCACCACTTCTTACATTTATTCCTTCTTTATCCGTCACAGTAGCGGTATAAACTGCTGCACTTACGTCATTTATAAATAAAAATGAACTAATAATTGAAACTATTAAAAAACAATTAATTATTTTCTTCATTTAATCACCACTTTCATTATTATATATATAATTATAACAAATCAAAAAAAAATAGTATATAATTAATACTATTTTTTAGACATATATTGACAATTATTTACTAATTATTTACATAATGATGAGCAGGGTTTGAAGCAGTATCTAACTTATCAAATCTATAACCATTTTCTAAACCATACTTTATAATACAAGAAAGTGCTTTACCATTATATATTTTATCACTAGAATCATGCATTAAAACAACATTTTCTTTATAATTTAGATTTTTAGTTACTTGATTACAAATCTTTTGTGAATCTTTAAGCGTTGTATCACTAGAACCAACATTCCAATCAAAATAAACATATCCTTTTTTTACAACATCTTTAGTAAGCCTAGTCATAATACCCTTATTATAACTAGCACTTATTGTATTAGAACTACCTCCAGGAAATCTCATTAAATTAGAATAGACTCCTAAAACATTATAAACTTTATTTTTAATCTTATTAAAATCATCATAAAAAGCAGTCTCACTTTTATATATTTTAGCATAATCATGAGTATAAGAATGATACCCAATAGCATGACCCTCATCATATTCTCTTTTTAATAAATAATCAGTATTTTTATTATGATTTATTACAAAAAATGTTGCTTTTATATTATGCTTTTTTAATATATCAAGTATTTCAGGAGTATTTTTTATACTAGGACCATCATCAAAAGTAAGATAAATTATTTTATTCCTTCCTTTGATACTATTGTCTATTACATTAACCTTTCTTTTAATTATTGCCTCATTATTACTTTTATCTTTTACTTTATAAGTTATTTCATAACTACCAACTCTATTAGTATCAACACTACCAGTTTTAATAACCTTATTAGTAACATCACCATCACAATTATCATAGGCACTATAAACATCCTTAAAAGAACTTCCTTTTTTAATAGTGACATTTTTATCTAACTTAAAAGTTGGTTTCACAACATCTTTTTTAATTATTTTTCTAGTTAAAGTAGCTTTATTACCAGAAGAATCAACTACTTCATAAATTATTTCATCATCTTTAATACTAGTTTTAATTTTATCTGTAAGATCCTTATCATAATTATCAACTGCTTTAGCACCATAATCTTTTACTTTATCATTTGGACAAACATATAAAGGATTTTCCTTATTAAGAGTTATAACAGGTTTAGTAGTATCTACAACACTCACTTTCCTTACTTTTTTAATATTTCCTATTTTATATACAATCTCATATTCACCAATCTTATTACTATTAACATTATTTACTATTTCCATATGAAAAGGCTTATTATTCAATTTAGTAACAGTATATCCTGGTTCATTATATTTTGTATTTACTTCCATAGTTATATCCTTATCTACTAATACAATATTATAAGGTCTAAATATATATAAAAATACTATTATTGATATAGATATTGCAAATAATATAGATATTATTATTAATACTATTTTTAAACTATTATTCTTCAAAATAACCACCTCATTAATAGAATACCAGTTTTAAAGGATTTTTAAAACTATGTTTTATTATATTTTACATATGATTGACACATAATAATACTTTTTAATATTTATCTTTATAAAATGAATAAAAAATGCAAAAAATAAAAATAAAATATCAAAAGTTATTGATTTATTCCTATAAAATGTAATATAATACTCATAAAGGAGAGGATATTATGTTATTAGAGTTTAGTGTTAGTAATTATTTATCATTTAAAGATAAAACTACTTTTAGTATGATTGCTAATTCAAGTAGAGGTCTAGAGGAAAACTATATACAAATAAATGATAAAAAAATCTTAAAAAGTGCCTCAATATATGGTGCGAATGCATCAGGAAAATCCAATTTATTTAAGATATTATCATATGTAATCATGATGCTTAAGACTTCGAATAGTATTGACATTAATACTAAGTTACCAATTATTCCATTTAAACTTGATGATAAATATATAGGTAAACCAAGTGAGTTTGAAGTAAAACTAGTCATTGATGGAATAAGATATGTATATGGGTTTAAAGCAGATATGAGTAAAATATATGAAGAGTATTTATACTATTATCCAAACGGAAGACAAACAAAAATATTTGATAGAGTAAATGTTGATAGCTATAGTTATTCTATAAAAGATGAGAAAGTTTTAAAAGAAATTGAAAGAAAAAATACTTCAAATAAGTTTTTCTTAGCTACAGCGACAAATTGGAATTATAAAAAAACAAAACCTGTATATGATTTTATAACTGATAGTATTATTGTTTGCACTAATTTAGAAGAATTAAAATCTATATCATTTGATATGCTCGAAGAAAATGATGAGTTAAAAGAGTTTACAATTGATTTTTTAAAAAAAGCAGATTTTAATATTGAGGATTATATTATTTCATCATCTTCCGTATCTCAAGATCTTTTTGTTGGTGTTTCTGATTTTATAACAAAAAATATTTCTGGAGTTCCTAAAACGTATCAAATACTTTTTAAACATAAGAATAGCAATAATTATTTATCCCTTAGTGAAGAATCTCTTGGTACACAAATCTTATTTACTTTTATACCTTTTATAAAGAATACATTAAGTAATAAAAAAGTACTTATAATAGATGAATTAGATAAAAGTATGCATCCTTTTTTAGTCCAATATATAGTAAGTTTATTTAATAATACTGATACTAATAAGAACTCTTCACAACTTATTTTTAATACTCATGATACTAATTTATTAGATTTAAATACTTTGAGAAGAGATCAAATATGGTTTGTTTTAAAAGACAATGAAAGTGGAGTAAGTAACCTTTATCCTTTAAGTGATTTTTCTGTTAGAAAGAAAGAAAATGTTGAAAAAAATTATATGCTTGGTAGATATGGTGCTGTTCCTTTTATCAAGAATGATTACAATTTATGGGAAGAAAACTAACTCACAAAAGATGCATTAGTAGTGACAGAAAAAGAATAATAAGAAAACAAAAAAATAAAATATTAATTGCGGTGGAAGGTAAAAATAAAACTGAAAAAATATATTTTAATAATTTTGATGATGGAAAAAAGAATTACTCAATTTCCTTTGCAAAAGGTAACTATACTGATCCACTTAATTTAGTTAGAATGTTGATTAATGAAGTAAAAAAAATAGGAATGGATTTAGATGATGGTGATGAGGCATATTGTGTTTTTGATACTGATGTAAATCCCAAAAAGAATAAAATTATAAATGAAGCTAGGGCATTTGCACTTGATAATGGTATAAAAATTATATCTTCCGTTCCAAGTATAGAATTGTGGTTTTTACTTCATTATGAATACAGTACTGCTTGCATGAGTAATAAGGACGTTGTGGATAGATTAAAGAATTACTATCCTAAATATGATAAGAATGTTAACATATATGATGATATTAACAATAGTATTAATGTTGCGATAGAAAGAGCCAAAAAACTAGAAGAATATCACATTAATAATAAAAATATGCTTGGGACCACTGATGCTAATCCAAGCACTGAAATATATAAAATAATAGAAAACTTATTAAAAAAATAAACAGATTTTTTATGATTTGACTTTTATTATATTTTACATAGATATTGACAAAAAAATAATTTTTCTTTAAAATATTAAGTGTAAAGGGTTGGTGATATTATGTACCAAAATAAACTTAATTTAACACCAAATGATATATTAGAAAAAGACTTTAAAATTGATACTAGAGGTTTTAGATTAAAAGAAGTAGATCAATTTCTTGACCTTGTAATCGAAGATTATAATACTTTTATTGATATTATAAAAAAACAAGAACAAGAAAAAGATGAACTTACTGATGAAATCTTAAGACTTAAACAACAACTTAGAGATGCTAATGTTAATGTAGAGATTGCTAAGGCTAATACTGGTACTTCCACATCAAATGTTGATATTTTAAAAAGAATATCTAATTTAGAAAAGGTAATTTTTGGAAAAGAAGATAACAAAGAATAATATTTTAGGTAAACGCTGTATATTCATTATATAGAGGAAAGTCCATGCTCACAAGAACTGAGATGTTCTTAGTGTTTGTGCCTAGGAAAAAAATAACCTAGGGTAGAGTGATCTAACGGCTTTGAAATAGTCTAAGTTTTTAATATGACTAGAGTAGATATAAAAGTGCCACAGAAACGAGTCTTTTGGGAAACTAAAAGAATGAAACGAGGTAAACCCCGCAAGTGAGAAACCCAAATTTTGGTAGGGGAATTCTGATAGGGAATAAAACTGATTCAGGAATCGAAAGATAGATAAATGTTTACCACCTTTATGGTACAGAACATGGCTTATTAAATGTTATTTTTTTTGTATAATTAAGGAGAGATAAAATGAAAGAAATAGGGGAACAGTTTAAGGAAAAACGGGAAGAAATAGGTATTTCTATTAATGAAGTAGCAAGTGATTTGAAAACTGACCCAATCATTATAGAAAACTTAGAAGAAGGAAATAGAAAGGTTTTTAAAGATGTATTAGAACTAAAAGAAATATCTTCTTCATATGCCAAGTATTTAGGACTTGATCCAGAAAGTATTTTAGATGAAATAAACGATTATTTATTTGAAAAAACTTCAAAAATTGATTTAGATGATTTAAAAGATAGGATTGAATCAATTAAAAAAGAAGAAGAAAAGAAAAAAATAAGGACTCCATATACAATAGAAAAAAATGAAAACTCTAATAAAACCATTTTTTCTATTATAGTGGTTTTAGTTATCATACTTGTAATATTTTATATATTACTTAAAAAATTAATTATAGGGTAGGTGTTGATATGAAGTTTAATCTTCCAACAAAATTAACTTTTTTAAGACTTTTTTTGTCAGTTATAATAATTATTTTATTAATATTTCCATTCTATAGAATAGGAATAAGCTTCAAAACATTTTTATATCACAATATTTTAGTAGACATTAGATATATAATCGCAGGAATATTATTTATCTTTGCCTCTTATACCGATCATTTAGATGGTAAACTTGCTAGAAAAAACAACCAAGTAACAGATTTTGGAAAATTTCTTGATGCAATAGCAGACAAAGTTTTAGTTAACTCTGTTTTAATTATTTTTGCTAGTCAAGGCTTTATATCAGCTTTTATACCCGTTGTTATTGTTACTAGAGACATAGCAGTTGATGCCATTAGGATGATGAGTGCTAATAAAGGCAAAGTAATCGCCGCAAGATTTGGTGGCAAAATAAAGACTTTTTGCTTAATGGTTGGTATATCTCTTACTTTTATTTATAATTTGCCTTTTGAGTTATTAGGATTACAAGTATCAAAGTTCTTTTTATATTTTGGTACTGTAATGGCTATTGTATCTGGAATAGAATATTATAAATTAAATAAGAAAAATATTTTTACTGATTCTAAAGATGAAATCTTATAATTGATAGAAAAAAACAAGTGAAATCTTAAAATTCCCTTAAGGGAATTTTTATTTTTGGTGTTATTTTTTAAACAAAAACAAATGTTTGAAAAAGTGTTGACAAATGACTTAAAAGTTGTTATGATTAATACGTATTAGGAGGAAATATTATGGCTAAAAAAGAAGAAAATAAGACATTAGACCAAGTAATGGCTGATATTGAAAAACAATTTGGAAAAGGTTCTATTATGAAACTTGGTGAACAAAAACATATGGAAGTTGAAACTACACCATCTGGATCATTAATGCTAGATATAGCGCTAGGAGTAAATGGCTTTCCTAAAGGAAGAATAATTGAAATATTTGGACCAGAGTCAAGTGGAAAGACTACTGTAGCACTTCATGCAATAGCAGAGGCCCAAAAAAAAGGAGGACGTGCAGCATTTATTGATGCAGAACATGCCCTTGATCCTATTTACGCTAAAAAGTTAGGAGTAAATATTAATGAATTATTATTATCACAACCTGATACTGGTGAACAAGCATTAGAAATATGTGAAGCATTAGTTAGAAGTGAAGTTGTTGATATAATTGTAATTGATTCAGTAGCGGCCTTAGTACCAAAAGCTGAAATTGAAGGTGAAATGGGGGACTCTCATGTTGGACTTCAAGCAAGACTTATGTCACAAGCATTAAGAAAACTAAGTGGTACAATTAATAAGACTAATACTACTGCTATATTTATTAACCAATTAAGAGAAAAAGTAGGAGTTATGTTTGGTAATCCTGAAACAACCCCTGGAGGAAGAGCTTTAAAGTTTTACTCAACAATTAGACTTGATGTAAGACGTGGTGAACAAATTAAAAATGGTGATACAGTTGTAGGTGCTAAAACTAATATTAAGGTAGTAAAAAATAAAGTTGCCCCTCCATTTAAGACTGCTTGTGTTGAAATTATGTATGGAACTGGTATATCAAAAGAAGGAGAAATTATTGATTTAGCAGTTGATGCTGATATTGTTGATAAAAGCGGTGCATGGTACTCTTATAATGGAGAACGTATTGGCCAAGGAAAAGAAAATGTTAAGACTCTTTTAAGAAATAATCCTAAGTTAAAAGATGAATTAGAAAAGAAAGTTAGAGATTTTTATAGTAAAAAAGATGTTACTGATGAAAAAGAAAAGAAAACTGAGTAGATTTATTTCTACTTTTTCCTTATTATAACTTGTTAGGTAATGACTTTTTATTGCTAGTTTGTTATAATGTTGGTAAGGAGGTGTTCTATGGATAAAACATTGATGGTTGCAAAATGGTTTTGTGAAAATAATGTTACAGTTAAGACTAATTCATATGATGGAAATGTCTTATTAAATAAGTTGTGTTATTATTCTAAAGCAATGTTTTTAGCGCTTGGTAACGATATCATGCATAAAGATGTCAAGGCATGGAAGAACGGACCAGTTTTACCTTTTGTGTATGGTAAATATAGATATGATGATTTATTAAATCTTGACTGTAATATTGATTTAACTGATGATGAGATTAAAGTATTAAAAATTATTAATAGAGTGTATGGATATTTTAATGCTAAGGATATTTCTAAACAAACTCATGAAGAAGAACCTTGGAAAGCATTAAGTGATAAAGTTTTAAAACAACTTAATCCTAAAATTACTGATGATGCTATATTAAATGAGTATAAAGATGAGATGTTGGAATTATATGATTGCTATAAAGATGAAAAATTAGATGAAAAGCTTGAAATTATCAATGGAAAGTATTTCTTCATTTCTTCAGATACAGTACTTACTGAGGATGAGTACAATGAGCTTGTTAACATGAAGTATGATGATGAGAATGTAACATATTATATTTCTAGGGATAGCAAGGGTAATTTGATGGTGTATTAATGTTTTTAGAAAAACAAGATATTATAAATCTTAAAAATATAATATATAAAGATATTAATAAAATTGATCTTTCGCTATCAGGACATCCTGTATTAATTATCTGTGTTAGAAAGACTCATTTTTATTACTTGACTATTTCTAGTTCTAGTAATAAATCCTTGCATAGAAATATTAATCAACACTTTATATTAAAGAAGAATAAGGACAACAGATTAAAATCTCCGATGAACTACATTAATTTAAAAAATATTTATAAGCAAGAAGTTAATAATTACATTCCATATGGATTTGTTAACGATTTATTATTTAAGAAGATAATTAGTGCTTTAAAATATTATCAAGAAAATGTAGCAATGGATAATCTTTATTTAGAAGTAAAGAACAAAATAATTTAAGTAGATTTATTTCTACTTTTTTCTTTTGGTAATTGACATCGATTATTATTTCTTGTAAAATGATTATAGTAATAATAAAGGGGCAATGCCATATGAAAAAGAAAAATAATAAAGTAGATGATGATTTTAATGTAGAAAATGTTGTTGATAATCAAAATCAATATGTTAATCAATTAGATGACTATGTAGATATATTAAAAGATCAAATTGAAATGTCTGAGAGTAAAGTTAATGCTTTACAAGGTGAAATGGAGCAAGCTCAAGAACATGTTAATAGATTACGTAATGAACTTTCTCAAAAAGAAGGTATCCTTGATGAAGAAATGCAAAAACAACTTAGAATGATCGAAGAACAAACAAGACAAGAAATGCTTAAAAATCAAGCTAATGCTAATATTAATGGTGTTCCTGTTCAAAATCCTGGAGTAGGTAGTACTAATGGGATTCATGTCGATATAAAAGGAGTTAATGCTTTTGGTATTAAAATGACTACTTACTCTTATGAAGTACTTAATCAACAAGGACAAAAAATAAAAGGTCAAATTGATGGAACAAGCACAGCAGAAATAAAAGCATTCCTTGAAAACGAAGGATTCCAAGTAATTAGAATTGATGCAATGAAAGGCATTATGAATGCTCAAATCGGAGGAAGTTCTGTTCGTCTTAAGATGTCTGAACTTGCCTTCATACTAACACAACTTTCAACATATTTAAAAGCAGGTATACCTTTAATTGACTCAGTAAGAATATTACAAAGACAATCTGTTAAAGCAGCTCAAAAGAAAGTATTTTCAAATATAACTTATCAACTTTATAAAGGTGAAAGTTTTTCTAATGCTTTAGCATCTCAAGGCTCTACATTTCCTAAACTTTTAATAAACATGGTAAAAACAGCAGAAATGACTGGGGACTTACCAGAAATACTTGATGACATGACTGAGTATTATACTTCAATAGATAGAACTAGAAAACAAGCTATTAGTGCAATGGCATATCCTACCATTATATTTGTCTTTGCAATATGTGTAATGACATTTATACTAGTTTATGTAATACCAGAGTTTCAAGGAATATTCGTTGCTAATGGTGCTAAACTTCCTAAAATAACTACAGTTATCCTTTCAATAAGTAAGTTCTTTACTAGTAATGGTTTAATCATTTTAATGGCTTTAGTACTTCTTCTTGCAACTTATGTTATATGTTATAAGTACTCAAAAGGATTTAAAAAAGCAATGCAAACTATTTACATGCATATACCTGTCATTAAAAATATAATTATATATAAAGAAGTTACACAATTTACTAAAACATTTTCTTCTTTATTAAATCATAATGTATTTATAACAGATTCAATGGCTATACTTGAAACCGTATCACAAAACGAAGTCTATAAAGAAATAATAAATGATTCATTAAACAACTTAGCTAAAGGTGCTAAACTTAGTGATTCATTCCGTGATAAATGGGCTTTTCCAGTAGTAGCTTATGAAATGTTAGTTACTGGTGAAAATACTGGTAGACTTCCAATGATGATGGAGTATGTATCAAATTATTACAATGATTTGTATACTAATGCTATTAAGAGAGTAAATACTTTTATTGAACCAGTAATGATTATAATGCTTGCATTTATGGTCGGAGTAGTAGTATTATCAGTAATTATACCGATGTTCTCTTTCTACGGACAAATTATGTAATTTACAAGGGGGATTATAAGTGGAATCGATATATTTAATAATGTTTTTTATACTAGGTTTGGTTTTTGGATCATTCTATAATGTAGTAGGTTTTAGATTATGTAATAAAGAATCACTAGTAAAACCAAGAAGCCATTGTCCTAAGTGTAATCATGTTTTAAAAGCAGGTGAATTAATACCTGTTATCTCTTATATAATACAAGGTGGAAGATGTAAGAAATGTAAAACTAAAATATCAGTTTTTTATCCAATGATAGAATTATTTACAGGCTTACTTTTTTCCATTAGTTATTATTCATTTGGATTTAGTTATGATTTATTAATGGCACTTACTTTATCATCAATGTTCGTCATAATAGTGGTCACTGATTTAAATTATTATATAATACCAGATGAAATAAATATATTTTTTGCTATCTTAATATTCTTAATAAATATATTAAGATTTGGCTTTCATGAT
This sequence comes from uncultured Bacilli bacterium, assembly GCA_934086255.1. GTDB lineage: Bacteria > Bacillota_I > Bacilli_A > RF39 > UBA660 > JAEDJI01. The sequence continues at coordinate 19,650 of CAKOIB010000003.1, forward strand.
GCCTGTAAATATTTAATATTTGGTATTATAATGTTTGTTTTTATGTATTTACTAATGAACTTTGGCAATATATTATTCAAAGAAGAATCCCTTGGCGGAGGAGATGTTAAGTTAATTTTTGCACTCGGTATGGTAATGACTCCATCAATATCATTTGCATCAATTGCACTTTCTGCATTTATAGCACTTCCTGCATCATTAATAATATATTTTATAAACAAAGAAAGAAAACTACCTTATGGACCTTTCTTAGTTCTTGCTTTCTTATTAGTATATTTTTTAAAGATAGATATTCAAAATATATATGATTTTATTAAATTGTTATAAACATTTCTTAGGGAATGTTTTTTCATTTACAAAAGATATTTAATAATTGTATAATTATTATGGAGGGATAAATATGAAAGATATGTTTAATTTAGAAAAAAAAGTAGCAGTAGTAACTGGAGCATCCTCAGGACTTGGACATGATGCTGCAGTTATGTATGCAGAGTATGGAGCAGACCTTGCTTTATTAGATTTAAATAAAAATGATTTAGAAAAAGTAAAAGAAGAAATAGAAAAACTAGGTAGAAAAGTAATTGCTATAGAGTGTGATGTTACAAAAGAAGAAGAAGTAAAATCTGCAGTAAATAAAGTTTTAGAGACATTTTCTCATATAGATATATTACTTAATAATGCTGGGGTAGCAGTACGCGGAGGAGTAGAAACACTAACCGAAGATGAATGGGATAAATCTTTTAATGTTAATGTAAAAGGAATGTATTTACTTAGTAAGTATATAATACCTGGTATGAAAGAAAGAAAATATGGAAAAATAGTAAATATTGCTTCAGTTAATGCAGTAATCGCAGATAAAAATGATATGTTTATAAGACATAGTTATAATGCATCAAAAGCTGCTGTTTTAGGACTAACTACTGGAATGGCTTGTTCTTATGCAAAATATGGTATTACTGTAAATGCTATTGGACCAGCACTTTTTAAAACCGGTATGACTAAAGATACATTATTTAAAAGTGAAGAGTTTTTAAATGGTTATAATATGTTAAATCCAACAGGTAGACCTGGTAATGAAAAAGAACTTAATGGTACAATACTTTATTTATCCAGTGATGCTTCAAGCTATGTACAAGGACAATTTATAATTGTTGATGGAGGAGGAACTTTAGTTTAATAATAGAGAAATCTATTATTTTTTTCTTGAAAATTGCTTAAAAATGATATACTATTAATATAGTAAAGGAGTGTTAGAATGAATAACAAAAAGAAAGTATTAGTAGTAATAGTATCAGTTTTTTTAATTGCATTAATATCTATAGGAACATATGCAATTTGGAATAGTGAACTACTTACTGGTAATAATAGTATAACCACAGGTCAAATTAAAATGAGTTATACTGAAACAAATGAAATAACTATGGATAATGCACTACCTATAAAAGATGAAGAAGGCAAAGTATTAGAAAATTACTTTGATTTTCAAGTATTATCATATATTAAAACAAGAGCAAATGATGATACAAAGAGGAAAGTAAACTATAACATAGTATTAGAACCATTAACAGTAGATAATCCTTTAAGTGATAATGAGATTAAAGTATATCTTACCAAAGTAGAAAATGGAGTGGAAACGGTGGTTGTAGAACCAACAACAATTGATCAAATAAGTAATTATATTTTAAATAATCATGAAGATATATTTTCAAATAATAAAGCTGAAGTAGTTACTAGTTATAGACTAAGAAGTTGGATAGATAGTAAAGTAGATACATCTAAGTTTAATGATAAGAAGTATAGTTATAAGTTTAGAGTAAACGTCAATAATGAAGCAGCACCAGTAAAAGGATTAACTGCAACAGAGTTTGCACAAGCTAAAGTTGGAACAGATGGTTTAGAACCAATAACTCATACAATAGATAACACATTACAAGTAGATAGCAAGTTTAAAACAGAATATAGATATCGTGGAGGAGACTCAATAGTAAATAACTATGTGACATTTAACAATGAAACATGGAGAATAATAGGAATAATACCTACTGAAGACGCCTCTGGTAATGTAGAAAATAGATTTAAAATAATAAAAGATGAATCTATTGGAAATAAACATTGGAACGAAACAAGAGACACAGCAACTAATTCGTTAAATAACTGGGTGACAGCAACATTAAATACATATTTAAATAATGATTATTATAATACAATAACAACTGATGCAAAAAATATGATAGGAACAACAAAATATTATCTTGGGGGATATAAAAGTAATCCAAATATTACATCAGATACAATGTGGCAATACGAAAGAAAAAATGAAGCAAATAGAACAGGTTACTATTATGGAACAAACCCAATAATGCAAAATGATGCATCTAAAAAAATAGCATTAATGTATGCAAGTGATTATGGATATGCAGCATCAAAAGAATGCACAAGTAATTTATATGATTATTCTGAATCTGTAAATTGTAAAACAACAAATAATTGGTCAGATAAAAGTACAAATACATGGTTACTCTCACAGTATTCTGGTAGTTCCTTACACGCTTTTGTTGCACGCTTAAATGGCTATGTCAGTGATGGAGACTATGTATCCACTAACGAGTATGCCATTCGACCAACACTAACACTATCATCTAATGTAAAAATATCCGGAGGAACTGGAACAAACTCTGACACATACAAGTTAACTTTAAATTAGGACTCTAGTCCTTTTTTTATTCAATTTTTTTTATTCACACATTTACTTTATAATAAAAATATGCTATTATATCTAATACGTTCGGAGTGATAAAATGGGAGATACCAAAAGAATTAATCGAAGCAATATACAAGACTTAATATCTATATCTAAACTACTTACTGCTGGTGATCTTGATAAAGCAGGTAAATATCTTAAAGAATACCAAGATAAATACCCTAATTCATATAATTTTGCTTATCTTACAATTTATGCAAGATACCTTGGACAAAGTGGTAAATATGATCAAGCAATTGATATTTTAAAAAACAACTTAAAACAAAATAAAAAATCCAATAATGTTGATGAATGTATTTTTTATTTAGTCATGCTCCTTTTAAAACAAGGAAAATATGATGAAGCATACCATTACTGTAATATGATAGACTACAAAGAATTAGAAAATAAACCTGTTAGATTTACTACTAATACAATAAGAACTTATAATTTCTTAAAAAAAGAACTTAATTTAGATTCTGATGTTTATGACATTGAATCCTATTCCATGATTCAACTCTACTATTACAGTGACTATTTAGCTAAAGAACATATTTATGAAAAACATAACATTGACACTCACATTGAAATGGAATCCTTACAATATTCATTCAATATGGATTATGAAACTTTTGAAAGCTTGTATTCCACTATTAATTTGGCACTTTTATATGCTTCAAAATCATTCGAATATACCTATGGAGATATGTACTACTTTAAAATTAAAGACGTTGGTATTAATCTTAGTGATGCAACTACAACTAACTTATTAAAAGTAATAACCAATAATAATAGTTTAGAAATACTTTCTATGTTTCCTGTCGAAGAATTAAAAACCTCAAATAGAGTAATTAACGAAATAAAAACAGAACCAATCATGGAATATCATTCCAATAAAAAAAGAAAAACCCTCTCCCAAATAGATAAGTTTAATTCTAGGTATTCTTTACAAAAGTAGAGAATTATGATATAATATGCACTAATTAAAGGGGTAATGGTTATGTATAATAATCCTTCAAGATTAGGAAAAATTAGGGAATTGGTAAATGCGTTTGATTATAAAAATGCTCGTAGGGATTTAGATTCATATATTAATGATTATCCTACTGATTATATAGCTAGATTTTATGATATTAAACTACTCATGTGTAAAAATAAAATTAATAAAGCTGAAAAAGAAATGGAAAAACTTTTAGGTCATGTAGAAAAAAATGATAAAGTAATAAAAGATTATATGTATGTTAGTTATGTATATATTTTGATGGAACAAGAAAAGTATGATCTTGCTTTAAAGTATTATAAGAAGATTAATTTTGATAATTTGAGTGAATATACTAGCAATGATTTATATAAGCTTCGTGGTGTATATTTATTTTTGTTAAGGAAGAATAATACTAAGGCTACTGTTTCTAAGAATCAGTACTATTTAAAGCAACAAACGGATTATAATAGATGTAGAGCCTTAGAACATATCCTAGTCCGTCATGTATTAAATGAAGAGTTTAAAACCCCTTGTGAAAATATAATAAATATGTTTAACCTTCTCGAAGACATTATTCCATCCTCAATTAAATATCCTCATTATGATGGAGTAGATCATTATATATTCTCTTATGATGATAATGGTGCGTCTCTTCTTGAGGTACTTACCATTAAACACAGTAATCAAATAATTACAGTTTATCCAGTCGAACATAGTGATAAGATAATGACTGAGTATATAAATACCTTTCTTATACAAAAGAAAAGATGTGGTAAGGTTAAGAATAGATCTTCACAAATAGATAAGTTTAATAAAAAATATAATATAAAGGGATGATAATATGGTAAAAGATTATTTATTTAAATTAAAAGATCAAATATTTAATAAAAAAGAACAAGAATACTTAAAATACATCAATGAAAGAGATATGATTATTCATGATTTAACTAGAACTTGGAGCGATTTAGAAATAGATCTTTTTAATAAAGAACACTCTATGTTTTTAGCTAAAAGAAACGAAGCACAAATTAAAAGATATATTCTAGATATGAATAAACATAAATATTTTAATAATGGTGATTATGAATATTTTAAAGATTTAATTGATAACTTAGATAATGATATTAAAAAATTAACAAAATAATTGGAGAATTCTAATTATTTTTCTATATATTTTAATATTTTAGTGATATAATTTATTTTATAAGAAGGTGATATTTTGGATAAAATACTACTAGTTAATAAAGATAAAGGATACACATCAAGAGATGTTGTAAACTGTTTATCTAAGGTTTTTCATACCAACAAAATGGGGCACTTTGGTACACTTGATCCCCTTGCTACTGGCCTTTTAATAATAGGAATTGGTAAATACACTAAAGTAGGTAACTTATTTGAGACTGATTATAAAGAATATGAAGCAGAAGCCCTTATTGGAACATCCACTGATACATATGATGTTACTGGTACTGTTACTAAAAAAGTTGATATTAAAGAAATAGACAAAGATATAATTCTTAATGTCTTAAACAAATATAAAGGATTATATTTACAAGAAGTACCAATTTATTCAGCAGTCAAACTAAATGGTAAAAAACTATATGAATACGCTAGAAATAAAGAATCAGTTACACTTCCTAAAAAACTTGTTAATATTCGCTCTATAGAGTTAATTGATATTTATGAAAAAAATAATAATCTATATTTTTCTTTTAAATGCAATGTCTCCAAAGGAACATATATAAGAAGCTTAATCAATGATATGGGTAAAAGCATTAATATACCTATGTGTATGAGCAATTTAAAAAGAACTAAACAAGATAAGTTCTCTTTAAATGATGCTTATACAATAAAAGATATAAAAAATGGTAATTATAAGTTACTTGACATTGAGGATGTAATCGATCTAGACATAATCGAAGTCCCTGATAATTTATATGATATAGTAAAAAATGGAGGCTTAATAAAAAAACAAGGAAAAAAACCAATATTATTTAGAAAAAATGGTAAAAACCTTGCTCTTTATATGGACTATGATAAAAATAAAAACACAATGAAACCATTTATATTTTATGGAGGTAAATGATATGGATTTTAATTCTCTTAAAGATTTAAGAAATAGACTTGAAATAGCAATGACTACTAAAGTTAATGAGTTAAAAGATAATGGTATTACTTATATTACTAATGATGATATATGGAACTACTTAACTAGTACAAAGTGGAAAAATGCAAAAGGTCTAACTCTTTCTGATATGGTTGATGATATACTTAAAATACAAATAAAGTAGGTGGTATTATGGTTATTAAAAGTAGTGACCTAAGAAAAGAATTAATAGATAAATTAAACTATTTAGATAAAGATGAAATAAAAATAATAGAACAAGCAATAGATTATGCCTATTCTAAACACGAAGGACAATATCGTAAAACAGGAGAAGAATATATAATACACCCTTTATCCGTTGCAATAATACTTACTACCATTAAAGCAGATAAAGATACTATAATTGCCTCCTTACTTCACGATGTTTTGGAAGACACTCCAACTCCTAAAGAAGAATTAGAAAACTTATTTGGCAAAACCGTTGCTAATTTAGTAGATGGAGTAACTAAAATTAATAGCATTAATGTTTCTACTGAAAACGAATACCTTACAAATTACTATAAAAAAATAATCGTAGGTATGAGCGAAGATGTAAGAGTAATAATAATTAAACTTGCAGATCGTCTTCATAACATGAGAACATTATATGCAATACCAGTAGATAGACAAAAACTAAAAGCAAAAGAAACCCTTGAAATACTTGCACCAATTGCCCATCGCCTAGGTATGCATAAGATAAAATCAGAACTTGAAGACCTTTCTTTAAAATATTCTAAACCAGATGTATATTACGATGTTGTAGAAAAACTTAATAATACTAAAATTGAAAGAGAAGAATGCGTATCTAAAATGATGGATGAAGTTAGTACCCTTTTAAAAAATAATGGAATAAAACATGAAATAAAAGGTCGTGCTAAGAGCATATATAGTATTTATAAAAAACTAGATAAAGGAAGAAGCTTCTCTGATATATACGATTTACTAGCCATTAGAATACTAGTAGACAAAGAACAAGAATGCTATTTAGCACTAGGACTTATTCATTCTAAATATAAACCAGTATCCAAAAGATTCAAAGACTATATTGCAATGCCTAAAACAAACCTTTATCAAACACTACATACAACTGTATTCGGACTAGATGGCAATTTATTTGAAATACAAATAAGAACATACGATATGGATGAAATAGCAGAAAATGGTATTGCATCTCATTGGGCTTATAAAGAACACAAAAATGCTGCTTTAGAAATGCAAAATATAACAGAACAAAAACTTCAATTTTATAAATCAATAATTGAATTAAATGAAGAAAAAATGACCAATGAAGACTTTGTAAATAGAGTAAAAGATGAAGTATTAAATAATAATATTTATGTCTATACTCCAAAAGGAGATGTATTCGAACTACCAAATGGTTCCACTCCAATAGATTTCGCCTATAGGATTCATACCCAAGTCGGAGATAAAATGACTGGTGCTATTGTAAATAATAATATGGTTAACTTATCCTATGAGTTACAAAATGGAGATATAGTTAAAGTACTTACTAATAATAATTCCAAAGGTCCATCTAGAGAATGGTTAAATATTGCCAAAACAACACAAGCAAAAAGTAAAATCAAAGCATTTTTTAATAAAACTACTAAAGAAGATTATATTGAATCAGGAAAAAACCTTCTTGAAAAAGAACTAAGAAGAAAAAAAATCTCTTCTGTTGAGTTTTTAAAACCTGATAATATAAAAGAAGTACTTAAAAACTTTAAACTAGATACCATTGAGGATTTATATTTAAATATTGGTAATAATAAGTTTTCTGTTAAAAGCATTGTAAAAAATAAAGATGAAGAATCCCAAGAACAAAAAAAAGAAGTAAAACTTAAAATCCTTGATACCGATAATGATATAATCGTTGGTAATACCAAAAACATCCAAACCCATATTGCTAACTGCTGTCTTCCAATACCAGGAGATGATATAATAGGTTTTATCACCAAAGGAAGTGGTATTAGTATTCATAGAAAAAATTGTCTTAATGTTAATGATATGGATGATAGAGTAATAAATGCTAATTGGAATACTAAGATTAAGAACAAATACTATTCTGATATAGTTATTTACACTAATACTAAAGACAATAAAATAGTAGATATAGTACAAGCATCTTCTAGTATGAATATCCAAATAGAAAGCATCAATTTGCTTAATAAAAGTGATAAGAATATTTACAGTCTTGAAATAATTATTTCATCAATTGATGAAATGGATAAATATTTAAAAGAACTAAGAAAAATACAAAACGTAGTAGAAGTAGAAAGGATAATGCAATGAAAGTAGTAGTACAAAGAGTAACATCATCAAGTGTTAAAGTAAACAATGAAAAAGTAGGTTCTATTAACAAAGGCCTTTTAGTACTTGTAGGATTCACTCATGATGATAACATTGATAAGATAAAATGGATGGTTAATAAAATAATTAACCTTAGAATATTTGATGATGAAGAAGGAATAATGAATAAATCAGTCCTTGATATCGGAGGAAGTATTCTTTCAGTATCACAATTCACTTTATATGCAGATGCTAATAAAGGAAATAGACCATCATATATAAACGCTATGAAGCAATGCGATGCATCATTACTTTATGATATTTTTAATAAAGAATTAAAAAGTAAAATTAATACCCAAACAGGTATTTTTAGAGAAGACATGCAAGTAGAGTTAGTTAATGATGGACCAATTACTATAATAATAGAAAAATAAGGAGAGATAATATGAATTTAGAAAAAATATTTAATGATTTTATAATCGATGTAAGAAAAAAATCTATTTATGCTGACAAAAAAGATATAGAACAAGTTGCAAGAGAAGCTCTTGATATAATTAACAATAATAAAGACGCTACACCTGAAGAATTAGTAGAATTAATGATTAAAGACAACCTTAACCACTTAGAAGACATAAGAAGAAAATATCCAACACCTGGTTATACTGTTTCAATAAATGTTTCAAATATAAATGTTAAACTATATGGAGGAAATATTAACTACTTAACAGATCCAATGCCAAATAATGCTTTATTTGACATTGCATCAATGACTAAGTTTTATACTGAAGTATTAGCATATAACTTAATAAAAGAAGAATACTTCTCTATGGATGATAAGATAAGTGAACTTGATAATAGATTTACTAATTTAAATGATCTAACTGTAAGAGATATTTTAACATTTGCAGTAGAGTTTAGAACAGATGGTAGAATATCTGATAAAAAAACAATTGATGAAGCTCTTGATACTTTATATAATATTAATGTTGTAAATAAAGGCAAATATAACTATAATGATATGGGTCTTATGATTATGAAAGAAGTAATGGAAAATGTTACTAATAAAAAGTATGAAGACTTAATCGAAGAATACATTACTAAACCATTAGGTTTAAATGATACCCATATAATTGTTCCTCAAAAAAAATTCAAACTACTTACTGGTAGTCCTAATGTAAAATATGGAAGAATAAACGACCCAAGCGCCTTAGCAGTCGGAGGTTTTTCTGGTCATGCTGGAATATTTGCTTCTTCAGATGATGTCATAAAACTAGGAAAAGCAATATTTGATACTGATATATTACCAAATAAACAAGATGCTTATACTAATGATATAAGTGTAGCAAGAGGAATAATGGGACCTACTTACACATCTAATCCTAAAGGACTTGATATTGGTTATGTTGATAATTTATCTTCCACTGATTCATTTGCCATACAAGGATCAACTAGAACCCATGCTGAGTTTGCTCCTGAAAAAGCATTTACTATTATGTTTAACCCTAGTAGCATGGGAGTAGAACAAGCATTAATTGAGCAAGAAAAATTAAATAAAACAAGACAAGAAAAAGGACTTGCTCCTATTAACATAGTAAAAGAATTTGAGTTTGATAGAAATGGTAAGCTAGTAAAATATACATTAATTGACTCAAGACAATTAATGCCTTCTGGTGCTACTGTTGAAGAAGTCATAAAAGAAAACGCTAAGACTTGTTTAAAACTAGAGTTTTTAAAACAAGTAATTAATGAATACGATAAGTCTTATGATAAAGAAATTAATATAGAAAAAAGAGGCATGTAATGAAATTAATACTTGCTAGTACCTCTAATTTTAAAAGCAATGTCTTAAAACAAGCATGTATTAAACATACAAAAAAAGAAATTAACTATATAGAAACAAAAAAGAATAATGAAAACATCTATGAATATGTAAAAAGACTATCATTAGAAAAAGCATATTCTGTTGACGCTAATGATTGCATTATTTTAGGACTCGATACCGTTGTTTCAGTAGGTAATAAAATATTAGAAAAACCAAAATCTATAAATGAAGCTAAAGATAATTTAAGACTTTGTTCAAATAATACTTTTAAAGTAATTACAGGCATTGCTTTAATTAATAAAATAAATAATGAAATTGTTAATGATTATCAAGAAACTGTTATTACTTTAAACAAAATAGATGAGTGTGATATAGATTATTATATAGATAATGATCCTAATGTTTTATATGCTTCAGGTTTCACTATAGAAACTGTAGTTTCTAATTTCATTAACAAGATAGAAGGTAGTTTTTATAATATACTTGGAATACCTGTAGAAAAAATATATGAGCATTTACTTAAACAAAATATTCATTTAAAGGATTTAGAATAATATGAAAGTAATATTTTTAGACGTAGATGGAGTACTAAATGATCAAAACTTAATTTTTGAGAAGTTTAAGACTAAAGAAATAGAAATATCAAAAGATAAGCTATTATTATTAAAAAAAATAATTACAAGTAGTAATGATATTAAAGTTATACTTTCTTCATCATGGAGAATTGGTCTTTTAAAAAAAGATGGTAAGATAGTAGCAAATACTACCTATCATAAAGAGTTTTTAGAACTATTAAAAGAATACAGTATACAAATATATGATATTACACCTTCGATGATGAACAGACCAGAAGAAATAAAGTATTATTTAGATAATAATGATATAGAAAGTTATGTCATTTTAGATGATGAAGATTTAAATGATGAGAACCAAGTTAAGACTGATTTCTTTAATGGAGGCCTAACAGAAGAACATGTGCCCCTTGCAATAGATATTTTAAAAAGAAAGAAGAGATAAAGTGAGCTTAGTAAAAGTAAAAGAATACTTTAGAGAGTATGAAGTAGAAGATCAAATAATAGAACTAGATGGAACTAGTGCTACTGTTATAGAGGCATCCCAAGCACTAGGAGTAGATTCTAATCAAATAGCAAAAACTCTTGCATTTATGCTAGATAAACCAATTCTAATAGTAATGTCTGGTGATGCTAAAATAGATAATCATAAGTATAAAGACTATTTTGGTAAAAAAGCTAAGATGATACCACAAGATGATTTAGATAATTTGATTGGCCATAAGATCGGAGGAGTATGTCCTTTTGCTATAAAGGATGGTGTTAAGGTATATCTTGATGAATCTTTAAAAGCTAATCATTATGTTTATCCAGCTTGTGGTAGTGAAAATAGTGCTATTAAGCTTAGTATTGAACAGTTAGAAAAGTATTCTTCTTATACAGAATGGGTTAATGTTACTAAGTAGTTTTTATAGAGTGAAAACTATTGTATAGAATAAAACTAATTGATATAATGTAATTGTACTGATTATATTGCTTTTCATTAGTATGACAACTCAAACGATAACGTATATTTTCTTTTAGCAATGAAGAAAATATGCATGATGCGGGATATACCATTAGAAGTGGTGTATCTTTTTTTTGACTGGAGGGATAATTGATGAATGAAATAGTTGAACAAGAACATATTGAGGGGATAATATATGAGATTAGAGGAGTGCAGGTGATGTTGGATAGTTAAATATCAGCAAATGGCTAACACTAAAACATTTGATTAGTAGGTTATGTTCCAATACATATCCTTTTATAGAGATCTAGAAAGTTTTGTTTAAATTATTGACGATGATCATAATTTATGATATGATTTATATCGATTGGTACTCAGGAAACTTTCGAAGCCCTAAGTCGTCAAATCTCTATGAAATATCATAGAGATTTTTTTTCATGATAGATACATTATTTTAGATAGAAAAGAAGTGTATGTAAGTGGAATGTCATTAAAAGATGTTGGGAAGAAATATAGTTATATTTATAAAATGAATGAAAAAATGTTTATTGATGAGTTAATTAAGAAAATCGAAGATATAGTATAACCTTGATGATTTGCTAATGAAACTTTTGACCGCAAACTTGATTTTTACTTGTAAACCCCTGATATTACAGCATATTTGCGGTCAAAAGTTTTGACCGCAAAATATAAATAGTTGATTTTTATTGATTAAAGGTGTCATAAAACTTTAATTTTTAGAATAATTTGCGGTCACAAAATTGACTAAAAATTGATGATTTTTACTGAAATCCTTGGTATTACTACGTATTTGCGGTCCCAATTTGGGACCGCAAAATGATTAATTTGACAATATTAAAGAATTAGTTATCAATAGTAGAAATAAAGTGTATCAAACAGTTAATGTAGAAATGCTTAATTTATATTGGAATATAGGAAAAGCAATCATGGAAAAACAACAAGGTGATGAAAGAGCAAGTTATGGAGATTATGTACTTGATAAATTATCTCAAAAACTAATTAAAGAGTTTGGTAAAGGGTTTTCTAAACGAAATCTTGAAAGAATGAGAAAACTTTATATATGTTTTCCAATTGCGACAACACTGTCGTCGCAATTAAGTTAGTCCTATTATTTAGAACTTATTAATATTAAAGGTATACTAAAGTTTTGATGATTTGCGGTCGAAAATTTCGACCGCAAACTTGATTTTTTCTTTGAAACCCCTGATATTACAGCATATTTGCGGTCGAAATTTTCGACCGCAAAATATAAATAGTTGATTTTTATTGATTAAAGGTGTCATAAAACTTTAATTTTTAGAATAATTTGCGGTCACAAAATTGACTAAAAAATTGATGATTTTTATTGAAACCATTGGTATTGCTACGTGTTTGCGGTCACAAATTGTGACCACAAAATGATTAATTTGACAAAAACGAAAAAATGTGCTATAATTTAGACAATTTAAGGAGGGGTAGAATGAGTAATATGACTAAAGAAGATGAACTTAAACTAGCTAACTATTTAAAAGAACTAATGAATAATTCTCTTGATGGTGACTTACTTTTTGATAAGTATGAAGAGTATTGTAAGTTTTTAAAGGAAGCAATTTCTTCAGATGTTCTTGAAGATCCATCATTAATAGCCAATATTTTACTTAATGCTTCAGTTGTGATTGACAATAAAAAAGAAGAAATAAAATATGGCGTATATGAAAGATTTTTAAAAAGTATAATCGCTAAAGAAGTTCGTAAAACTCTTGGTGGTGATGGGTGCTTTTTAAAAGAAGAAATAAAAGAAATAAAGAAAAAATTAGATAATAGTACTATTACTATGTATCAATTTTATAGTTTTTGTGAAAAAATTGATTTAGCTCTTCTTGCACAACTTGAAGATGTTGATTATGCTGGTTGCCTACATACATTACAAAATGCTAAAGTCTATACACCAAAAAATGCTGATGAGTATTTAGCACTTCAAGATTTTAATAGTTTATTATCTAGTATTGAAGTTTCAAATAATGAATACTTTTTAGATGATTTACATAAAGTCTTAAATAGTATAGTTACTAAAAGTGAAGATCTAAAATCTAATTTAAGAAAATAATTTATGGGGGATTTATGAGTAAATTAGATAGTTTATTAGTAATAAAAGAAGAATTAATAAAAAGATTAAATAACTACAATGATTATAAAGATATATATCTTATAGAAACATTAAAAAATCAATTAATCCAAAATGATAAGTTAATTAAAAAAGAACTTAATAATATGAAATCTGTTGCTATAATTTCTAGAGAAGATATAGCAGTAGGGCTTGAAGATAGATTAATACGTACTAATATAGACAATAATAGACCTGTTGCAAAGTGTATACAGTCAGGTGATTATGATATATTAACTCTAAATGATGAAATTGATTTACATATAAAAAGTGGTGTTACTAATCAAGTTTATGTATCTTTTGATGAGGAAAAGTTTATTGATAAAGGTATGGAACTTGGTTATTTAGTACCACGTAAAGATTTAGAAAAAAACAAAACAAAAGGGCGATAATTATTTTATATAGTATTGTTTAATAGACTAGATTGTCTAAAATAAAAGTAAAATAAAAGTAAAATTAATTGACATAATTAATATAAAGTGTTATTTTTAAATTGTACCTAGAGAATATTATGACAGGTATGATATGATTTAAAGATTTATTATATGGAGGTTATTATGAGTGAATTGAAAAATCTTTCAAATCTTAGAAAGGATTTAATTAATGAAATTGAAAAGGAGAAAGCTGACTTAGGATATTTTTCATCTGAGTTACAAGACAAATTATATCACCTTGATGGAAGAATTGATGAAATATTGAACGAAACAGATTCAGTACGTATATTTTTAACTGATGATGTAGCTATTGGTCTTAATGAAAAATTAATGAGTACCAATATTGATGATGATGAAAGCATTAAAGAATGTTTGGAAAGTGGGGAATATGATATTTTTAGTTATAATCCTGAACTTAAAATACGTATAGAAAGTGGAGAAAAAAATAAAGTTTATGTATCTGGTGAAGAAAGATTATTTTCTAGTGTAGGTGAAGAACTTGGTTATTTAGTAC
>CAKOIB010000004.1 GCA_934086255.1 uncultured Bacilli bacterium
CTATTGAGGCTGAAAAAGCTGAGAATGAAAAGAAGAGTGCGGAGGTTCAAGCTAGGATTGATGCTGCGAATAAGAGTATTAATGAAATTACAAATCCGATTGTTCAAGCTAGAAAGGATCAAGAAAGTACTCAAAAGGAAATAGCAAGGCTTGATAAGGAAATTGATGCTAAAGAGGAAGAAATAAAAGATTTAGTTGCTTTTTATCAAATATCTAATAGTGATAATTTCTATTTAAAGTATATATTTGGTGCAGATAGTTTTGAAGATTTTATATATAGGTTTTCTGTTGCGGAACAACTTACTGAAGCTAATGATAAATTGGTTGATGAAATGAATGCTTTAATAAAGGAAAATGAGACTAAAGTAAAAGAGTTAAAGGAACAACAAAAGAAACTTAGTGGTCTTAATGATGAGATAAAAGTTGAAATTGAAAAGCTTGGTTCTCAAAAAAGAAAATATTCTGAAGAGTCTTTGTCTGCTGATGAGGAAATAAAGGCTTTGGAGGATCAAATTGCATTTTTTAAGAAGGAAGGTTGTTCTGAGAATCAAGATGTAACTAGATGTTCTATAAATGCTCCTTCTGCTAACGGGTTTATTAGACCTACTCCATATGGATATATTACTTCTTATTATGGTGGTAGAATTCATCCGATATTTGGTAATGCTAGTTACCATAGTGGTATTGATATTGCTGCGGGAACAGGTACTACTGTTTATGCTTCTGGAACTGGTAAGGTAATATTTTCTTATGCTGATAAGTATGAGAATTATGGTGGATTTGGTAGGGCTATTCTTGTTGTTCATAATGTTAAGGGGCAAACTTATACTTCGTTATATGGACATTTGAGTAAAGCTACTGTTAAATCAGGACAAATTGTTCAAAGAGGAGAAAAAATTGGAGAGGTTGGTTCAACTGGATGGTCAACTGGTCCACATTTACATTTTCAATTTATGTATGGAAGTGGTTATGGGACTACGCTTGATCCTTTGGATATGGTTGATTTACCGCTTTCTTGGTAAAACACTGAATTTTTCAGTGTTTTTTATTGACTTTTTATGTTCTTTGTGCTATTCTTTAGATGTGAGCACGAAAGTGTTTTTATTTTGGAATAAAACATATAATTAAGAGGTGGATTATGAAAGCGTTAAAGAATGTAAAAAGTGAAATGTCAAAGGTGAAATGGCCTGATAAAAAGTATATGGTTAAATATTCGGTTGCATGTTTTGGTATGACTATATTTTTAGCTTTATATTTTTATGGTTTAAATGTTTTAATGGCATTTTTGAAAGGATTAAGATAGTATGGATAAAAAGTGGTATGTTGTTAATACTTATTCTGGACATGAAAAAAAGGTTCAAGAAAAGTTACTTATGAGGGCTTCTTCAATGGGGATGGAAGATTATATTTTTAGAGTAATTGTTCCTGAGACTACTGAGGTTGAAGTTAAAGAGGGGGTAACTAAGGAAAAGACTAAAAAGTTGTTTCCTGGATATGTTCTTGTTGAAATGATTATGACAGATGAAGCTTGGTTTGTTGTACGTAATACACCAGGTGTTACAGGTTTTATTGGTTCAAGTGGTAAGGGGGCTAAGCCTACTCCATTGCAACCATATGAAGTTGATAAAATACTTAATAATATGGGTATGTCAAGACTTGAAGTTTCTACTGACTTAGCTGTTGGTGAAATTGTAAAAGTTGCATCTGGTCCATTTGCAGGAATGGAAGGCAAGATTGAATCTTTAGATTTACCTAATCAAGTTCTTACAGTGTTACTTGACTTATTTGGACAAGAAACTTCGGTTGAAGTTGAAATATCTCAAATAGAAAAAGCGTAAAATACTTGCATTTTTTCTGATTTAGTGATATTATTTAAACGCTATATATTTTTTAAATATATATTTAGTGGGAGGCATTTAGCTATTTGCGGTCATGCTATTAAGACCACTCGCGAATTAACAAAAAATTATGGAGGTGTTTTTCGTGGCAAAGGAAGTTACTAGAAAGGTTAAATTACAAATTGCTGCAGGAAAAGCTACACCAGCTCCACCAGTTGGTACAGTTTTAGGTCCTACAGGAATTAATTTAAGTGAATTTTGTACAAAGTACAATGATGCTACAAGAGAAAAAATGGGGGATGTATTACCAGTTGAAATATCTATTTATGATGATAGAACATTTGATTTTGTAATTAAGACTCCACCAGCTGCATTCTTAATTAAAAAGTATGCTAAGGTTCAAAAAGGATCTGTTAAGGGTTCTAAGGAAGTTGTTGGTACTTTAACAAAAGAACAATTAAGAGAAATTGCTGAAACTAAATTACCTGATTTGAATGCTTATTCTGTTGAAGAAGCAATGAAAATCGTTGAAGGTACTGCTAAAAACATGGGAATAACTATAGCAGAATAAATAAATTAGTTATTATACATAGGGTTACCCTATGTGGGAGGTAAAACCGCAATTACCACATAAGGAGGTTAAAACAATGAAAAATAGAGGAAAAAATTATAAAACTCTAGTTGCAAAAGTTGAAAAAGGAAAGCTTTATACTAGTGAAGAAGCTATTTCATTAGTTAAAGAACTTGCTAATACTAAGTTTGATGCAACAATTGAAGTTGCTATGAATCTTAACTTAGATGTTAAAAAGGCTGATCAACAATTAAGAGGTGCTATTACATTACCAAAAGGTACAGGTAAGACTTGTAGAGTATTAGTTCTTGCTAAGGGTGATCATGCTAAAGAAGCAGTTGAAGCTGGTGCTGATTATGTTGGAGATACTGATATGATTGAAAAGATTCAAAAAGAAAATTGGTTTTTGTATGATACAATTATAGCTACTCCTGATATGATGCCTCAACTTGGTAAATTAGGTAAAGTTTTAGGACCAAAGGGTTTAATGCCAAATCCTAAGACTGGTACAGTTACTAATAATGTTAAACAAGCTGTACTTGAAGCTAAAGCAGGTAGAGTTGAATATAGAACTGATAGTTATGGAAATGTTCATGGAATTATTGGTAAGGCTTCATTTAGTAATGAAGATTTAGCTGAAAACTTAAATGCGTTTGTTAAGACTATTTTAAGAGCTAAACCTCAAACTGCTAAAGGGACTTATGTAAAATCTATTAGTGTTTCTGCTACTATGAGTCCATCTGTAAGAATTGATCAAAATAGTTTTGACAATTAATATAAAATAGTGTATAATATTATTGAATTTGATTTTTAAGTGCCAAAGACAGTAGGTGTTTTAGTAAATCCTACCGAGGACTTTTATAAAGTATCTGGAGTCTTTGTGTATAAAGACTCTTTTATTTAGGCACGTAAATATAATAAGGAGGTGTCTTATGCCAAGTGTTAAAGTTTTAGAAATGAAACAAGGTGTTGTATCTGAAATTAAGGATAAGTTAAATAATAGTAAATCATTTGTGTTATTTGATTATCGTGGTATGAGTGATAATGATACTAAGGATTTAAGAATTAAGCTTAGAGAAAATGATTCAGATTACAAAGTTTATAAAAACACATTACTAAAGATTGCTCTTAAGGATTTAAATATTGACTTAGACAGTTACTTGGAAGGACCTACTGCTATTGCTTTTTCAAATGATGATATAGCAGCAATTAAAGTACTTAGTGAATGTTCTAAAAAGAATAGTGCTTTAGTACTTAAAGCAGGTATGGTTGAAGGTAATGTGGCAGATAAAGATAAACTAGATGAGTTTGCTAAGATTCCATCACGTGAAGGATTATATACAATGCTTGCTGGTGGTATGATTCAAATTGTTAAAGATTTATCTATTGCTTTAAATCTTTATACAGAACAAAAAGAAAATTAATAATTAATAAATTAAATTAAGGGAGGAAAAAATATTATGGCAAAAATTACAAAAGAAGAATTTATTAGCTCTTTAAAAGAAATGACATTATTAGAAGTAAAGGAATTAGTTGATGCAATGAAAGAAGAATTTGGTGTTGATCCAAGTGCAGTTGCAGTAGCAGCAGCTCCTGCAGCAGCAGCTGAAGAAGGACCATCTAAATTAACTGTAGTTCTTAAAAATGCTGGTGCAGCAAAAATTAATGTCATTAAAATAATTAGAGAAGTTACTGGTTTAGGATTAAAAGAAGCTAAAGATATCGCTGATGCTGGTGGAAATATTAAAGAAAATATTCCTGTTGAAGAAGCTAATGAATTAAAAGCTAGATTAGAAGAAGCTGGCGCTGAAATTGAATTAAAATAATTGATTGATTTAAAGCCTGTTTTTACGATGGGCTTTTTGTCGTATAAAAGGGAGGAAAAATGACTCACTATTTTACTAATGATAATATTGAAAGTAATATAAAAGAAATATTGGTAAAAGTTAAAGATAAGACTTTTAGTTTTTATACTGATAATGGAGTGTTTTCTAAACGTGGTCTTGATTTTGGCAGTAGGAGTTTGATTGATACTGTTCTTGATTTAGATATACATGGAAATATTTTGGATATTGGTTGTGGCTATGGTGTTATTGGGATCATTTTATCTTCTTTTTTTCATGGTAATTATGATTTAGTTGATGTTAACAAGAGGGCTATTCATCTTGCTAAGATGAATGTATCTAAGAATAAAGTTGTTGCTAATGTTTTTTATAGTGATATTTATTCTGGTGTTTTGAAAAAATATGATTTTATTATTACTAATCCACCTATAAGAGTAGGTAAGGATATTTTGTATAAGTTTTTATTTGATGCTAAAGATTATTTAGTACCTGGAGGTTCTTTGATTTTTGTTATTAATAAAGATCAAGGTGCTAAAAGTGTTATTAAAGATTTGTCTTTAGTGGGAGAAGTAGAAGTTTTGAATAAAAATAAAGGTTTTTTTGTAATAAAATGTATTTTTAATTGACAAATTGACTGAATTGTGGTAATAATATAAGTTGGTTATTTGTCTATTTGAGGGCAAATTGTTGTTTAAAAATTTGAAAGTAGGGGTGATTTTTTGTGGCATTTAAAGTAGTAAGCTGTGGTGACCATAGAAAAAGAAGAAATTTTTCCAAGATTAAAAATACTTATGAATTAAGGGATTTATTGGAAATACAAAAGAAATCATATAATTGGTTTATTGAAAAAGGTATTGAAGAAGTATTCAATGATTTATTCCCCGTAGAGAACTTTGCTGGTACATTATCATTGGAATTTGGTGATTATCATTTTGATGAGCCTAGGTATTCTATTAAGGAATGTAAGGAAAGGTATGCAACTTATGCTGCTCCTTTGAAGGTTGATGTAAGACTTTTTAATAATGAAACTGGTGAAGTAAAAGAACAAGAAATTTTCTTGGGTGATATGCCACTTATGACTGACAGTGGTACTTTTGTCATAAATGGTGCAGAACGTGTAATAGTTTCACAACTTGTTAGGTCTCCTTCAGTATATTTTAATAAGGAATTAGATAAGAATGGTAGACTTTTAATTACATCACAAATTATACCAACTCGTGGTACTTGGTTAGAGTTTGAAACTGATGCTAGGGATATTTTATATGTGCGTATTGATAGAACTAGAAAAGTTCCTTTGACTACTCTTCTTCGTGCATTTGGTTTGTCTAGTGATGATGATATTATTAAGTTATTTGGTGATAGTGATTTCCTTGAAAATACTATTGCTAAGGATTCTACTAGAAATACTGATGAGGCTTTAATTGAAATATATGAAAAGTTAAGACCAGGTGAACCTGCAACTCTTGATAGTTCTAAGAATCAAATTATTACTAGATTCTTTGATGAATTTAGGTATGATTTAGCTAAGGTTGGTAGATATAAGTTTAATATTAAGTTAAATGTTCTTGACAGAGTACTTAATCAAACTTTAGCTGAAGATATTAAAGTTGATGGAGAAGTTGTTGTTCCTAAAGATACAGTTGTTACTAAGGAAGTTCTTGAAGTATTAAAACCAATATTTGCAAATGGTTATGGTGTTAAAGAAGTTAAGATTAATGATGAATTAGATACTTATAATAAAGTACAAATGGTTAAGGTTTATAAGCCTGGTACTAAGAAGAAATTAGTAGTTATTGGTAATGATCAAAGTATTGATTCTAAAAGACTTACTATTTCTGATGTTTACGCATCTTGTTCATATTATTTGAATTTACTTGATGGTGTTGGTAATTTTGATGAAATTGACCACTTAGGAAATAGAAGGATTCGTCAAGTAGGAGAACTTTTACAAAATCAATTTAGAGTAGGGGTTACTCGTATGGAAAGAGTTATTCGTGAAAGAATGACTACTCAAGATATTAATGAAGTTACTCCAAAGACTCTTATTAATATTAGACCTATTACTGCTATATTGAAGGAATTCTTTGGTAGTTCACAATTGTCACAATTCATGGATCAAATTAATCCAATAGCAGAGTTAACTCATAAGAGACGTCTTTCTGCTTTAGGACCTGGTGGACTTTCTAGGGATAGAGCAGGAATGGATGTTCGTGATGTTAATGAATCACATTATGGTAGAATTTGTCCAATTGAGTCTCCAGAAGGACCTAATATCGGACTTATTACTACTTTAGCTAGTTATGCTAAGATTGATGATTATGGATTTATTAAGACTCCATATCGTAAGGTTGTAGATAGTGTTATTACTGATGAAGTAAAATATTTTACTGCTGATGAAGAAGGAGATTTAATTATATCTCAATCTACAGTTCTTACTGATGAAAATAATAAGATTATTGATGAGTCAGTAGCAGCTCGTTATCATGGTGAAAATATTATGACTACTCCAGATAAAGTTGATTATATTGATGTTTCACCTCAACAAGTTGTATCTATTACTACAAGTTGTATTCCATTCTTGGAACATGATGATGCGACTCGTGCACTTATGGGTTCTAACATGCAACGTCAAGCTGTACCACTTCTTAGTCCTGAAGCTCCATTCGTAGGAACAGGTGTTGAATATATTGCTGCTAGAGATTCTGGTTCTACAATTGTTGCTAAGGCAGATGGTGTTGTTACTTATGTTGATGGTAGAAAAGTTATTGTTAAGAATAAGGGTGGAGTAGATGAGTATTATTTAACTGATTTTACTGCCTCTAACCAAGGAACTTGTTTCCATCATAAACCAATTGTAAGAGTTGGAGATAAAGTAAAACGTGGTGTAACTATTTTAGCAGATGGACCTTCTTGTGATAAGGGTGAACTTGCTCTTGGTAAGAATGTTACTGTTGCATTCATGTTATTTAATGGTTATAACTATGAAGATGCTGTTATATTGAATGAAAGATTAGTAAAAGAAGATGCTTATACTTCAATTCATATTGAAGATTATGAAATGCCATGTCGTGATACTAAACTTGGTCCTGAAGAAATTACAAGAGATATTCCTAATGTTAGTGAAGAAGCTCGTAAGAATTTGGATGCTGATGGTATTATTAGAATTGGTACTGAAGTAAAAGAAGGAGATATTTTAGTAGGTAAAGTTACTCCAAAGGGAATGGCTGAACTTACTTCTGAAGAAAAATTACTTCATGCTATCTTTGGTGAAAAGACTCGTGAAGTAAGAGATACATCTTTGCGTGTTCCACATGGTGGAGATGGTATTGTTCATGATGTTAAAGTATTTACTAAGAAGAATAGCGATGAACTTGCTTCTGGTGTTTCTAAATTAGTACGTGTTTATATTGTACAAAAACGTAAGATTCAAGTTGGAGATAAAATGTCAGGTCGTCATGGTAATAAAGGGGTTATCTCATTAATATTACCTGAAGAAGATATGCCATATTTACCAGATGGTACTCCAGTTGATATAATGCTTAATCCACTTGGTGTTCCATCACGTATGAATATTGGACAAGTGCTTGAATTACATCTTGGTATGGCTTGTAAAAAGCTTGGTGTACATGTTGCTACTCCAGTATTTGATGGGGCTAAAGAAGAAGATGTAGTTGCTATGATGAAAGAAGCTGGAATGGCTGAAGATGGAAAAACAGTACTTTATGATGGACGTACTGGTAGAGCGTTTGATAATAGAGTATCAGTTGGTGTCATGTATATGATTAAACTTAACCACATGGTTGAAGATAAGATGCATGCTCGTGCTACTGGACCTTACTCATTAGTTACTCAACAACCACTTGGAGGAAAAGCTCAATTTGGTGGACAAAGATTTGGGGAAATGGAAGTTTGGGCTCTATATGCATATGGTGCTGCTCATACATTACAAGAAATTATGACTATTAAGTCTGATGATGTTGTTGGACGTGTTAAAGTATATGAAGCTTTAGTAAAAGGACAAAAGGTTGATCAAGCTGGTGTTCCTGAGTCATTTAGAGTTCTTATTAAAGAATTCCAAGCATTAGGACTTGATATTCAAATAATAAATGACAATAATGAAGTTTTAGACTTGAAACAAATTGAAAAAGATGAAGTTCAAGAAAGTATGACTTTTAATGAAGTTGAAGTATCTTTATCTGATAAAGAAGATGTTGCTGATACTGTACTTGATGAGGATGAAGATGATGAAGAAGATTTGGATGAATTCGATGATTTAGATGATATGGAATATGATCCGGATTTTGAGACTAAGAATAATGAAAGTGAGGTGAATTACTAATGATAGAAGTTAATAAGATTGAAGCTTTAAAAATTGGTATTGCATCTCCTGATAAAATAAGAGAATGGTCATATGGTGAAGTTAAGAAACCTGAAACTATTAATTATCGTACTTTAAGACCTGAAAGAGATGGATTATTTTGTGAAAAAATCTTTGGACCTACTAAGGATTTTGAATGTGCATGTGGTAAGTATAAACGTGTAAAATATAAAAATATCGTTTGTGATAGATGTGGTGTTGAAGTTACTCGTTCTAAAGTTAGACGTGAAAGAATGGGTCATATTGAACTTGCTACACCTGTATCTCATATTTGGTATTTTAAGGGTATTCCATCTCGTATGGGTACTGTGCTTGATATGAGTCAAAGAGACTTGGAAGAAGTACTATACTTTGTTTCTTATGTAGTTATTGATAAGGGTATTGCTCCTTTAGAAAATAAGCAAACATTATCTGAAAAGGAATATCGTTCTTATTATGAAAAATATGGTGATGGTTTCAAAGTAGGAATGGGTGCTGAGGCTATTAAGGAATTATTAAAGAAAGTTGATCTTGGTAAAGAAATTGAAGACATTCGTAAGAAACTTGAAACTGCTCAAGGTCAAAAGAGAACTAGTTTATTAAAGAGACTTGATATATTAGATGCTTTTTATACATCTGGTAATAAGCCTGAATGGATGATTTTGGATGTTATACCTGTTATACCTCCTGAACTTCGTCCAATGATTCAATTAGATGGTGGTAGATTTGCTACTTCTGATTTGAATGATTTATATAGAAGGGTTATTAATAGAAATAATCGTTTGAAAAGACTTATTGATTTAGGTGCTCCATCTATTATTATTCAAAATGAAAAACGTATGCTTCAAGAAGCAGTTGACGCTTTATTTGACAATGGTAGAAGGGGAAAAAGTGTTACTGGTGCAGGAAATCGTCCTCTTAAGTCACTTTCTAGTATGTTAAAAGGTAAACAAGGTAGATTTAGACAAAACTTACTTGGTAAACGTGTTGATTATTCAGGACGTTCAGTAATTGTTGTTGGACCTGGTTTAAAAATGTATCAATGTGGTCTTCCTAAGGGAATGGCGCTTGAACTTTTCAAACCTCATGTAATTAATGGATTGGTTGAAAAGGATATTGCTCATAATATTAAGGCTGCTAAAAGACTTATTGATAATCAAGATGAAAGAGTTTGGGATGTTGTTGAAGAAGTAATTAAAGAACATCCAGTTATGCTTAATAGAGCTCCTACTCTTCATAGATTAGGTATTCAAGCGTTTGAACCTAAGTTAATTGGTGGTAAGGCTATTCGTCTACATCCACTTGTATGTCCTGCATTTAATGCGGATTTCGATGGGGACCAAATGGCAGTTCACGTACCAATTAGTGAAGAAGCTCAAGCTGAAGCTAGATTGTTAATGCTTGGTGCAAATAACATTCTTCATCCAAAAAGTGGGGAACCAGTTGTTACTCCTGCTCAAGATATGGTTTTAGGTAATTATTACTTGACTATGGAAAAGAAGGATGAAGTTAATGAAGGTAGAGTATTTAAGGATGCTAATGAAGCTCTTATGGAATACGACAGAGGAGATTTACCTCTTCATACAAGAATTGCTATTAGAGTTGATTCATTTAAACATAAATTATTTACTGAAGAACAAAGTGGTAAGTATTTAATTACTACTGTTGGTAAGATTAAGTTTAATGAAATATTACCTGATACATTCCCATATATTAATGAGCCTACTAAGGAAAATATTGAGACTGTTACTCCTAGTAAGTATTTTGTTGATAAGGGTGTAGATATTAAGAAGGCTATTAGTGAAATGCCTCTTGTTAGTCCATTCCCTGTTAAGACTTTGAAGGATATAATTGCTCAAATATTTAAACTTTATAAAACTACTGAGACTTCTATTATGCTAGATAGATTGAAGGATTTAGGATTTAAGTATTCTACTATAAGTGGTACAACTGTATCTGTTCATGATGTTGCTACTAGTAGTTCTAAACCACAAATTATTGCAGATAGTAAGAAGATGGTAGATAAGATTAACAAACAATATGCAAGAGGTTTAATTACTGAAGATGAAAGATATGAAAGTGTTATTAATACTTGGTATAAAGCAAAAGATCAAGTTCAAGCTGAACTTCAAGCTATTGCAGATGCTTCTTTAGAAAATCCAATCTTCATGATGATGAAGTCTGGTGCTCGTGGTAAGATTTCACAATTCGTACAACTTTCTGGTATGCGTGGTCTTATGGCTAAGCCAGGTGGAAAAACTATTGAAATACCAGTTATATCTTCATTTAAGGAAGGGTTAACTGTATCTGAGTTCTTCTTATCAACCCATAGTGCTCGTAAAGGTAGTGCGGATACTGCGCTTAATACAGCATCTTCTGGATATTTAACAAGAAGGCTTGTAGATGTTTCACAAGATGTAATTGTTAAGGAACATGATTGTGGTACTGACTTTGGTGTTACAGTTATGCCATTTATCAATGAAAAGGATAATACAGTAATTGAAGGATTATATGATAGAATTGTTGGTAGATATACTAGCAAGAAGGTTATTAATCCTGAAACTAAGGAAGTTATTGTTGATAAAGATGAAATGATTACTGAAAAGCTTGCTGAAAAAATTGTTAAGGCTGGAGTTAGTTCAGTTGAAATTAGAAATGTTCTTACTTGTAATACAAGAACTGGTGTATGTCAAAAATGTTATGGTAGAAACCTTGCTACTGGTAACTTGGTTGAAATTGGTGAAGCTGTTGGTATAATGGCTGCTCAATCAATCGGTGAACCTGGTACACAACTTACCATGAGAACATTCCATACTGGTGGTGTTGCAGGTGGTGAGGATATTACTCAAGGGTTACCACGTGTTGAAGAATTATTTGAAGCACGTAATCCTAAGGGACAAGCTGCTATTGCTACTATTGATGGTAAGATTAAGGAAATTCATGAAGATCATGGTAAATATAGAATTATTATTAAGAATAAACTTGAAGAAAGAGAACATATTACTAATTATGGTGCTAAGCTTCGTGTTGAAAAAGGAGATACTGTATCAGTTGGGGATAAGTTAACTGAAGGTAATATTAGTCCAAGAGAACTTCTTGCGGTTACTGATAGAATTACTGCTCAAGAATATATCTTAAAAGAAATTCAAAAGGCTTATCGTGCTCAAGGTGTAGATATTTCTGATAAACATATTGAAGTTGTAGTAAGTAGAATGATATCTAAGATTAGAATTTCTGATGGTGGAGATACTAAGTTCTTGATTGGTTCTGTTGTTGGTATTAGAGAATTTACTGATGTTAATAAAGAAGCAATTCTTACTGGTAAGAAACCTGCGATTGGTAAGCCAATTCTTCTTGGTATTACTAAGGCTGCATTAGAGACAGATTCATTCTTATCTGCTGCATCTTTCCAAGAAACTACAAGAGTACTTACTGATGCTTCTATTAAGGGTAAAGTTGATACGTTACAAGGTCTTAAGGAAAATGTTATTATTGGTAAACTAATTCCTGCTGGAACTGGTGCTAAACAATATAGGGATGTTTCTTATGAACTTAAGAATCAACTTATGGAAGAGGAAGCAATAGATGCTTTAGAAGATGAATTAATGGAATAGACATTGTCTATTCCTTTTATTTTTGTTTTGTAGTATAATATACTTAATATTTGAGGTGATATTGTGAATAAAAAAGTTGTTGTTTTTGGAGGTGGAACAGGTATTAGTTATTTGCTTCGTGGTCTTAATTTGTTTCCTGTAGATATTACGGCGGTTATTACTGTTTCTGATGATGGTGCTTCTACTGGAAAGCTTCGTGAGGAGTTTTCTATGCCTGGTATGGGGGATATTAGGAAGGCTATTGTTAGTTTGTCTGATGCTCCTTCGAAAATAAAGGATTTACTTGATTATAGATTTAATACTTATAGTGATTTAGATGGGCATCCTATTGGTAATCTTATTCTTACTGCTATGTATAATATGACTGGAAGTCTTTCTTCTAGTATAAAGGTTCTTAGTGATTTTTTGGATGTTAAGCATAAGGTTCTTCCTTTGTCTGAGGATTATCTTACTTTGATGGCTGAGACTGTTGATGGAAAGATTATAAGTGGTGAGAAGAATATTCCTGATGTGGAACATAGGTATAAGAGGTTTTTTTATAAAGAGGTTCCTCATGTATCTAGTGAGGTTATTGATGCTATTGTGAATGCTGACCTTATTGTTTTTAGTATGGGTAGTTTATATACTAGTATTGTTCCTCATTTGATTGCAAAGGAAGTAGTTGATGCAATTGATAATAGTAATGCTAGAGTTTTATATACTTGTAATGCTGTTATTCAAAAGGGTGAGACTGATGATTATACTGTTGGTGATCATGTTGCTATTCTTGATTCTTATTTGGGTAAGAAAAAGGTTGATGCTGTTCTTGTTTCTAATACTGTAATACCTAAAAAGATTGTTGATAGGTATGTTAGATATGAAAATAAGGAACTTGTTAAGCTTGATCCTTCTTATTTAGAAGAGCTTAATTGTGAGGTTATATCTAGTGATTTGCTTACTATTGAGGATAATTATATAAGGCATGATAGTTTAAAGCTTGCTACTGCGATATTTAATTATTTGATGAGGTGATTTTATGTCTTTTGCTACAGAGGTTAAAAATGAACTTTGTTTTTTGGATTATAGTGATAATGATGTGATTGTTTTGTTATCTGGTTTTGTACGTAATAATTATAGTATTGTTGATGGGTGTCTTGTTCTTAGTACTGAGAATGCTAAGATTGCTAGGTTTTTGTTTAGTATGTTTAAGCGTATTTATGATGTTGATGTTATTATCAATCAGGGTAGTATGAATAATTTTAAGAAGAAGAGTTCTTATAATGTTGTTATTTCTGATAAGGTTTCTTTTATACTTAATGATTTAATGATTATTGATTATGATGGGAATGAGACTTTTATTGATGATTTATTTGTTTCTAATGAGGATTTAAAGAGGGATTATTTACGTGGTTGTTTTCTTGCTAGTGGTAGTGTTAATGATCCGAAGACTTCTAGGTATCATTTGGAGTTTTTGGTTGATAGAATTGTTGATGCTAATTTTATTTCTTCTTTACTTAGTGTATTTTATATAAATAGTAAAATTATTGATAGAGATAAGGGTTATATGGTTTATGTAAAAGAGGCTGAGAAGATTGGGGATTTTCTTAGAGTTATTAGTGCTAATAAGGCTGTTATGTATTATGAGGATATAAGAATATATAGGGATCATAAAAATATGACTAATAGGCTTAATAATTGTGAACAGGCTAATGTTGATAAGATTATTGATGCTTCTTCAAAACAGATTGAAGATATTAACATTATTGTTAATAAGTTGGGTCTTGATTTAGTTGATTCTAAGGTTAAGGATGTTATTGTTTATCGACTTAAGTATCCTGAGGTGTCTTTAGGGGAGCTTAGTGATATTATGTCTTATGAGACTGGTAAGTCTATTACTAAGTCTGGTCTTAATCATCGTTTTAGAAAGATTCATGAGATTGCTAATCGTCTTAGAGAGGAATAAAAAAACCTAGAGGTTATTTTGTGAATAACTTATCTAGGTTTTTCTTTGGTAGTAGCATATTGAAGTTTTTATCTACTGTTATAGTATATTCTTTTGATTGGTCTTTTAATTTTTCACCATCTATGGTCCAATTGTTTTTTACTTCGTCTTTGAATTTTATAGTTAGTTTATCTGTTGTGTAGCAGTATAGACCTGGGGCATTTGTTATGCCGGTTCTTATTAGCATCATGATTGTTTTTACTAGGTCTTTTCTTCTTGTTATGTTGCAGAATACTACTTCTAGTTTATCATCGTCTAGTTTAACATTTTTATAGATGTTGTTGAATCCTGCGATTCTATTAGCGTTTGATATTAGTATTAATGAGTATAGTCCATGGTATGTTTCATTGTTTATGGTATATTCTAGTTCATATAGTTTTGTTTGTTGAAAGAATTCTTTAACACCATTTATTAGGTATGCTATATGACCTAGTTTTTTCTTTAGTTTTCTAGATGTTTGATAGGGAACGTTTATGAATTTTCCGAATCCTGTTACGTATACAAATGGTTGATTGTTTATTAGTCCTAAGTCTACTTGTCTTATTTCTCCTTCAAGAATGTTTTTTACGTTTTTGATCATGTTTTTGCCTAGTCCAATCATGGCTCCGATGTCGTTTGTTGTTCCTACTGGAATGTGTGATAGGACTAGTTTTTCTTTTCTTTTATAGTTTCCTGTTACTATTTCGTTGAATGTGCCATCTCCGCCGATTGATAGGACTAAGTCAGCTTTTTTAATGTTTTTTACGTATTCTGTTGCGTCTCCATGTTTTTCTGTTAGGAAAAGGTTTACTTTGTAGTTATTATTGTTTATAGTTTCAATTATTTTTTGTAGTTCTTTTTTTTTGATTCCTTTTCCACTTTCAAGATTACATATTAATTCACATGTTTTCAATTACATCACCATTTTTATTATATCTAACTTTTTACATGTTTTCAATTATTTTGTCGATAATACCGTATTGTTTTGCTTCTTCTGCGTCAAGAAAGTAGTCTCTTTCAGTGTCGTTTTGTATTTTTTCTAATGGTTGGTTTGTGTTTTTTGATAATATTTTATTTAGTTTATCTTTAAGTTTTAGGATACGAGTTGCTGCGATTTTTATTTCGGTTGCTTGTCCTTGTGCTCCTCCCAAGGGTTGATGAATCATTACTTCAGCATTTGGTAGTATGTATCTTTTTCCTTTTGTTCCGCTTGACAGAAGGAATGCTGCCATTGAAGCGGACATTCCTATACAGATGGTTGAAACATCGCTTTTTATAATGTTCATTGTGTCATATATGGCCATTCCTGATGTTATTGATCCTCCGGGGGAGTTTATGTAGATGCTTATGTCATCATTGTTTTCTGAGTCTAGGAATAGTAGTTGTGCAACAATACTATTAGCGGTATTATCATTTATTTCTCCGTTTAAAAGTATTATTCTGTCTTTTAATAGTCTGGAGTAAATGTCATAACATCTTTCGCTTCCTTGTTCTTTTTCAATTACTGTTGGAATTAAATTCATTTTTATCACCTATTTATAAAATACTAAAAAATCTTAATAATATTCGTATTAAAATAGGACAATATGTGATAAAATAGAATATATAAAGATAAGAGGTGCATTATGGAAAAGATAAAAATAAACGTATTAGATAATTCTTATGAATATGATAAAGGAATTAGTTTGTCAGATATTGCAAAGGATTTTAAAGATGAGTATGAGTACTCAATTCTTGCAGGTTTTGTTGATAATGAGTTTTGTGAACTTAATTATTGTCTTAATAGAGATTGTTCTATTAAGTTTGTTACTGTGAGTGATTCTGTTGGTAATACTATTTATAAAAAGGGACTTCTTTTTGTGCTTTTGTATGCTTTTAAGCTTATATATGGCTCAAGTAGTACTTTAAAGGCTTGTCATTCTTTGGGAAATGGTATTAGGATGAGAAGTAATAATGCTTTGAATGAGGATGATCTTAATAATATTAAGAGTAAGATGAAGGAGCTTATTGAAAAGGATTTAAATATTGAAAAGGTTTTAGTGGATAAGGGTTCTGCGATTGATTATTTTATTAATAATGGTGATTTAGAAAAGGCTAATACTTTTAAGTATTTGACTAATCATTATGTTAATTTATATAAGATAGGGGATTATTATAATTATTTCTTTAGTTATATGCCTATTAGTACTGGAGTGTTTACTTCTTTTGATTTGTCTTTAGTGGATGACAATAATTTTATATTAGGTTTTCCTTCGGTTGGAGATAGTGCTTTAGATGTTAGTTATGATTTATTGCTTGATACTTTTAATATTTGTTATAAACGTGCTAAAAGGCTTGGTATATTTACTTCTTCAGATATAAATGAAATTGTTGCTAATGGTAAGATAGGAGATATTATTAAAATAACTGAGGTTATATCTAGTAATGATTTGTTAAATATTGCTAAGTCTATATATGATTTTGGTGATAAGATTAGGGTTGTTTTACTTTCTGGTCCTTCTTCAAGTGGGAAGACTACGACTGCTAGAAAGTTGTCAATGTTTTTGAAGAGTTTTGGTTATAATCCTGTTGCTTTATCAATTGATGATTATTTTGTTGAGAGAGAGGATACTCCAAGGCTTCCTAATGGTGATTATGATTTTGAAAGTATTAGGGCTATAGATGTTGATTTGTTTAATGATAATTTAAATAGATTACTTAGTGGTGAGGAAGTAAAGATACCTACTTTTAATTTTAAAAAAGGTGTTAAAGAGTATTTAGGTAATACATTAAAACTTGGTGATAAGGATATATTAATTATTGAGGGTCTTCATGCTCTTAATGATGAGCTTACTTATGATATAGATAAGGATAAGAAGTATAAGATTTATGTTTCTCCTCTTACTGATCTTAATATAGATAATTATAATATGGTTTCTAATTCTGATCTTAGGCTTATTCGTAGGATTTTGAGGGATAATAGAACTCGTGGTTATAGTGCAGAGCATACTATTAGTACATGGCAAAATGTAAGGGATGGAGAAAGAAAGTATATATATCCTAATCATTCTAATGCTGATGTTGTTTATAATACTTCGCTTATATATGAAATTGGGGTATTAAAGCTTTATGTTTTACCTTTGCTTTATGAAATAGATAGTAAGTCTCCTTCTTATTATGAGGCTGTTAGATTGATTAATTTTTTAGGAATGTTTTCTGCGATTAGTAGTGAGGAAATTCCTAGTGAATCTATACTTAGAGAATTTATTGGAAATAGTTATTTTGAATAGGAGGATATAATAATGAAAGTAGCAATTAATGGGTTTGGTAGAATAGGAAGATTATTATTTAGATTGATTTTGGAAGATGATGATATTGAGGTTGTAGCAATTAATGATTTGTGTGATGCTAAGCAACTTGCTCATTTACTTAAGTATGATACTACTCAAGGTAGTTATAGAGTGGATGATATTAGTTATGATGAGAGTTCTATAATAGTAGGTTCTAAAAAGATTAAGGTTTTTTCTGAAATGGATCCTTTAAAGCTTCCATGGGGGGAACTTGGTGTTGATGTTGTTTTAGAGTGTACTGGTAAGTTTGTTAAATTAGAAGGTGCGTCTTTACATATTGAAAGTGGTGCTAAAAAGGTGGTTGTTTCTGCTCCATGTAAGGGTGATGTTAAGACTATTGTTTATAATGTTAATGATGATATATTAGATGGTAGTGAAAAGGTTATTAGTGCTGGTAGTTGTACTACTAATTGTTTGGCTCCTGTTCTTAATCTTATTAATAATAATTTTGGTATTAAGAAAGGGTATATGACTACTATTCATGCTGTTACTAATGATCAAGTTATTTTAGATGGAGAGCATAAGAAGGGAATTGAATCTAGAAGAGGACGTTGTGCGTTTATGAATATTGTTCCTACTTCTACTGGTGCTGCTTCTGGTATTGGAAAGGTTATTCCTTGTTTGGAAGGGAAGCTTAATGGTTCTGCGATGAGGGTTCCTGTAGGTACTGGAAGTGTTATTGATTTGGTTCTTGAGCTTGATAGAGATGTAACTGTTTTAGAGATTAATGATATGTTTAAGAATAATAGTAATGAGACTGTTCATTTTACAATGGATCCTATTGTTTCTAGTGATGTTATTGGTACTAGTTATGGAGCTTTGGTTGATGGATT
The DNA here is from genome assembly GCA_934086255.1 of uncultured Bacilli bacterium. GTDB lineage: Bacteria > Bacillota_I > Bacilli_A > RF39 > UBA660 > JAEDJI01. Next base: position 18,347 of record CAKOIB010000004.1, read on the forward strand.
ACTTACTGATGTTTTGGATACTCTAGATGGGCAACTTGTTAAGATTGTTGCATGGTATGATAATGAAATGGGTTATTGTAATCAAATGCTTAGAACTATTAAGAAATTAAAATAAAAAGAGTAGGTTTTACTCTTTTTATTTGTAATAATTATTTATAAATTCTTGATAGGCAAGTTCATCAAGTTTTAGGTCTACTTTTTTAATTTTTTTATCTTTGTATTTTTGTTTTATTAGTTTATTTAGTAGATATGTTAATAGTTTAGGGTTTCTTACTAGTATTGGGCCAATTGTATATGTTCCATAGAAGTTTTTATAATTGTATCCATCACATTTTATAGGAGTTCCTTTAGTTTTTAAAGGTAATAAGATGGGGTTATTTGTTTCTATTTTGTTGTTATGATTTTGAAATCCTATAATATTTTCTTTTATTAAGTTTGTTTTAAATATACCTTCATTTACTATTCTTTTTTCTGTTTTTATAGTTTGGTAATCAAATATATTTAGTCCTTTTACTTCTTTGTTGTTGTTATGAATAATTTTACCAAATAACTCAAAACTGTTACCTGTTGCTATTATGAACTTATTGTTTTCTATGTAATCTTTTAATTCTTCTTTATATTGTTTTAAGTGGTTTAGACCTATCAATTGATTTGTTTCTGTTGCACACCCTATGTAGATTAGGTCTATATGACTTAGATCGATGTCATCGTTTATTGATTTTTGTATTATGTTTGTTTTTATATTTTGTTGTGTTAGATAGTATTCTATTGCTTTTATGTTACCGGATTCACCATATAAGTTCATTAAATCGTAGTATAAATGCAAAATATTTAATTTATTGTTCATTTTGATCACCTCTTATAGAGTTATTGAAGGGATATACATAGTCAAAGTTTAGTATTGCATATATATTTGATTTAGTATTTTTCTTTATGTAGTTGGTTGCTTCTTTTATTTCGTCAAATGTTATTATTTTCTTTTTATCAATATTTGCATATTTTAGTCTTGTTGCTATGTTATATTTGTCTCTTCCTATACATATTATTTTTTCTATGTTTTCATCGTTTAACAGTTCAAAATCTATATCATACATCCATGACATATCATTGAATTCATATCTTCTTGATATTTCTTTCCAACCAATAGCTATTACTTTTTTATCTTTTTGTCTTTTTACGTGTAATAATGATTGATTAAAAGTTGTTGCGTTTTCATTTTTATTGTTTATTATAGTTACTTTTCTGTTTTGTATTTCATACTCATTGTATATTTTTTGATTTTTAAATATATTATTTAGTGTTTTTGCTGTTTGTTCTTTATCTAAGTTGTATTGGTCTGCTGCTGCGAAAGCTGCTAGTGTGTTATAGATTGAGAATAGTATGTTGTACTGAGTATTTATTTTATATTCATCATTTATTATGAAATAGTTTTTGTCATAGTCTATGTTTGTTACTTTATAGTTCATTTCTGGTCTTTTGAAATTGCATTTTTCACAGTAGTAGTCACCATTTTCTTCGAATGTTTTATAATTATATTTTAGTTTTGTATTACATATTGGGCAGTAATACATATTAAGATTTTTAAATAGTTCTTTATTGTATGAGTATTTATTTTTTTCTATGCCATAATAAAGTATTTTGTTTTCATTATTTTGTAACTGAAATTTTCTAAGGTAAGGGTCATCACCATTTATTATTAGGGTCATGTTTTTTGTTATTCCTTGATTTATTTTATCAAATACTAAGTCAACGTTTCCTTGTCTTGGTGGTTGGTCTCTACAGATGTTTGTTATTACAAGTGTTTGTGGTTTTATGCTTTTGAATAGAATGCTTGAGTATCTTTCATCGACTTCTAATATTATTATGTCTTTTTTTATTTCTCCTTTTAGGTTTGAATGGTTTATTAGAGTTGTTGTAATTCCGCTTACTAGGTTTGCTCCGGAGTCATTGTGGCAGACTGTGTATCCTTGTTCTTCGAATATTTTTCTTATAATAGCGGTAGTACTACCTTTTCCACTTGATCCGGTTACTGCGATTATTTTTTCTGGTAGTTTTAATTTTTTTAGTAAGTTTTTGTCTATTTTTAAAGCGTATTCTCCGGGAAGGGTTGAGCCTTTGTTTACTAGTTTTCCTATAAAAATTAATATTTTTCCTATTATTATGCTTATTGTTTTCATTTAAATCACCAATTTTAGTATATCATTTATATTGATAAATATAAAGATTTTGAATTAAACTTTGTAATTTTGTTGTTTTTATTTTACAATTTGTGTGTCTATTTTTATTTATAAACTTTTAAATATTAATTATAAGTGGTATACTAGTTTATAGAAATTAAATGGGAGAGATTTATGAAGAAATTATCGTTTGAAAAAGGAGCTTTTATTGCAACGTTTTGTATTTTTTTATCTAAGATTTTAGGTCTTTTATACGTAATTCCTTTTTATGCAATTATTGGTGAGCAAGCAGGGGCTCTTTATAGTTATGCTTATATTATTTATGCAATATTTTTATCTATTTCTACGGCGGGAATTCCTACAGCGATAAGTAAGCTTACTAGTGAGTATGAAACTCTTGATATGAAAGAGGCTAAGACAAGGATGTTTTATATATCAATTAAGTTTATTAATTATTTATCTGTAGTGATATTTTTGTTATTGATGATTTTTGCTCCGGTTATTGCTAAGTTTATTATTGGTGATGCTGTTGGTGGTAATACTGTTTCTGATGTTAGTTTAGTTATTCGTTCTATATCGTTTGCAATACTTACTGTTCCATATCTTTCTGTTGCTCGTGGTTATTTACAAGGACATAGGTATATTTCTGTTACTTCATGGAGTCAAGTTATTGAACAGTTAGTACGTGTTTTGGTAGTGGTTCTTGGTAGTTATGTTGTTATATATTTGTTAAAGCTTAGTGAGGTTACCGCGATTACGGTTGCAGTATTTGGTGCTTTTGTTGGGGCGATTGGTTCAAGGGTTTATATAAAGCATTATTTGAAAAAGGATCATGATAGTTTGTTTGTTAATGATTCTAAAAGGGATGATGTTTCTGATAAAGATATTATTAAAAAGATAATTAGTTATGCTTTTCCATATATAGTTATAAGTCTTTTATATAGTGTTTATACTTTTGTTGATGTGATTATTATAAATCGTGTTTTATATAATATAGTTGGTTATTCACAGGATGTTGTTGAGACTATTATTAGTACTTATTCAACTTGGGGTGAAAAGCTTCAGATGATTATTACTTCGATTGCTACTGGTATTGCGATTAGTTTAATACCTAATTTAGTAAGACATTTTGTTAGTAAGGATAAGAAGAGTCTTAATAATACTTTTAATAAAGCAATTTTAATTGTTATTTATATTGGAATGCCTCTTGCTATACTTATTAGTATATTTTCTGGTACGGTTTGGAATGTGTTTTATGGACAAAGTTATTATGGGCCTCTTACTATGAAGTTGTTTATTTTTGTAGCGGTAGCGGCTTCTTTAGAGAATGTATGTAGTTCTAGTTTACAGGCTATGAATAAGTTTAGGGTTTTATATAAGAGTGTTATAATTGGAGTTTTATTAAATGCAATACTTGATGCACCTTTTATGATAGTTTTCTATAAGCTTGGAATATATCCTGTTTATGGGGCAATGGTATCTAGTATAATTGGATTTATGACTATTTGTTTTGTTACTTTATATTATTTAAGGAAAGAAGAAGATTTATCTTTTAAGGGTATTTATGTAACTGTTTTAAGGCTTTTGATACCTTTTGCTATTCTTATTTTGGTATCTATGTTATTTAAGTGTTTTATACCTGATAGTTTGGATAGTAGATTGATGTCTGTTTTATATGCTTGTCTTTATTTTGGAGTAGGACTTCTTGTTTATTTTGGAGTTACTATAAAGCAGGGAACTTTTTATGATATATTGAATGATTTATTACCTAATAGGTTTAAAAGGAGAGTGAAATGATGGGAACATTTAAAATATTTGTTAATAAGTTTAAAGTGATTAATTTTGATAGACTTAATCTTCTTGCTAGTTATATTGCAAAGAAGAATAATAAGTCGGTTTCTTATGTTAAGTTTGATATGATAAGGAATTTTCTTAAGTATAAGATAGGATATACTGATTATTTTAAGGGGGACTATATTAATCTTACTAATGAAAAGAAGAAGGATTTTGTTACTTCGAAGAATTATATAAGTGTAATTGGTTATCTTAATCCTAGACCTTATAGAGTTGTTATGAATGATAAGTTAGTTTTTAATCAAATATATAGTAAGTATTTAGGACGTGATTATCTTGATATTAGAAGGTCTGATGTTTCAGATATTAAGGCTTTTTTAAAGGGTAAAAAGAATGTGTTTTTAAAGCCTACGACTTCTTTTGGAGGACAAAATATTCTTAAAGTTGTTGTTAGTGAGATTGATGATATTGAGTCTTTTAGAGCTAATGCAATTAAGAATGGTCAATATTTGCTTGAAGAAGAGATAAAGCAACATGATTATGTTAATGAGATTAATCCTAATGCTGTTAATACTTTTAGAATTATTACTTTGTATAAAGATGGTGTTGTTCATGTTCTTGCTAATTCTTTTAGAATTAGTTTGGATCTTAATCCAGCAATTCAGTGTAGAGATTCTTATATGAGACTTAGTGAGGATGGTAAAGTTCTTTGTAAGTTTATTGATGATGATGGTGTTGTTTATGATAAGCATCCTCTTACTGGGTTTGATTTTAATAGTATAGATAAGATTCCATTTGTTAAGGAAGCGTATTCAATGGTTAAGGAAGCTGCATTATTAGTTCCTGAGATTAGGTATGTTGGATGGGATGTTGCAATTACTAATGATGGACCTTGTATTATTGAGGGAAATGAGTTTCCTAGTTATGGTCTTATTCAAAATTATTTACTTAATAAGGAAAATCCAGGACATTTAAAACAAATTAAAGATGTTATTGGTGATGAAATAAATAATATTAAGTTGTAGGAGTGTAAGTATGAGAGTTGTTTTAAAAATTAGTGGGGAGTCTTTGAGTGGAAATGGTTGTATTGATTCTTTAATGCTTGATAGGGTTTTTGCTCAAGTTAAGGAGTTATCTTTAGATAATGAAGTTATTTTAGTAGTTGGTGGAGGTAATTTCTGGAGAGGTAGAAATGATCTTAATATTAATAAGGTTGTTTCTGATAATATAGGAATGCTTGCTACTGTTATGAATGGTATGGCGATTAGTTCTTATCTTAATGAGTGTGGTATTAAGTCTCGTTGTTATGGTTCTTTTGATGTTTCTGGTATGGTGGAAAGAGAAAATGTTTCTTCTGTTTTAGATGATTTATCAAATGGATATGTTGTAGTTTTCGGTGGAGGTCTTGGTGTTGCTAATTTATCTACTGATATGACTACTGTTTCTAAGGCTATTTCTTATGATGCGGATTTTATATTAATGGCTAAGAATGTTGATGGGGTTTATGATAAGGATCCTAGAAAGTTTGATGCTAAGAAGTTTGATATTTTGACTCATCAGGAACTTTTTGATTTATCTATTAAACAGGGTGCTTCTTCTTTGATGATACTTGATATTGAAGCTCTTGCTGCTCTTGTTAAGCATAGGATTCCTATGTACATATATAATTCTTCAGATGTAAGTAGTATTTGTGATGTTATAGATGGCAAGGTTGGTACTAAGGTAGTTAGTTAAAAATATTTACAAAAAAGTTAAATTATGGTATAATTATGCCATAATTTTGTTTTGAGGGGATGAAATCATGCAAAGTATAAAACCATCACAAGAAAAAAGATTTTTAAAATACTATAATAAAGAAGCAATAAATAGTGTTGTAAAAGATATGAAAATAATTGATTATATGAAAGAAAATAATTTAGGAGATCATATAAATGATGTTGCTGTTACTTATTATGGTAATAGTTTAACTTATAAAGAGTTTTTTGAACTTATAGATACTGCAGTAAGAGCGTTTAAAGCAATGGGAATAGAAAAGGGTGAGTTTGTTCCAATTAGTTCACCTAATTTTATTGATGGATTAGTGTCATTTTATGCTTTAAATAGTATTGGTGCAATACCTAATATGATTACACCAATGGCTTCATCAGAAGAGTTTGCTCATTATCTTAGTGAAGCTCCAGTTAAGAATGTTATTATTTTTGATGAGAGTTATGGTAAGTTTAGAGATGTGTTAAAAAAAGCAAATATTAAGAATACAATATTAGTGTCTCCTAAGACTTATTTACCTAAAAACTTGAAAGTTGTAAAAAGTGTTAGTGATTTTATGAAGGGAAATGTTAATAAGATAAAGAAGAGTTTGCAGGATTCTACTAATCCAATTTATTTTGATAAAGCATTGCTTATGTATGCTAAAGAATATTTGGGTGATGTATCAAGTGCAGATTATAATTTTGATGATACAGCAGTTATACTTCATACTGGGGGAACTACTGGTTTTCCTAAGGCTGTTCTTGCTACGAATAACAATTTTAATGCAATGGTTCATCAATATGAGAGTACAATTGATACTATTAAAAGAGGAGATAGTATTGTAACAGTATTACCTATGAATATTGGGTTTGGTTTATGTAATAATATGCATATGCCACTTCGTATGGGGGTAAACTTAGTGCTTCATCCTACATTTAATCCTATGGATGTTTATCCTTTATTTAAAAAATATAATCCTTCGACTTTTATGGCAATTGCACCATATTTTAAGGGTATGATGAAGGATAAAAGATTTGATAATATTAAATTGTCTAATTTAAAAGAAATATGTTATGGTGGAGAGGCTATGACTCCTGAAGAGATAAAGCAGTTTAATGAATGGTTAGTAAATCATGGTGCTGATACAGTAATAAAGAATGGATATGGAATGAACGAATTAATATCAAGTGCAGCTTATGAACATTATGTTGGAGATGGACAATATAGAACAATTCCTCTTGTTAATAGTAATATTAAGATTGTGAAGGTTGATTTTGATAAAAATGGAAATATTATAAGAAGTGATGAAGAGCTTAATCGTGGTGAAGAGGGAGAAATATGTCTTTCTACTCCTACACTAACTAAGGGATATATGAATAATAAGGAAGCAACTGATGAAATATTTAGAGTACATAGTGATGGAATAAGATGGATTCATACTGGTGACTATGGAAAAGTTGATGAATATGATGGGTTGCATCATTTAGGAAGAATGAAAAGAATACATTTAACTATTGGAGATGATGGTGCTCCGATTAAGTTCTTTCCGGATGTAATTGAGGATTGTATAATGAAGACTGATGGAGTTGAAGATGTTGCAGTTGTTGGAATACCAGATGATGAAAAATCTAGTGTACCAGTTGCGTATGTTGTGTCTAGTTTGGCTGATGATGAGATGCGTGATAGAATTAATAAACAATGTCAAAAGATAAGTGATTATTCAAGACCTGTTGCAATTTATTTTGTTAGTAAGTTGCCTCAGACTGCGATAGGTAAAACTGATATTGTAAAACTTACAAATTATGCAGTGATGAGAAGGGACCAAGAAAGTAGTGTTAAAATGAAGAAGTTATAAGTAAAAACTTCTTTTTTTTTCTTCTTTTTTGTTATATAATTCTTATAGTAGGTGATTGATATGAATGTTGCTATATCTTTTATAGTGCTTAGTATTTTTTATAGTATATTTATTAATATTTCAAGTTATAAAAAGAAATATGTACCAACAATAGATACAAAATTGTTTTATAAAATGATTACGTTGAACTTAGTTGGGTTGATATTGGAATTGTTATGCTATTTTACTGTGTTTAATAATTTATCTTTTTTACCACAGTTTCTTAATAGATTGTATTTAACATATTTGTTGATATTTATTGCACTTTTTAATCTTTATACGATATATTTATTTTACAAAGTTAATCATTATAAGCAAGAAGAAATTGATGTGTTTTATAATAAGATATCTAAAATTAGTTATGTATCATTTACTATTATAATACTTATAGTTTTATTGTTTCCGATAGAGTTTCATAATGTTAATGGTTATATATATTCAACGGGAATGGGTATAAATATAATATATTTTGTTGCTACAGTGTTTATAGTTTTCTGGAGTATTTTAATAATTATTAATATAAAAAGAATATTTCAAAAAAAGTATGCTCCGATTATAATATTTATAGTTTTGTCTGTGGTGTCTACTATTATACAGCAAAGTAATCCTGGGTTGACTTTTACGACTGTTATGGAAACGTTTGTTATTTTTATAATGTATCATACGATAGAAAATCCTGATACCCAAATAATAGATTTATTAACAAGAAATAAAGAACTTACTGAAAGGTCAGTAAATGAAAAGTCTAATTTCTTATTTAAGATATCTCAAGAACTAAGAAAACCTATTAAAGATATATCTAAAGATATAAATCTATTAAAGGATGAAAATAATAAAGAAATAGAAAAAGAATTAATTGAGCAAATAGATAATAATGCAAAATGTGCAAACTTTATAATAAATAATATTACTGATATAAGTAGTATGGATATAAAAAA
>CAKOIB010000005.1 GCA_934086255.1 uncultured Bacilli bacterium
ACAAAAGTAAATTATACAAAAGATGATACTAGTCAAAGTGGTACTTTTAAAAATACTGGTACATTTAATATGACTGTCAATGTATCTATGAATAGATTTGATTATGGAAAGATTAATAGTTTAAGTATTACAACACCTCCATCAAAGATAGAATATAATGAAGGAGAATCTTTTGATAAGACTGGTATGGTAGTTAAAGTTAATTTAAATAATAATAAAGCATATGAAATAAAGGATTATACTATTAGTCCAAGTAAAACTTTAAAATCTTCGGACAAAGAAGTTACTATTAGTTATGGAAATAAGAGTGTTAAACAAAGTATTAGTGTTAAAGCAGTAAAAACACCAGCTCAAGAGTTTGCGGAATCTAAAGTTGGTATTGATGGACTTGAACAAATAACTCATACAATAGATAATACATTACAAGTAGATAGTAAGTTTTCAACAGAATATAGATATCGTGGAGGAAATTCAACAGCAAAAAACTATGTAACATTTAATAATGAAACATGGAGAATAATAGGAATAATACCTACTGAAGATACAAATGGTAAAGTAGAAAATAGAATAAAAATAATAAAAGATACTTCAATAGGAAATAAGCCATGGGATGAAGGTTGGGAGAATGATTGGACAACTGCAACACTAAATACATATTTAAATAATGATTATTATAATACATTAACTACTGATGCAAAAAACATGATTGGAACAACGAAATATTACCTTGGAGGATATTATGATTCTGATATGACATCAGATATAATGTGGCAGTATGAGAGAAAAAATGAAGCGAATAGAGAAGATTACTATTATGGTACAAATCCAATAATGCAAAATGATGCAAATAAAAAAATAGCAATAATGTATGCAAGTGATTATGGATATGCAGCATCAAAAGAATGTACAAGCAACTTATATGATTATGATGATTCAGCAAGCTGCAAAACAACAAATAATTGGTTAGATAAAAGTGCAGAAACATGGTTGCTTCCGCAGCGTTCAGGCGACAAAAACGATTTTACTTTCAATGTGCGCTCGAGTGGCATGGTCAATTACAACGACTTCGTCTCCGTCGACAACTTTGCAGTACGCCCAGTCCTAAGTCTTTTATCTAACGTAGTAATTTCAAGTGGAAGTGGAACTTCGAGTGACCCATATCAGTTATCAGTGAAATAATACTATCAGAGGTTAAAAAAAGAAGATTTATAATAAAAGTCATAAAACATATTTATGACTTTTTTCTATGTTTATATAACTTATAATTTAATCAATAATAATTCATTACACAAATACATATAATTTAATATGAAATATAAAAACCTTATCTTAATAATGATCCTTAGTATAATAATATACTTTATATATAGTGTTTCTTCTTTATATATAAATATATTTAATATACTAAAACAAATATTAATTCCAATACTATTATCTTTCTTCTTTGCCTTTAGTTTTTATCCTATATATAAATCACTATGTAAAAAAATAAATAAATATATATCATTATTCATTATACTAATTACTGTTTTATTTATATTATTTATTTTAATATATTATTCATTTCCTCTTATATATGATGAGTTTATAATATTAATAGATTATTTTAATATAAAAATAATTAATTATATATACGATTATATAAACATTAATTTTATTACTAAATCAATTAATCTTTTTACTAATTTTATATTCATATTATTTCTTACTTTTTATTTTTTATTTTATTTTGATAAAATAATACTTTTTATTAAAAACTTTTTCAAAGATAAATATCATTTATTATTATCTAATATATATAATGATTTAAATAATTATTTTAAAGGTTTTTATTTATTAATGTTTATAGAAATTATAGAATACTTAGTAATATACTACTTAATAGGTCATCCTTTATTTCTTATTCTTGCCATCCTAAGTGGTCTTACTAGTATTATTCCATATATTGGTGCCTTATTCACCAATCTTATTGCATTAATTACAGCATTGTCTATCTCTAAGGAGTTATTTATAGCTAGTGCCATTGCTATGATTGTTATACCTATACTTAATAATTATTTTGTTGAAGTTAAAATATATTCTAATAAAGTACAATTACCTGTTTTAGGTATAATATTATCTATGGTTATATTTAGTGCTATATTTGATATATATGGGGTAATATTTTGTATACCTATGTATATTATATTTAAGAATATATTTAATTTTCTTTATCTTTTAAATAACCATTAATAACTAATTTACTTTCGTTTACTACAATAAAAGCATTTTTATCATATCTTTTTATTAATCTATTAAGATTACTTAAATTATTCTTATTTGTTTCAATAAATAAAAGATTCATATCTTTTTTATGTATTCCTTTTATATCCATAATAGATATTGCATATCCTTTTTCATATAATCTAGTTAACATATCAGGATAAGCTTTTTCTGTTATTACTTGAACAGTATAATTACCCCTTATAAAATGAGCAGATATCATTCCACCGACATATGTTCCTGTTGCAAAACCTAAAGCATAACTAATACCTATAAGTATGCTTGAACTATCAGTATTTATTGCTTCTTTTACTACCAAAAACCATATTAAAACTTCAAAAAAACCAATTATACTAGCATCTTTATAATTACCTTTTACTGTTACTAAAGTTCTAAAGGTTCCTAACGATACATCTAGTACTCTTGCAAAAAATATTTTAAAACATAATAAAAACATAATAATCACCATTATTATGTTATCTAATATTTTAATTTTTAAACTAATATTTTAAATAAGATATTACAACTGCAATTGTTGAACCTAATATAGCAAGCAACATTATATATGTCATAATCTTTTGAAATGTTTTATTCATAAGAATCCCTCCGTATAAAGTATAGCATTTATTAGATATTATGTCAAAATTAATTGGATAGTATTTATAATAATTTAATACATTATTAGTACAATTAAATAGGTGATACAATGAAAATGAAATTAAAAAGTAGTACTAAGTTTAGAAAAAGATTTAAATTAAATATAAAATTAAATAAAAAAAATATATTTATATTTTTAATTTCATTTCTTATTATTAGTTTTATATCTGGTATTATTTTTTATTTAAATCTTAATTTAAATGATAAAAGTGTAATAAATAAAAATATAAATAGTTATTTTGTACTAAAAGATAGTTATAATTATATATCTCTTTTTTTAAAAAGTAATTTTAATAATATATTCAATACTAGTATTACATGGTTACTTGGTATTAGTATAATAGGAATAGCACTTGTTTTATTTATATTCTTTTCATCTTTTTTTAGTTTAGGTTTTAGCATTAGTGCTATTATAAGTATATATGGTATTAAAGGAATAGTAATAAGTCTTTGTTATTTATTATTTTCTAAAATATTAGTATTATTAAATACATTTATAATTACTTTCTTTGCTATTAATATATCTATAAAGTTATTTAAAGTATGCTTTTTAAAAGATGAAATAAATATAAAAGAAGAAATAAGAAAGTATAATAAAATATTATTATTTTGTCTATGTTTATCTATAATTAGTTCTATATTTGAAGTATTTATAGATCCATTTATGATAAAGATTTATCAAATGATAATTTGACAAGCACTATTAAATAATGTATAATTTAGGTACATAAGAAATTATGTATAAAAAAGTTGGTGATTCCGACCATTAATAGGAAACTAATAAAGTGGTGATTCCGACCAAAACAGGAAACTAATAAAGTGGTGATTCCAACCATTAATAGGAAACTAAAATAGGAACTAGAGAACTAACTCTAGTTTTTTTGACATATTTTAATAATTATTTTATAATAACGTTTGAGGTGATAATATGAATAATGTTTTAAGAGTTGTAAAAGTAGATTTAGATTACTGCAACTACTTGAGAAAGTTTGATAACAAAGTACCATATAATTATGGTAGTAAAGATTCTAGGCCATTTATAGGTGTATTGTTTGAAGTGAACAATTTAAAGTATTTTGCTCCACTTTCAAGTCCAAAACCTAAACATTTAAAAATAAAAGGGAAAATTGACCTTTTAAAAATAGATGGCGGTCTTTTAGGAGTTATTAATTTTAATAATATGATACCTGTTACAGATAATAATATTGATTTAATCGATCTTAATAAGAAAACAAGTGATAGAGTAGAAAAAAGATATTTAATTTTATTAAAAAAGCAATTGTATTGGCTAAATCGTAATATTGATATATTACATAATAGATCTCAAAAACTCTATTACAATTATATAAATGATAAATTACCTGATTCAATATATGAACGTTGTTGTAATTTTTCGTTACTAGAAATTAAATGTAATGAATACAATAATTCATTAATAAAAAACTAATATATAGTTTCATTAACTCTAGAGAACTAACTCTAGTTTTTTTAATGCCTAAGTACTTGAAAAACATCATAAAATATTTTATAATTATTTTAGTAATACTAAAGGAGTGTTTTTCATATGAAAAAGATGTTAGAAAAATTAAAAAACAATAAGTCCTCGATGGCTTTAATAATACTAGCATTAGTACTTATAATAGCAGGTATTTCCTTTGCTCTTAGTAGCCCTAGTATTAATTTACTTGGAAGAAGGAATATAAAAATATCTAAATGTGAACTTGATCTAAACTTTAAAGAAAGTGATGAATTAATGTTAGTTAGTAAATATCCAATTAAAGATAGTGAAGCTTTGAAGTACAAAGCTAAAGATGTAGTTATAACTAATAATTCTACATGTGATACAGCATATTATAAACTAACTATTAAAGATTTAAATAATTCATCAATTAATAAAAATAAGATAAAGTTTCAATTAATTGATAACACTAGTGGGAATACTACTAATGGGACTAATCCTGATACTTTCTTAGTTGAAGATTCATTATCTAAAGGTGATAGTGTATCTTATAGTATAAGGTTATGGATAGATGAAAGTGCCTCAAATAGTGATATATATATTAATGGAGATACTTCTAAACCTAAAGAGTATAAGTTTGCTCTTAATTTAGAAAGTAGTGATGGTAGTTTAACTCCTAATATAGACAGTAGTGGAGCAAATGCACCAAAACTTACATCAAATATGATACCAGTATATTATGATAAAAGATCGAAACAGTGGAAGAAAGCTGATAGTGTAGAAAATAGTAATTGGTATAACTATGATAAAAAGATGTGGGCTAATGCTGTAACTGTTACAAGTACAAATAGAAATACTTATTTAAAAGCAAGCGTAGGAACAACAATACCAATGAGTGATATAAATACAATGTGGGTATGGATACCAAGATATACTTATACATATTTAAATACAAATACACCACAAAGTATAAACATAAAGTTTGAGAGTGGTACAGCAAGTACTGGTACAATAAAATGTACTGATGCAGTAACAGGTACTAGTAGTACATCAGAAACATGTACAGATACAACAAATAATGGATTAGTTGCAGGAACATCAACATATACCCATCCAGCATTCTGGTGGGATAAGAATGATAACAACGTAAGAGAAGAAAATGAAGAGCTAACAGGAATATGGGTAGGTAAGTTTGAAGTATCAAGTGATACTAGTTGTACACCTAAAACTGATGATACAGTAGGATCAGGATGTAACTTACAAACAATAAGACCTCAGATAAAACCAAATGTAACATCATGGAGAGGAGCACAAGTAGGAACATTCTTTAATGGAATCCAAAAGATGAGAGAAAATGGAAATAAATATGGATTTGCAACAACTGATGAAACACATATGATGAAGAATATGGAATGGGGAGCAGTAACATATCTATCACATAGTAAATATGGAATAAATAAAGAAGTAGCAATAAATAGTCAAAATACATATACAACAGGATGCGGACCACAAAGCGCAGGTTCAGCAGATAATGGTGAAACATGTAATTCATATACTACAACATTAGGACAAAGTGCCTCAACAACAGGAAATGTATATGGAGTATATGATATGAGCGGTGGAGCAAATGAATACATGATGGGCAACATGGTATATAGTAATGGACAACAAATGATTGGTTATAGCGCATCATATAATAATGATTCAGCATTTACTGGAGTATTATCAGATGGTACATCATTTACAGGAACATATTCATTCCCAAGTAAGAGATATTATGATAAATATAGTTATGATGCTTCATCAAAAACTACATATACAAGAGGAAAACTAGGAGATGCAACAAAAGAAATGGCGCCTACTGGAATAACAGGTAACTGGTATTCTGATTATGCCGGATTTATGTACAACGTAAGCTCATGGATTTTGCGTGGTGGAACCCATAGTCGTGGTGCAAGTAATGGTACTTTCAGTTTCTATAGTGACTCCGGTAGTGCATATGGTTTCGGCTCAACCCGCGCAGTCATTTCTAATTTAAATTAAGGAGGAAATTATTTTATGGAAAATAAAAATGATAATAATAAAAAGAAAACAGTACTTATATTATTTGCACTAATGCTATTTAACTTAGCTTTAGTATCTTTTGGTACTTATGCCTTTTGGGACATTGCCGGAGGCTCTATTACTAGTAATAACACCATCTCAACAGGACAAATAAAAGTAAGTTATACTGAATCAAACGAAATCAATATGGAAAATGCTATTCCTTTACCAGATGATGCTGGTAAAAGTCTAAATAACTATTTTGATTTTCAAGTACTATCTTATATTAAAACTAAGGAAAGTGATAGTAAAAAAAGAAAACTTAATTATAATGTAATCATTGATCCTATAAAGGTTGATAATCCATTACAAGACAATGAAATAAAAGTATACTTAACTAAAATAGAAAATGGTGTTGAAAAAGTAGTAGTACAACCTATTACTATTGATAAATTAAATAATCATATACTTAAATCAGAACAAGAAACATTTTCAAACAACAAAGATAGAGTACTAACAAGCTACAGACTTAGAGCTTGGATAGATAAAGACGTTGATACTAATAAAGTTACAGGTAATTCTTATACTTATAAGTTTAGAGTAAATATAAATGCTAATGCATAAGAGTTTTTAAGTGGTATGTTTTTATACATATCATTTTTTAATTTCTTCTTTGTATTTTTTATATTTTGTATTATAATGTAATAGAAGGTGATAATAATGGCAAAGAAAAAAACTCGTAAAAGTTCTAAGAAAAAAGAAAACTATTTCATGGATCTATATGGAATACTTCTTATGCTTATTGCAATAATAGGTATAGGTAAATACGGCCCAGTAGGAAGATTCATTGCCTCTTTCGCAGTCTTTCTAGTAGGTAACTTATATTTCTTTTTACTTTTATTTGTTTTAGTACTTGGTGGATACTTAATTATATATAGAAAAAATATTAATTTCTTTTCTTCTAAAATGTTAGGCTTCTATTTACTTTTAATAGGAATATTAGTATTCTTACACCAAAACTATGTCTTAGAATCAGTCGAAGTATCAAAAATATTTAGTGCTACAGTGGACAATATAATGAGCACAGTAACAAGAATAATGGAAAGCAAAATAAGCGTCGGAGTATTCGATGCAAGTCTTTCTAATACTGGCGGAGGTATTCTTGGTGCTATATTTTCTACTTTATTTTATAAACTATTTGAAAAAGATGGAACTGATATAGTAGTATGGGTACTTCTTATTTCTGGATTCATGATTTTTACTGGTATGTCTATATTTAACATTGTAAGAAACATTGCAGAAAAAACTAAGGATATGATTCCTGAAAAAGAAGAAAAACTTAAAAAAGAAAAAACAAAAGACAAAGATAAAACTAAAGAAAATATATCTATTAATGAATCTGATAATAAGTTTAAAATCGTTGATCATAATGATGTAGATAAAGATAAATTAGTAGTACATGATATTAGTCAAATTACTAAAACTACTCCGGAAGCTGTCAATGAAGAAACTCCTAAAGTAGAAAAAGTTGAAACTAATAAACAATATAAACTACCTCCGATAGAACTACTTGATGCCCCAAAGAATAAGAAAAATAATACTGATCATCAAATAATTGAAAAAAATATTGAAACATTAGAAAAAGTATTAAAAGACTTTGGTATCATCGGTAGAGTAGTTGAAGTTAATATTGGTCCTACTGTTACACAATATGAAATGGAACTTAACTCTGGTACTAAGGTTAGTAAATTACTTAGTATAAATAAAGAAATATCACTTGCCCTTGCCAAAAAAGATGTTCGTATTCAAGCCCCAATACCTGGTAAATCCACTGTCGGTATTGAAATGCCAAACGACCATGCCCAAAGCGTTTCATTAAGAGAAACCATCGAAGGCATGCCAAAAAATACTAACACATCACTTCTTGCTGTTGCCCTTGGTAAAGACATAATGGGTAAAGTAAAATACTGTGAAATAGATAAAACACCACACCTTTTAGTCGCCGGAGCAACCGGTTCTGGTAAATCAGTATGTATTAATGGTATTATCATATCAATACTTATGAAAGCTCGTCCTGATGAAGTAAAACTAGTAATGGTAGATCCTAAAAAAGTAGAACTTGGTATTTACAATGGTATTCCCCATCTTTTAACCCCAGTAGTAACTGATCCTCGTAAAGCATCCATTGCCCTTAAAAGAGCAGTTAGTGAAATGGAAAGAAGATATGACCTATTCGAAGAATTAGGTACCAAAAACATTACAAGCTATAATAAAATAATCGAAGAAAAAAACAAAAAACTACCTGAAGATGAAAAATATAATAAAATGCCATATATCGTTGTAATAGTAGACGAATTAGCAGACCTTATGCTTGTCGCAGGAAAAGAAGTCGAAGACTCTATAATGAGAATAACCCAAATGGCACGTGCAGCAGGTATTCATTTAATCATCGCAACACAAAGACCTTCAACAGATGTAATTACAGGTTTAATTAAAGCAAACATCCCATCACGTATTTCATTCGCAGTATCATCAAGCATTGACTCTAGAACCATTCTTGATATGACCGGAGCAGAAAAACTACTTGGTAAAGGTGACATGTTATTCTTACCAATGGGTGAGAGTGCTCCAGATAGAATACAAGGTTCATTTGTCTCTGAAGAAGAAATTAAAAAAGTAGTAGACTATACAATATCACAACAAAAAGCCCAATTTGATAGTAACTTTATGGACTTAGATAGCGTTGATCATGAAAAGAAAAATAATCCAATATCTGATGATAAAGAAGAATATGATGATCCATTATACAATGAAGTAGTAGAGTTCGTAGTAACAACTGGTAAAGCAAGTGCATCTTTATTACAAAGAAAGTTTAAACTTGGATACAATCGTGCAGCTAGAATAATAGATTTACTTGAAGAACGTGGTATAATTGGACCACAAAATGGGTCTAAACCCCGTGAAGTATTAATAAAACTAGAAAAGGAAGATGAATAATGACACCACATATAAAAGCCAAAAAAGAAGAAATTGCAAAAACCGTAATAATGCCAGGTGATCCTAATAGAACAAAGTTTATAGCAGAGCACTATCTTACTAATTACAAATTAGTTAATGATATTCGCTCTAATTACATCTATACAGGTTATTATAAAGACAAACTAGTAACCATTGCAACATCAGGAATGGGTATGCCTAGTATGGGAATATACTCTTATGAATTATTTAATTTTTATGATGTTGATGAAATAATTAGAATCGGATCATGCGGAGCACTTGATGAAAATATTGAGTTAGGCAATGTCATATTACCAATCGGTGCTTACACCAACTCAAACTTTTCGTGTCAATTTGACAGTAAAAATGTTAATTATTGTTTGAGTTCTAATGAAATTAATGATAGAATAATAAAGTGTTCCTTAGAACAAAATATTAATTTAATTGCATCTGATATTAAGACCAGTGATTTATTTTACCACTTAGAACCTGAAGTAGACAACTTCTCTTATAAAGCAGTAGAAATGGAATGCTTTGCACTATTTTATATTGCTAAAAGATTAAACAAAAAAGCAACTGCTATCTTAACAGTTTCAGATAATATTAAAACCTTAAAAGAAATGTCTAGCGAACAAAGAGAAACAACATTTAATGATGCAATTACTTTAGTACTTGAATCATTATAAAACTGCAGTACATGAAAGAGGTGGAAATATGGAATATAAAAAAATTGAGGAAGTATCTTATAATTTACATTTAATTAAAACTAATAAATTTAAGACACTTCTTTTTAAGGTTATTTTATCTGAAAAACAAAAAAAAGAAGATATTACAATACGTAATCTTTTAATGGACAATTTAATGGCTACATCTAAAGATTACCCCACAATGAGAGATCTTAGTATCAAAAAACAAGATCTATATGGTGCATCAATTAATATGTTTAATCACAGAATTGGAGATCATACATTTATTGAATACTCTATGTCAATACTTAATCCTAAGTTTACTGAAGAAGCCATGCTTAAAGATTCGGTTAAGTTATTTAGTGATTTACTTTATAAACCCAATGTTAAAAACAATTCTTTTGATGAAGAATTGTTTGAAATGTCTAAAGAAAACCTAAGAAAAGATATAATGATGACCAATGAAAGACCTAATATATATGGTTTTACAAGATTTAAAGAAAACATTGATAGTAACGCAGCATTCTCATACCATCAAAGTGGTTATCTAGAAGACTTAGAATCTATCACATCATCTTCATTATATGAATACTATAATCACGTTTTAGAAAGTAGCGTTTGTGATATAGGTATAATCGGAGACTTTGATTTTGATTCGATGGAACAACTCATAAAAGACAACTTTAACTTAAAAATTAAAAATAATAAAAGAGCAGATTCTTATGAAATAATTCTATCAGAAAGTAGAAATGATAAAGAAATAATCGAAGAAAGTTCCTTTAATCAAAGTAATCTATTCATTGGATTTAAACTAAATGATTTTGATTCTTATGATAAAAAATATGCTTTAATACTATTTAATATAATATTTGGTAACTCCCCAGAATCAAGATTATTCAAAGAAGTACGTGAAGAAAAATCCCTTGCTTACTCTATATCATCAGCTTTTAAAAGACTTGACAATTTCTATTATATAAAAGCAGGTATATCATATGATAATTATAATGAAGCCTTAAACACAATTAAAAAGTGTTTATCAGATATTCAAAAAAGTGGTATTTCAGACGAAGAATTAGAAAAAGCAAAAGCCTTATATATATCAGTTTTAGATGATGTAATGGAATCCCCTACATCAATTCTAGAAATGTATTATGGCTACTTATATCTTGATAATGATACCTATGAAAAACAAATAGAAATGATTAATAATATTACTAAAGAAGACATAGTAAGAGTAGCTAATTTACTTAAAATAGATACAATATATTTACTAAAAGAAGGTGCAAAATGAAAGAAATAAACATTAATAATTTTGATGAAAAACTATATTATGAAAAGTTAGACAATGGTCTAGAAATATTCGTTGTACCTCTAAATAATACAAAAAGCTTTTATGTTAGTACATCAGTAAAATTCGGGGGAGCAAATCGTTTACTTAAACTAAATGATAAAGAATACACACTTCCTACTGGAATAGCACATTTTTTAGAACATAAACTATTTGAAAAAGAAGAAAATCCCTTTAACTTTTATATGAAAAGCGGTACTGATGTAAATGCTTCGACTAATAATGATTGTACTACTTATTACTTTTATGGAAATAACAATTTAGATGAAAATCTTAGATATTTTCTTAATTGGATAACTAATTTTTCCATAACTGAAGAACAAGTTGAAAAAGAAAGAGGAATTATTCTAGAAGAAGCTTCTATGTATAAAGATTCTCCTGATAGGATTTTATTTGAAACCTTATCTAGCAATTTATATGTAGATCATCCATATAAATATAAAGTAATTGGTACTGATTATGATATTAATCACATTACAAAAGAAGAATTAGAACTTTGTTATAAAAGCTTTTATAGACCAGATAATATGTATTTAGTAGCAGTTGGAAATATTGATCAAAACAAGTTTTTTGAAATTGTTAAAGAAGAACTAAAAGATTATAAAAAACCTAGTGACGTTGTTGAAGCATTAAAAATAGATGAACCAGATAGAGTAGGAAAAGAATATGAAGAAATAGAACTTCCTATTGAGGTAAATAAACTTGCTGTTGGGTATAAAATGAATAGAAAACTATTTAAAGATATAAATATTGATAGATATATGTTAGACTACTATATGCAAATGATTTTGAGTATGTCATTTGGAAGTTCTTCAACATTCGTTGAACAAATGTATTTAAAAAACATAGTTTATTCAGTTACCTATGAACTTGTTGACATAGAAGACCATTATTTATTTAATTTCTATGTTAGTACTGATAAAACAGAAGAGTTTCTAGAAGAGTTTTAT
The DNA here is from genome assembly GCA_934086255.1 of uncultured Bacilli bacterium. Lineage (GTDB taxonomy): Bacteria > Bacillota_I > Bacilli_A > RF39 > UBA660 > JAEDJI01. Next base: position 12,403 of record CAKOIB010000005.1, read on the forward strand.
AAATACATTAAAGACTTAAAACTTGACTTATCCGCCTTTAAAAGAGTTATTAAACTTTGGGTAGCAAGCGAAGTTAGAATGATTGATCAAGCTATAGTGACCGCTAAAAATATTGCATATGATTTAATCGATTATGGAGATTTCAAAAATGATAAAATAAAAGATATTAAAAGCTTAGACTATAATACATTGCTTGACGTCTATAAGAAAATGGACTTTAGTAATAAATGTATTGTAAAATTGATAAGTAATCAAGAAAAAACAGTTGCATAACTTGTTTTTTTTTGATATCATTATATTTAGGATAAGGAGTGTTGGCTATATGAATATAGAAATGTTTATTAAGTTTCCGGGGATTTTGATTACTATTGGAGCTGTTCTTCTTTTGCTATCAGTTATTATTGGTCTTATTGCATATAAAAAAGATAAAAACTTAATCGGAGCAGATTCATTAAGTAATAGTGTATTATCTATTGATGAAATTGATGATGAAAAACCTCCGATTGAAAATACACAAAAAATAAAAATTGAAGCAAAAAAAGAAGAAGAAAAAGAATCATTTACGTTCCCTAAAGAAGAAGAAATAGAGGATATTAAAACTGAACCAATTCCATTTATTAATCAAGCAAATACTATAAATGAAGATGAAGTTAAAGTTATACCTGTGATGGAAAGAGTTGAACCTATCGTAGAAGATATAGAAAAAATAAATCCTATCGTAGTAGAAGAAACAAAAGAAGAAGTAAAAGAAGAAAAAGAACAACCTAAGACTACATTAATATATGGTGGTGTTGAACCTACTAAAAAGTTTAATTTTAGTTTTAATAGTGAAAAAGGTACTTATGAAGAAAAGAAACCTGTTGAAAATATTGCTCAAGTTATTGAGAAAAAGCCTGTTGAAGTAGTACAAGAACCAGTAATAGAACAACCTACTGAAGAGTTACAAACTGTTAAAGAAGAAAAACCTATTGAGACTAAAGAAATAGTTGTTGAAGAAGAAGATATCGAAGTATTATAGATATCTTTTTTTTATATTATTATATCAATTATATTGCTAATTGCATCATTTTGTGATATAATGATGCAAATGAAAAAAGGAGTGATGCAATTTGAGAAAGTTTAATTTGATTAAAGAGTACAATAGTGTTATATCAAATAATAATATTATTAATCTTATGAATAAGATTCATGAGTATAAAGGAAGACAATCATATTTATTAGAGTCTAAAAAAGATACATTAAATACTTTATTAAATGTTGCGAGAATTCAAAGTACATCTTCATCAAATAAAATCGAAGGTATTTATACTACTGATGAAAGAATTAATGAGATAGTAAATCAAAAACTAGAACCTAAAAACAGAAATGAAGAGGAAATCGCAGGATATAGAGATGTATTATCATTGATACATGAGAATCATAACTTTATTGATATAAATCAAAATACAATTTTGCAATTACACAAATATTTATATAAATATACTGGCTATAGTTATGGAGGTAAGTTTAAAAGTTCTCAAAATTATATTGAAGAAATAAATGAAAACGGAGAAAAAAGAGTAAGATTTACACCACTTTCTCCAGTAGAAACACCAATGGCAATTGATGATTTATGTAAAAGTTATAATGAATTGATAAATAATGAGTTGTGCGATCTACTTGTTCTAATTCCTATTTTTATACTTGATTTTGTATCTATTCATCCATTTAATGATGGAAATGGAAGAATGAGCAGATTGCTTACCTTATTGTTATTATATAAAGCAGATTATATGGTAGGAAAGTATATTAGTATAGAAAAAATTATCGAAGACACCAAAGAAAGTTATTATGACACTTTAAAGAAAAGTTCTATAAACTGGAATGATGGTAAAAATGATTATTCATATTTTGTAGAGTATTATTTGGGAATCATATTAAATGCTTATAAAGAGTTTGATTCGAGAATAAATATTATTGAAAATCAAAAAATGACTTCATATGATAAAGTTATTGAGGTATTTAAAGATAATAGTATTATTCCAATTGATAAAACATTTATAATGAATAAATGTCCTGATTTAAGTGAGACTACAATAGAAAGAGTTTTAAATAAATTATTAAAAGAAGACAAAATTATCAAAATATCTGGTGGTAGATATACTAAATATAAGTGGAATAATTAATTAAATCTTTTCATAATTTTTCATTTTCTTAATATAATTTAATATAAAAAGAAAGGAATGATAAAATTATGGATATACTTAAAGTATCATCAAAATCAAATCCCAATTCAGTAGCGGGAGCATTAACCAATGTATTTCGTGACAAAGGAATAGTAGAAATACAAGCAATTGGAGCAGGGGCACTTAATCAAGCAATAAAAGCAATAGCAATAGCAAGAGGTTTTGTAGCACCAAGTGGTGCTAATCTAGTATGTATTCCTGCTTTTAGTGATATTACAATTGAAGGTGAAGAAAGAACTGCTATTAAATTAATCGTGGAGGCTAAATAGTCTCTTTTTCTTTTTAGTATTGACAAAGTTATTATAATAAAAGTATATTATAACTGATAAGGAGAATGTTATGATAATTAGAAAAGCAATAAAAGAAGATGCTATAACTATAGTAAATATTAATATAAATGAATGGAAAAATACTTATAAAAATATATTTAAAGATGATTTTCTTAAAACCTTAGAAGACAAAAGATTAGAAAGTATTGAGAAGTGTAAAAATAAGATTTCCGACTACATAGTTTGTGAAATTGATAATTCAGTTGTCGGTTTCTTAAGATATGGACCTAATAGAAAAAAATATAGTAATAATTACGCAGAAGTATATGCTTTATACATAGACTCTAAATATCAAAGAATGGGTATTGGACGTAAACTATTAAAATATTCTTTTAATATATTAAAAGATAACTATGATTATGTTTTAATTAGTACTTTAAAAGAAAACTCTGCTAATTTGTTTTATAAAAGATGTAAAGGTAAACTAATTGATACTTGTTATTTTAAATTAGACGATAATAAGTATGAAGAAAATATATATTTATTTGAAATATGTAAAGATAAATAATTAAATGAATATAATTTATTAGGGTGATACAATGCCTTTAAATGATTTTAAATCTTTTGTTAGAGAAAGACCAAGCCTTGCAAACTATGTAAACAACAATGAAATGACTTGGCAAAAGTTTTATGAAATGTATGAATTATATGGCGCTAATAATAGTATTTGGGATAAGTATATTACTACCAGTGCTAGTACTTCATCTACTTCAATTAAAGATATGTTAGGAATGTTTAAAAATGTAAATATGAATGATTTACAAGATGGAATTAATTCTTTACAAAAAGGAATAGGTTATCTTCAAGACATGGTTAAGTCAAAAGCAAAGGATATACCAGTTAGAAAGTCATCTTATGAACCTCGTCCTATGTATAGACATTTTGATGATTAATGAACTTATATACACAGTATAGAATAAAAAATAATTCTAATAGTCTAAAGTATTTAAGAGAAAACTCTAATTGGTATAAATATTTAAATAGAAATAGTTCTTATATAAAAGATTTTGAAGAAGAAATGAAACAAAGATACAAATTAACTACAAAAGACAAAGTAGATAAACTAGTAGATAGTCTAGATACAGTTTCTCAATTACTTGATATACTTTCTTGATATATCTTTTTTTTTGTGATAAACTATCTATAGTAGGTGATTATATGAATAATAAAGGATTTGCTATTACAACAATGGTTTATGCTTTAGTTATACTTCTTAGTATGTCTATGTTTTTAGTTCTTAATATTATGGATAATAATTATAATGATAATAAGAAATTAGTCAATGATGTACAAGAAGAACTTGACGAATGTTTAAAAACTGGATGTTAAATGATGTAAAAATATTTAAAAAGACTTTACAAACCATTTTCAAAATGATATATTAGTATCATAAGAAAAATAATTAGGAGGAAATAAAAAATGAAAAAAAATAATAAAGGTTTTACCTTAATCGAATTACTAGCAGTAATCGTAATATTAGCTATCTTAGTAGCAGTAGCTATACCAAGTGTTACTAAATATTTAAATGATGCACGTAAAGGATCTATTCAAAATGAAGCGGCTGAATTAGTTACAGCAGCAAGAACTTATATCGTAGCAAACAACATTACTAAATCAGGAAACTTTGTATTTAACATTGGTAAAGGTAATGATAATAAATCTGCTACATGGTATCCAGAAAGTGGAGATAGCAAACCTATCACAAATGTAGTTCAAAAAAATCTAGTAAATAGTCCTTATGGTAATGAGTATAATACAGCTTATGTTTATGTAAAAAATACACCAGAAGTAAACGAAGGAGTACTTACTGGTCAAGTTAAGACAACATTCACTTTATATTTAAGTGATGGTGTGTACTGCTTTAATGGAGTTGAAGAAAGTGAATTAAATAAGGATGCAAATCTTTCTATGACTTGTGCAAAGCTAACTGAAGATAAAGTAAATAACAACCCTACATCTGGTGCTGCTCCAACAGCAAATCAATAAAAATAATACAAAAGATATCTTAAATGATGTCTTTTTTTATGTTATAATGTTATTGAGGTGATTAATATGCTAATAATAGGCTCACATGTATCTTTTAAGAAAGATACTCAACTACTAGGATCATTAAAAGAAGCTTTATCTTATGGTGAAAATACATTTATGTTTTATACTGGGGCTCCTCAAAATACTAATAGACTTCCTCTTAATGATGAATTAACTAAAGAAGCCCTTATTATGATGAAGGAAAATAATATAGATAAAAATAATATTATTGTACATGCTCCTTATATAGTTAATCTTGCTAATACAGAAAAACTTGATTATTCAATACCTTTTTTAATCGAAGAATGCAAACGTTGTGAAAAACTATCAATGAATAAACTAGTTCTTCATCCAGGGTCACATGTTGGTCTTGGTATTGATGTTGGTATAGAAAACATTATATTTTCTCTTAATAAGATATTACCTAATACCAATGTAACCATTCTTCTTGAGACAATGGCTGGTAAGGGTAGTGAAATAGGTAGTAACTTTAATGAATTAAAAAAAATAATCGATGGTGTAGAACTTAAAGACAAGATAGGTATTTGTCTTGATACTTGTCATCTATCTGATGCTGGGTATGATCTTTCTAATTTTGATAATATTCTTGATGAATTAGAAGACTTAAATCTACTTAAATATGTAAAATGTATTCATGTAAATGATAGTAAGAATAGTATGGGTGCTAGAAAAGATAGACATGAAAACATTGGATATGGTTATCTTGGTTTTGATAATTTAATTAATATTATATACAATGATAGATTAAGTACTATCCCAAAAATACTTGAAACACCTTATATTGGCTTATATCCTCCGTATAAGTTTGAAATAGAAATGATTAAAAATAAAAAGTTTAATGACAATTTACCTTCATTACTTAAAGAATACTATGGAGAATAACAAATTAATTTATGAATAATATCAATGAATTAAAAAACATTTTACTAACTATTGACGTAGTAGAATCAATAAATAATAATATTGATTTACTTTTTTCTATAATCCCAGAACTTAGTTATATGGTTGATTTTGATCAAAAACACCCTCATCATCATTTAGATGTATGGGAGCATACATTACTTGCATTAAGTATTTCAGAAAATGATTTTGACATTAGACTCTCTTTATTATTACATGATATAGGTAAACCTTTTTCTTACCAAGATGAAGAAATAAGACATTTTAGACACCATGCATTTGTATCTAAAATGATTAGTTATGATATACTAAAAAGAATTGGTTTTGATGATGATTTTACAAATAAAATATGTTATATAATCGAAAAACATGATACTGCGATAACTAATGAGGATGTAGAAAAAGATTATGAATTAGAATATAAAAGATATGAAATACAAAGATGTGATGCACTTGCTCACAACCCAGAAAAATTAGAAAAAAGAATAAAATATTTGCATAAAACTAAAAAAATGTTTTTATAAAAACTTGATAAATATTTTAAAAAGTGATATTATTAGACAGCAAGATAAGGACGTGATAAAATGAAGCTTTCATCTGATGAGGCACTTTCATTATTAAATAAATATAAAAATACTGAAGATTCTAGTTGGATAGATCATTGCATATGTGCTGGAGATACTGCCGCAGTAATTGCTAAAGCTTTAAATCTAGATAGTGATAAGGCTCGTGCTATGGGATATATTCATGATATAGGAAAGGGTCTTGGTGACTTTAATTCACATATTATAAATGGATATTATTATTTAAAAGATTTAGGTTATGATATAGAATATGCAAATATTTGTCTTACTCATTCTTACTTAAACAATGACATTATGTGTACATGTGGAGTTGATCCTGATCTTATTCATTATATGAAAGGATATTCTGATATTAAAGAGTTTATTTCTAATCATGAATACACAATATATGATAAGATAATCAATCTATGTGATCTTATGTGTACGTCAAATGTTGCAACAATTGATAAAAGATTAATAGATGTTATCTTAAGAAGAGGAGTATTCTCAAACGCTCAGTATCATATTACTGAAATATATAAATTAAAAGAATACTTTGATGATTTACTTGGATACAATTTATATGATTTATTTCCTGAAATAAAAAATAATTTGTAATCAAGTATTTTTTATTTTTTGTTAATAGTATTGTAATAATACAAAAAATTGATATAGTTTATTCAAGAACACATCCCATATCATTTTTTCTTGCTAAAAACTAATAAATATTCTAAAATAGTTTTAAGGAAGTGTAATCATGATATTAAATGTAAGTGGCAGAACAGATATAGTAGCTTTTTATAGCGATTGGTTTATGAATAGATATAATGAAGGCTTTGTTGATGTAAGAAACCCTTTTAATCCTAGCCTTATCTCTAGAATATATTTTTCTGATGTTGATTTAATTCTCTTTTGTACTAAAAATCCTATACCTATAATAGATAAATTAAATAAAATAAAAAAACCTATACTTTTTCATGTTACTGTTACTCCTTATAAGGATGATATCGAAATAAATGTTCCAGATAAGAAAGATATTATTTTATCTATTAAAAAACTATCTAGCATTATTGGAAAAGAAAACTTAACCATTAGATATGACCCAGTATTTATAAGTGATAAATATAACTTAGATTATCATATAAAAGCTTTTGAAAGACTTTGCACATTACTCGAAGGCTATACTAATAAAATATTAATATCCTTTTTAGACGAATATAAAAATGTCATAAAAAACAAAAATATTTTAAAATATAAAAAACTAACTGATGATGATTATAAAACAATCGGCCAGTCTTTTAGTAAAAGTGCAAGAGATCACAATATGGAAGTATTTACTTGCTTTGAAGACCACAATTTAATAGAATATGGCTTTATAAAAGGAGACTGCCTATCACATGAATTAGCATATCAAATAACAGGTAAAAAATATAAGAATTGGACTGCCAGAAAAGGTAAAAAGTGTAATTGTGTAGAAATGGTCGATATAGGCAGTTATAATACTTGTAAACACCTATGTAAATACTGCTACGCTAATTATGATGAAGATGCAGTTTATAAAAACTTTGCTATGCATGATAAAAACTCTTCAATTTTACTTGGAAATATTAAAAAAGATGATATAATAAAACAAAGAAAGAAGTGATTTTATGGATACATTGATTGAATCCTTTTTTGACATTATTTTTAAAACTGCTAAAAACAAAAAAATAAGTAAATGGATAAGAACTCCTTTTATTATACTTGCGATGCTATTAACCTTGGGTTATGTTAGCTTTCTTATGTACATTGGAATATTTACAGTCTTAAGCAAAGAAAAACCTCAAAAGATAATCGGAGAACTTATAATTTTATTAGCAATTATTTCCTCAACAATAATTATTAAAAATATTAAACAAAGAATGAGATAGTAAAATGAATAAAAAAGATATTATAAATACTATAAATGATTATAATTTAAATAGAAAAGAGTTTATTATAATTGGTGGTGCCAGTCTTGTCATGCATGATATAATTTATGAGACTAAAGATCTTGATATATGGTGCAGCACTATTTATTGTAACTATTTATTAAATAATTATAATTGTCAATTAGAAAGAATAAATGAGTTTGGAAAAAAAGCCTATATTATTGATAATATTATCAATTTTGGAGAATCTTTTAAACCTAATGATATAAACGTAATCGAGGGTATAAAAGTTTCTTCTTTAAAAGATACATACCTATTAAAAAAGTTTTTAAATAGAGAAAAAGACAAAAATATTATAAGTGTATTAGAAAAACTTATAAAAAAATAGTAGATTAATAACTATTTATGTTATATACTTATATCATAAGTTTAGGAGAAATCATGAAAAAGAAAATAAGTATTATTACTTTAATACTAATAATTATTTTACTCATTCTTTTAGTTATTTACTTGCTATTCATAAAAAAAATCATTTACTATTAAGTTTGATACTGATGGAGCAACTAATATTACTGAAATATCAGTAAAAGAAAAAGAACAAATAAAACTACCAGTAAATCCTAAAAAAGATGGCTATGCATTTAAAGGATTTATTGATTCAAAAGGCAATATTATTACTAAAGATACCATAGTCAGTAATGATATGACTTTAAAAGCAGTATTTGTAAAACCTTATACTTGTCCAAAAGACTGTACACCAACAAAAGATGGAAGTAAATGTAATAAAGTTGTTACTACTAATATGACTAGTAAAAGTACTTGTCCAAGTGGTTATACCCTAAAAAATGAAAAATGCTTAAGCAGTAGTAAATACCATGCTACCAATAGTAATGGTACTTGGAAATGCAATAGTAAAACAGACTATATGTATTCACAAGAAGATGGAGTAGGCGGAGCATTTATGTGGTGCGTTAAAACAACAAGTGCTACAAGTAGTAAAGTATGTCCATCTGGTTATACAAAAGATGGTAATACTTGTAAAAAAACACAAACTATAAATTGTACTAAAAATTAAACGATAAGTCTCTTAATGATATAAAGTAGATAATAAAATATAAAGAAAAAATATTTAACAATGAAGATGAACATGATGAGTTTTTAAATAATTATAAAAGAATTAAGTACAAATAAGTTACTTAATTCTTTTCTTTATAATTTTAGTATGATATAATTAGTTTATAGTACATAGTAGGGTGATCGTATGAATGATAAAATAAAAGAATTATTATTAAGTTTAGTAAATGATAAAATAAATATTGATAAGTTCAATAATGAGTTAGAAAAAGATTATGATTTGTCTTCACAAAAAGATGATATAGCAAGTACTTTTAATTCTGTTTTAAATGATAATATATTTGAACTTGCTAGGAATAATAAAAAACTTTATGATTTAATTTATGTTTTAAGTCCTTATGTAGACACTAGTGATTTGATTAATAAATATCAAATCTCTCTTACTGATGCAATGAAAGGCTATTATCTTGATAAAGAACATTCCAGTGCCTTTGGTAAAAATCTATTTGAATATTGCAAAGAACATAATGTTATTTTTAATGAAGAAGAACAAAAACAAATTGAAAAATTATTTAATAATTCTTCAATTGGAGAAGATTTTTATAAATCTTTAAAATCTGCTCTTTTATCTTATCAAACTGATGATGATAAAGTTAGCGAAGAAGAACTTAGAGACGTAATTTTTGCTAAAAACAATCTTGATTTTATCATGAGAAATTATATGAAAATGAGTATGGGTAATGGTTTCTGGACTTTGAATGTAGTAGAAATCATTCTTGAAGATGATAATAAAGAAAAACTTTTATCATATCTTGCACCTGAAAGTTTTTCTAAACTTTTTGGAAGAGGAGGAGCACCTAGTGAAATAAAAATCGAAGAAATCCTAGTTAATCTTGATCCGAATAATATTTTTTATCTTCCTTACTTTAAAGGCTCTAAAGCTTTACGAATTGCAGTTAATAAAGGAATTAAACTAAATGAAGATGCTGTTAAAAGACTTGGTTGGGACTACTTTATGGGAGATCTTAAAATGGTTAACTTAGCATTAGAAACAGATCCTAAGAATGCACTTCATATTTATCCTATTTGTAATTGGGTTGAATATGATGAAGAAAAAGGGCTCACATTAGCAAAAAATAAAACAGAGTTTTATTATTCAGATATGGAATACTTTGCAAATCCAATACTAGCTAAGCTAGCAATTGATAATGATCCAAATAATGTTTTTATTCTTCCTCTTACTTTTAATTATAATATGTTATTAGAGTATGCTATTGAAAAGGGCCTTGATTTGTCTTATGAAAATCTTCATGAAAATGATACAGATAATATTTTTAATGATCAAGATCTCTTTATAAAAGCTATTAAGTACGATTATAATAATATACTTAAATATAGTGGTTCTAATCTTCTTTTTAAGTGCACTTCGTATTATTTACAAAGCAAGAATATAAACAAGTCCTCTAGCAATATAGACAAAATGTTTGAAGAAGCCCTTAATGTATCTAGAGATTTTTTAGATAGATATCAAGACACTATATATTTTTATAAAGGAGATTTAAAAAGCTTATTTCTTAATGAAAAATACTTTAAATACTTTTTAGGTTTTAATAATATAAACGAAAAAGATTTTATTCAATATAGTTTTGGAAGTTCTTACGATTGGATAAACGCAATGTTAAAATATAATAGTTATGATGACATTAACAGTTTCAAAAAGTTTTTTAATTATTATTGCAAACAAACTAATAAAGAAGAAAACACTGTTACTTTATTAAACAATTTTATAAGTTGTTTAAAAGGATACTCCCAATACAAAGAGTTTTGTGATTCTTTAGTCTCTTCAAAAGTTGATTTAAGTAGAGATAATATAATGGATATAGATGTACTTTTTGACTATGATTCTTCACTTAATCAGGATCTAATTCCTAAAAATATTGATGATTTAACTAATTTTAGTAGAAAATCTTTCGATTCTAACATTGATTATTTCTTTAATTGTAAAAATCATAAAGTTAAAAAAAATATATTTTGTAGAACTGTTCTTAATAATGATTTAGAAAAAGTTATTAATTTATTAAATACATACGGTGACACTTCATATTTAATTCAGCTACAATTTGAAAATAAAAATGATATTTATTTATGTAGATATATTGAGGAAATGAAAAGATATACAACTTTATTCGAGTTTGTTATAAATCTCACTGATGAAGATGAAATGAATAATATTATGAATAATATTTCAAATGATAAGAGTAAGAGAGATACTGTATATAAATGGTCTAGGTATTTATCAAACTATGAAGAAAAAATTAATAAAATGTATGCTAAAGAAACTTTAAGAAATCTAACTGATATTAATAATATTAATGATAATTATTTAAAGGATATGATTGATAAAGAAAGTACTTCAAAAAGCGGAATTAATGTTTATGATTTTTCTAATAAGAATTATGGACTTCTTGCCCATGTTAAGAGTAGTCGTGAGGATATCGACAATCTTGTAACAGGAAAAAGTTCAATAAATCAAAGCTTTATATGTTTGTCTGCAGTTAGCTATATAAAACAAAGATATTATGGAGTAGTTCCTAAGGATATTGTTTTTGGCTACAGTGATCTTCCTTCATCTAATTTTATTATGAGTGCTACCTCCAATATGGGATCTAATATTGCTGTTAATATGGGTAGTTCTAAAGTTAATACTGTTTATAGAGAACAAAGAGGTTTTAAAGATACTAGTAGTGCCCCTGAAGGATTTAATTCTGAGTTTTTGTGTTATCGTGAAGGATTAAAGCCAAGTTGTATAATTTTACCTGATGGTAGAGAACCTAATGAAGATGAGATAGAAGTTGCTAAAAAATACAATCTTTATTTCGTAAAAACTCAAAAAAATAACGAAATGATGAGTGAAAGTCCTGAAAAGATTGAGTATAAAGATGATTATTTAAAAGATGAATATGATATGACACCATCTGATGTTTCAGAGTTTAAAAAGTTAATGAATATTTCAAATAATAAAAGAAAAATATGTATTTTTACTGATTCACATGGACTTTTCGAACCTACTTTAGCAATACTTGAAGACGCAAGAAAGCACGGTGTTAAAGAGTTCTATTCATTAGGAGATAATGTTGGAACTGGGCCAAATCCTGATGATGTACTTAAATTACTTGATTTATATGATGTGAAATCCGTTAAGGGAAATCATGAAATGTATGTAATTGATGGTATAGAAGGTTTTAAAAAACACCTACATGGATACCAAGTAGAAGAAGCCAAAAACGATAGCGATTGGACTCGTAGTAAGTTATCTAATGACCAAATTGAAAAAATTAGAAATTATCCTGATTCACTTGTAATTGAAGTTTCTGGTAAGAAGATGCTATTGTGTCACCATTTAAATGATTTTAATACTAATAAAACTCTTTATGATCCTAATGATTATGAAGCAGTTTTTCAAGGACATGAGCATTTTGAAAATAAGGACTCTAATGTCTACACTGTAAGAGGAGCAGGCATAGGTTACAGTGCTAATAGTAATGATACTGGTAAAGCAAAGTATATGGAAATTACTGAAACAGAAGATGGTAAGTATTATATTTCTATAAATTCTGTACCATTTTATATAAAGAATGCTAAAAGAGATATAATAGAAAGCGATGGACCTAGTAAAGATAAAATGAGTAGGTGGTTAAAATGAAAGATACAAAAGAAAAAAATAAAGAACAAAAAGATTTTTTAGGCAAAGATGAACTTATTGACTTTGGTAAGTTTATTATGATACTTGATCCAGAATTAGAAAAATTAAAAGATGTGGGATCCTCTATTGCAACTAGTTATAATAATATAGATAAATATAAAAACGAAGATAAAAACCCTAGTGAATGAAACAGTAAAATATTAAGTGATTTTCAAAAGATAGATTAAATGAAAAGATTTTAAATCTATCTTTTTTGTGGTATACTTAAGTAGGAGAAGAAGCCATGGAAAATAATTAAGACAAAGTTATTATTAATTAATAAGTGGTAAGTTATAAAAAAATATCGTTAATTTTTGAAAATAGAATAAAAAAATTGTAAGTTTTATAATAGATATTTAAATGAAAGGATGGCAACAAAAATGAGTGAGAAGATATTTACTGATGAAGAAGAACAAATTAGAGAAGTTATAATTGCATCAAGAAAACTTGAAGAATACTTATGGGGAGAGTATAACGGAAAATGGAATATTGAAGAATGGAGAAGAATGTTTAGAAAGCGTATTCAAAAAATTGATGATATAGATGTAAATAATCCCCATGCAATAATAGAAATGAGAAAAAGAGTTATGCAAAATGCGGCATTAAGTATTGCTCTTATGAAAATCTTAGACACAAGAGGAATACCGGTTAATGAATGTTCGATACCTTCTAATTTATCGCAGTATGCTGTTAGTGATAATGAAAAGTAATAATCAAGGGGAAGTAGTCTTCTATTAAGAACATGATGATAATAAAAAATGGCAACAACTTGTTTCCAAAATGGAAATATTGTTGATGGTTAAAAATATTACATAAAATTGTTTGCGATTATATAAATTGGACTTTGATAATCTTTTAAATTAAACAAGACTGAGGAGGTAGCAATGAAAAAAGTTGGAGATAGATATACTAATAATATTTTTGAAAATATTAAACATATAGATGAATATGGAAATGAATATTGGTACGCTAGGGAACTTTCAAAAGTTTTAGAATATAAAGACTGGAGAAATTTCTTAAAGGTTTTAAATAAAGCAAAAGATGCTTGTAAAAACTCTGGATTTAATATAGATGAACAACTTGTTGAGGTCAACAGGTTGTCAAAAAGGAATAATAATGCCACTGCTAATATACAAGATTATAAACTTTCAAGATATATATGTTATTTAATCGTACAAAATGCAGATCCAAATAAAGAAGTTGTTGCTTTAGGTCAAACCTATTTTGCTATCCAAACAAGAAAACAAGAAATAACAGAACAGGAATATGATTCATTATCAGAGGATGAAAAAAGGTTTTATCAAAGAAAGTTAACGAGACAAGGTAATTATACCTTGCAAAGAGTTGCTTCTGCAGTAGGTGTTAAAAATATGGCTGAGTTTCATAATGCAGGGTATAAAGGTTTATATAACGGAGAAACAGCTGATGATATTTTTAAAAGAAAAAAATTACGATATAGAGAAGATATTTTAGATAATATGAATGAAGATGAATTAGTTGCTAATTTAT
>CAKOIB010000006.1 GCA_934086255.1 uncultured Bacilli bacterium
AAACCCCAATTGATTATAAAACTCAACTAGGGTTTAAATAATATTCTTTTAGTGTCTACTTTTTGTTGACAAGTTCAGTCTAAAACTTAATTCTTTCATTAACATACGAAATAACTTCATCAATACTCATTTTTACTTGTTGCATAGTATCCCTATCTCTAAGAGTTACAGTACCATCATTTATAGTATCATCATCAATAGTAATTGCATATGGAGTACCAATTGCATCACTTCTTCTGTATCTTTTTCCAATTGAACCTGTATCATCATAAGAAGTCATAAACTCTTTTTGTAACCTTTCATATACTTCATTTGCTTTATCACTATGATATTTTTTCACAAGTGGTAAAACACACACTTTATATGGAGCAAGACATGGACTAAGATGTAAAACTTCCCTTGTATCATTTTCTAATTCTTGTTCTTCATATGCTTCGAAAAGAATAGCAAGAATAGTTCTATCAAGTCCATAAGTTGATTCAATTACATATGGTACAAACTTTTCATTCGTTTCAGGATCAAGATATTCTTGCTTTACTTTAGAATACTCTTGATGATTAGATAAATCAAAATTAGTACGATTATGAGTACCATTTATTTCTCCCCATCCAAACGGAAACTTATATTCTATATCACATGCTTCCTTAGCATAATGTGCAAGCTTTTCATGATCATGAAATCTTAAATGTTCTTCTTTTAAACCTAAATCCATATAAAACTTTTTACCATACTCTTTAAAATAATTATATATTTCACTATCAGTTCCTTCTTTACAGAAAGTTTGATATTCCATTTGTTCAAACTCAATAGTCCTAAAAGTAAAGTTACCTGGAGTTATTTCATTTCTAAATGCTTTACCAATTTGACCAATTGAAAATGGTAATTTAGCACGCATACTTCTTTGAACATTTAAAAAATTAACATATTCTCCTTGAGCATTTTCCGGTCTTAAATAAATAACACTTTTTGAATCATTAGTAACCCCACGATATGTTTCAAACATAAGATTAAATTGACGTACATCAGTAAAATTAGTTTTACCACATTTAGGACAAGGTATTTTATTATCCCTTATATATTTTATTAAATCTTCTTCATTTAAAGTATCCCCGATAGATGAATCAGTAAAATCATTTACTAAGTTATCTGCTCGAACTCTCATTTTACATTCCTTACAATCAATTAATGGATCAGAAAAACTAGAAACATGACCTGATGCTTCCCATACTTTTTTATGCATTAATATATCAGCATCAACTTCATAAGCATTTTTCCTTTCCTGAATAAATCTTTTTCTCCATGCATCCTTTACATTATTTTTAAGTCTTGACCCAAGTGGACCATAATCCCAAGTATTAGCAAGACCACCATATATTTCACTTCCTTGAAATATAAAACCATAATTTTTACAAAAATTAACCATTTTTTCCATTTCCATAATATTTTCCTCCCTTGTAATAAAAAAAACTTAAAAAACATATAAAGACGAATTAAATCCGCGGTTCCACTTTACTTATTCTTTAAGAATCTCTTTTATAACAGTGCTAAAGGTTTCCAAGCCTTATCTTCGCATCAATAACTAATACAATTATATTGTATCACAAAAATAGTATTTGTAAATACTATTTTTTTAAAAAATCGAACTTTAGTGTTTACAAACGATTATTTGTAATGTATAATTAAGGTATAAAAAAGGAGGAATATTATGGAACAATTAACTAAAAAGCAAGAAGCAGTATTAACAGCATTAAAAAAATATATAGCAAGAAAAGGTTATCCGCCTACTGTAAGGGACTTATGTGAAGTAACCGGCCTTAGTAGTACTGCAACTGTTCAAGTACATTTAGACAATTTACAAAGTAAAGGCTATATTAACAAAGACAATAGAAAAAACAGAACTATTGAAATACTTGTACCAAACGAATATGTTAAAACAAATGAATCTATTATTTCAGTACCACTTTTAGGAAAAGCATCATGTGGAAACCCAATCGAGGCAATAGAACAACCAAATGAATATTTTGATTTACCTGTTACTATGATTAATGGAAAAAATGAAGTTTTTACTTTAAAAACAAGTGGAGATTCAATGATTAATGTTGGTATTTATGACGGAGATATAATTGTAGTAGAAAAAAGAAATGATGCTAAAAACGGTGATACAGTAGTAGCACTTACTGACGATAATGAAGTTACTGTAAAAACTTTTTACAAAGAAACTGATCACTTCAGATTACAACCTGAAAATGATTATATGGAACCTATCATATTAGATAGTGTTACTATTCTTGGTAAAGTAATTGGACTATATAGAAAGTTTTAAAGAAGCTTTGCTTCTTTTTTATTTTACACTTATTAAATAAAATATTCATTACCAATTGCTATTATACTATAAGTTTGATATATTAATATTGGTGATAATATGAATTTATATGATAATAATTTAAATAATAACAATAATAATCAAAATGGTTTTGATATTTATAAACAAAGTAATTATAATAATCAATATAATAACCAACAATTCTATCAAGTATATAATGATAGTTTTAAAAATACTAAGTATAAAAAAAGACCTAGTGCAGGAATGGTAGTACTTATTGTTATACTTTGTTCTTTTGGTATTTGGCTTATACTAGGACTTATTTCACTTGGCCCTACTTTAGATATGGTAAATACTGCTAAAGTCGGAAGATTTCAAGATAAAGCTTCTGAGCTTGTTGCTACTGCTAGATCATATATTGTTGGCAATAACATACAAGAAAGTGGAAACTTTGTATTTACGATTGGTAATAAAAATGCTACTTGGTATCCAAAAAATGGTTCATCAAAAACAATAACATTGTATGAAGATTTAATAGAAAGTCCATTTGGTAATAAGTATAAAACAGCTTTCGTAAAAGTAGAATATAATCACTCTACTTATAATGCAGACTTCTACTTATATTTAAGCGATGGAAAATATTGCTTTAATGGTATAAAAGAAGAAAAATTAAATATAAAAGAAAATATATCTAAAGATTGTAAAAACTTTATATCTAACCCATCAACTGGGTATTAAAAATAAAATAAAAAGGACTTCGGTCCTTATTTTGTTACTACACTTTCAATATCTTGAAGTTCAAACCTATATTGTTGTTTTACTTCAGGATATTTTTCTTTATCAACTTCACTAAAAAACATATTAAATGGTCTAATATATAATTCATTATTTCCATATAAACCACGATATACTACATATTTTTCTTTTGTTTCACTATGCGTTGCTACATCTATTAATAAATAATAATCCCCTTTAAAATGTCTATAAACACCATTAATTTTTAATCTATCCATAATTCCTCCTTAATACTTTATAAATTAATTATAGCATAAATAAAAACAAAAAAATAGATATTTCTATCTATTAATATATTTTATAAATGTTTTACTTGCGAAAGTTAAACAAACAGATTTATTAGTAGCCAAATATATATCAATATTTGGTGTTTTTTATTAATTTTTATTATCTATTTTCATTGAGCATTCTTTTTATTAATCTTTTCATTACTTTAACTTCTTGTTTTGATTGATCTTTTGTTAATATGACTTCGGTAGTTCTATACAAATGCTTTTCATCATTAGTATAATCTCTATTAATTATTTCATCAATTTGTTCTGTAGATAATGTGTGATCTAATTTTTTACTAAACTCATTTATAAATCTTTTTGCTCTTTCATATCCTCTTTCAGGAATAGTGTTTCTTGAGTATAGTAATTTTAGTGCAACTAATTGCAAAACTCTATGTCTTAATTCAATATCACAATTATGATTGTAAACACATTCTTTTAATTCAGTAAAATCTAATTCATTATTATACTTCTCATTAAAAATTGATAATAGTTCATCTAAGTTCATTTTTTCTTCATTATCTATGTTTTTTTTCAATTCATAGTCTTTCAATACTTCACCAGTCATATAATCTGCATGAAGTAAAAAATATGATATTCCATTCAAATATGAATTGCATTCTTCCTTATTTTTTATATTTATTTTCATAAATACTTGTGCTTTCCAACCCACTTCTTTATCGTTTTCACTAATGAAAATTCGCCCTATTCCTTTTGATCTATATCCACATTCTAATAAACATAATTGATTATGTGATAATCTAAATAGTAATTGTCTAATATCCATTACATCAGAAATTCTTCTAATATCTTGAAAATCAATATGTCTTGTTCCTTCAAAATATTCTAATTCTCTTTCAGGATACTTAATTTCATACCAATTGGCAATATTATCAATCAATTCTTGTAATTCTTCTACTTTAATAAAACAATTATAACCATCTTTTATTGAAGTTTTTAACCAAATTAAAAAATCTTTATTTTGTTCTAGTTCATAGTCTTTTGTGTCTTGTTTATGAAATATTATTGTTTGTGCATGAGTCATAACTAAACCTCCCTCTGTTTAGATATTATTGTATCATAATTTTTATCATTTGAAACCAAAAAAGCTTGACTTACTGAAGATTTTTATACTAAATGCAAGTTTATATTTAATTTTTTTATTAAAAGTTTGTTCAAGATATAAAAAATATATTTTAGTAATTAAAAAACTAATCCGTATCACGAATTAGTTTTTTATCAAAACTTGAAAAGTTCAAGTATATTTACTTATGGTACGGACAAATAGTATATCCGAAACCTTAGGAATAGTTGATAAACAACTAATCACTAAATACATTTTACCATAGATATAGTTTATTTCAACATTTTTTAGTCAATTTTTATAAAATAATACGAAAAAAAGGAACAGCGTTCCTTTTTCTCCCTCTCAAAAAGAGAGGCATTTCATTACATATTCATGATATCATATTTTATGATCAATGTAAATATGTAACACTAATACTTTATGATTATTTTTCTTTATTATCCATTAATTTGTCAAAATACTTTTTATCTATACCTGTATATTTAGTATATGCTCTATCAAATAAGAAATGTGTATATTTCATGCATTCATTATTTTTATTATTTTCAATATCATCTATATTTTCAATACTAGTAGAAAAAATATTTTTATAAGCATTAATAACTTGATAATAACTATATTTATCAAAATGTTATTTCTTTTTTTCATCAAGTATAATTCCTTTATTTTGTAATTTTTTTCTCAATTTCATATTAGTATATGATTTCATTTATAATGCCTCTACTAAAAAGAGCATAGTACTCCTTATCAACAATAATAAGTCTATACTAGCCCTTATTAAATTACTTATTTTGTGTTTTTATTAATTTCTTTTGATTTTGTAATTCTCTATACTCATCTTCTGCCATATCAGCATCACATCTTAAGAAACAAGCTGCTTGTCTATAATCATCATAGCATTTGCCTGTTTTTTCTTCTAATTCATCTGCTTTTGCTTCTAAGTTTTCTCCTTTTTCAAATAAATATAATGCTCTCAATGATTTAAATCCTCGCATATTTCTATTTAATCTCATAGCATCTTCTAAATATTCTTTAATATATTCTGGTCTATCAGTTTCTTCTATTTGATAATCTTTTGCCTTTAGTTCAGGAACTTTTACACCTAATAATATTTCAAACCATGCTGCAACAATATGTCTATGACAAAATTCAGTATTAGGTTCATAACAAAGTAGAACAGAATAGTCAAGGTCTCTAAATACTTTTTCAGGATCTAATTTTGATAAAACTTGATTCCAATATTCCTGTACATAATATCTATTATTTTCTTCTTCAGAAGTTTTACCAATATTATTATGCCATACTTTCCAAAAAGATAATTTCGGTGCTAATTCTGGATAACATTTTCCTTGATAATTAGCATCTTTTCCACGATTACCAGAAATAGAATAGGTTCTATATTTATCTGACTGCCAATCATTATGACTGCTTGTACTAATCATATTTTTTCTCCTCCTAGTAAATATCCACCTTTTTATCTATTTACCTGTCAAATATTATAACATATTTTTACAGTGTTTTTAATACATTTTTACTTAAAAGTCACATCCCTGATTATGGTATAAATAGTATTTAGATAGTTTTTAAATAATCTTCTAATTTGGCTCAATATAAGTTAAATTAGTTCTATCTATCTTCCTTATATTTTCATTAATAATTGTCGGTGTTGTTTTAGCAAACTCACATATCGGTTCTAATTTCTTTCTTAATGATTCTTCAATAGGTAATTCTTCTTTAATAATATTTACCATAATATCATCCTTTCTTTTAGGATAGTTTTTAATAACAAAAAACTAATCCGTATCACGAATTAGTTATTTATCAAACTCGAAACTATAAAAGTTCGAGCAGACTTCCTCTTGGTAGCGACGGAGGGGATCGAACCCCCGACCTTCCGGGTATGAACCGGACGCTCTAGCCAGCTGAGCTACATCGCCATGAAAAGTAAGCAATATAAATATAGCATATTTTTTTTACTTTTTCAATATCTTTTTGTTATTTTTTCATTTTTGATATTTGCTCCTTTTCTATTAACTCATTTTTTTCCAAATCAAAATTATTATTTAAAAAATAAAATACCCCATCTTCCTTACAAGACTTAGTTATATATTTACAAACATTTAATACTTCCTTTAATGCATCTTCTACCGCTACTCCATACTTAGCATTCTTTATCATTGATAAATCATTAATATTATCACCAAATGTAATAAGATAATCATTTGATATATTTTCCTTTTCTAACAATAATTTAATAGCATTATACTTATCATTACCATTATTAATTACCTCAATATACCCCGTACCATCACTCTTAATCACTTTAAATATATCTATATCATTATACCTACTTAACTCATCATAAACTTGATTCAAACATTTTATATTATCATAATATATTTCTATTTTTAAAACCTTAAAAGATATATTTAAATCATCAATTATATTTTCCTCAATATACCTTAATTTATATTTATAATTAGCCTTAATATTCCATCCTTCTTCATTACAAAAACATATTTTTTTGTAATTATTCCCTACTATTTTTACTATATCACTTACTCTATTTTTATCTATATAATCTTTATATATAATATTATCATTCTTACAATCATAAACAATTGCCCCATTTGACCCAATAATATAATCACAATAATCTTTAAAAAGTCTTTTAATATTATTAAGAGGCCTTCCTGATGCAATTGTAAATACATTATTATTACGTAATTTATCTATTATACTCTTAGTATCATCAGATACATCAGAATTACTACTTTTTATTAAAGTTCTATCAATATCACTTGCTATTAAATATCTCACTATATCACCCCTTTAAAAGCAAAAACATAACTATTGAAAGTAATAATTATGTTTTTTTTCATATCCCAATGTAGTTGACTCCCCATGTCCTGGATATAAAACAATATCATCATCATATTTTTTAATTTTATTAATAGACTCAATCATCTCTTGATAATTACCCGTTGGAAGATCCACTCTACCAATATTATCCTTAAACACAAAATCTCCCACAAACATAATACTATAATTTCTAAAATAGAAAGTTATACTAGAACTACTATGTCCTGGAGTATAAATCACTTCAAAATTAAATGGACCAATATGATGAGTATCTTCGAATAAGTTTTTATAATCATAAACCTCTACCCCATATAATTCAGATAAAGATTTAGCATAAGTATTATGATCAAAATGATCATGAGTAAGAAGTATTGCAAGTGGCTTTAGCTCTAAATCCTCAATTGTCTTTATAATATTATTCTCCTCAGCACCTGGGTCTATTATTAAACATTCATTATCTTTATACACTAAATAACAATTAGTTTTTAATGGTCCAACAGTAAGTATTTCTATATTCATTTTAATCCCTCTTTATATGCATCTATTAACCAAGTAGGATCCTTACAGCCCATAAATGGTATTACAGCATTATCATATTTATATAATTTATCAATAGTTTCTGCACTTATATGCTCTGCATTAGGACATAAATCTATTATTAAATCTGATGTTACCCCTGGATAATCTTCAAACTTTTCTCTAGCGGGCTCTATGTCAGTTACAAAAGCTTTATCCGCTAGTTTTAAAACCTCTGCAAACTCTTTATAAAAACTTTGCGTTCTAGATATAGTATAAGGAATTAAAACCGCTACTAAAGTTTTATTTGGATATTTTTGTCTAGCAGTTTCAAGCACTGTTTTTACTTCATTAGGATGATGAGCATAATCATCAACAAGCACAACATCATTTACTTTTTCTTCTTGAAACCTTCTTCTTGCCCCACTAAAATCATTTAAATATTTAATTATATCATTATGCTCTACTTTCTCATAATAACATATACCAATACAAGCAAGTGCATCAAGTACCATATGGCGTCCATATATATTAAGATTAAAATGTCCATAAAAATCCTTATTTATATAAACATCAAAACTACTACCATCATCTCTTAATTCTAAGTTCTTTGCTACTATATCATTAGAGTCATCAAATCCATAGTACACCATTTTATCTGATTTAATTTTTCTAACATTTTTATCATCACCACATGCAACAACCTTATATTTAGTATGATCTGCAAATTGTTGAAACACTTCGACTATTTCATCAACATTTTTATAACAATCTACATGATCATAATCAATATTAGTAATAATAGAATACTTTGGAGTATATAAAAGTAAATGCCTTTCAAACTCACAAGACTCTATAACAAAATTATTAGAATCCTTATCAACTACCCCAGTACCATCTCCAATTAAATAACTTGCTCCAACTGTATTTTGCATAATATGACCAAGCATAGCAGTAGTAGTAGTCTTACCATGAGTTCCCCCGATACATATTGCATCATACTTCTTAGTAAGCTCTCCGATCATTTCATAATAACCATACATTTTACAACCAAGTTCTTTGGCTCTTTTAATAGCATAATGCTCTTCATGAATCGCCGCAGTATATACAAATATCATATCACTAGTAAGCATATCTGCATTTTTATAACACTTTATTCCTCTTTCATTCAAAGGCTCTTCAGTAAAAGAATAAACTTTTGCATCATCACATCCTAATACTTCATTACCCATATCATGTAAAATACATGCAAGTCCTGTCATTCCAGATCCCTTTATCCCCGCGAAAAAATATGTCATTTTTAATCACCTTCTGTAATTATTATATCATAAAATTATAAAATAGTGATTATTTAAATACTCAGATGTAAAGAAACGTAAACATTTTACTATTTATAACTATATAAAAAACACAAGTAAAACTTATGTTCTTATTTAAAATATTTATTTAATATTTGATCTAGATTTTTCTTATTAATTGGTTTTAATACATAATCATCAAAACCATAATTAAGATATTTTCTTATCATATTATTTAAACTTGGAGTAACCATTATAACAGTTATTATTTTATAACCAGTATTTCTTTTAATTAAACTAACTACTCCATCTTTTGACTTAATAATTTCATCTGTTGTATCATTTATCTTAAAACGAGGAATGATGTCATCAATTAAAATCAAATCTACTGTCTCATCACTTAGTAATATATTATACATTCCCTCGAGTGTATCAGCAGTCAATACATCAACATTATATGGTCTTAGCAATGCTTTTATTTCCTTCATTCTTGCTTTACTGTCATCAATTATAAGTATTCTCTTATTACTATAATCATTATAATTAATTTTAATATTTCTATTTTCTTGCTTTTTACTAATTATATCATATTCAGTCATTATTCTTTGATCAACATACAGTGAAATGGCAGTATTAGTTTTATTTTTTATTATTACTATTTTTCCATTAATCTTTTCTAAAATATTCTCTATTATCTGATAGTTCAAATCTTCGACTTTTTTAAACTTAAATCGCTTATCTTTATCTTCATAAATGTATTGGTTTATTGAACTGTTAACTTGAAACTGAAATCTTAATCTTGAAAATCTTCCAACTTGGTTACTATTAATCATTAGTTTTAGTGATTCATCACTTGTCATAGAATTAATAAAATTATAAAGATATAAAACACTTTTAATAATATTATTGTCATCACCATATAACACCGGAGAAATACTCTTATCTACATCAATAATTATTTTATTATTTTCTGCCTTTAATAGTCTTTTTAATTTATCTATCATATTATATGTTTCATATTTATACTCTTTCATTTCTTTGTCTGATTTTACTACTGCAAGTTCAATGATATTTGATATTTTTTCACTTAATTTTGCTGAATCATTTTGAAATTGTGATATTTCATTGGTTAATTCTTTTATATTATTTTTATCAATTTTCTTATTACCAAATGTTTCTAATTTTACAAGTGATGATTCTAACTCATCAGACATGTCATTAAGTAAGTTTAAAGTTTTATCAGACGAAGACTTTGCTAATACTTTTTGAAAAGACAACTCCTTTGCAATTTTAACATCAGGATTTTCTATTGTATTATACATAATAAATAATATAAATGAATAAAAGAATCCTTCGAATATTAATTCTTTATAAAAACCTCTTATTATAAAACCTAGTACATATAATAACATTAAAATAATATATGGTATAACTTTTTTTATTGATTGCTTCATTAATATTAAATAAAATGTTATTACAAAAAAGAATAAAAAACTTATTATTGTATGAATGATTGCAACATTATATGACCATCCATCACCATCTAATAGATCTCCTTCGAATATTACATTTAATGGAAGAACTATGATGAAGATAATTGCTAATAATGTTATAATATTTAAAATAGTTTTTAAAATGACTAATTTGTTTTCTTTATCATATATTGCCAAACAATAATTCATTGAATATAGGTTTAATATAGTTAGTATACTCATATATATTTTTTGCAAAATACCAATTAATGTAATGTTTCCAGTTAACTTTGCAACAATAAAAGTAGCTATTCCAATTAATATAAATAATAAATCTAATAAAATCAATTTAGAATACACTTTTGTTTCTATATTTTTAACATTTGGCTTTGAATAAAACAGTATTACCAATGTTGTTATTATTAACAAACCTACAATTTGTAATATAATTGCTTGCATACTTTTCACACCCTTTTTATTCTTTTTATTCTTTATTTTTTAAGTACTAATTGTTTGGCTAAGAATGCATTATTTGTATTTAATTCTACATTTTCTAAACACTTGAATACTTCTTCTTCACTAATAATAGTCTTATCGTGAAAACTTTCACTCAACGCATCCTCTAAAGAAAAGCCATATCCATAATTACATCTTTCTATTATTTCTGATTGGAACTCCTCTAATGTAGGAATATATTCATGTTTTAATACTGGTTGAGTTTCTAATATTTCCCATTTTAATGTACAAAGCTTATCACGTAACTCAAGATTTAATTCTTTTTCACTTCTCGGATCATTAGCATCAATCGTATAACATTCTCCAATATTAAAATAAAATGTTTTTCCATATTGTTCTACTGCAATTGGTACAATAGGAAAACCTGTTTCTTTTGCCATTCTAACTGTTCCAACATATGTTTTCATAACTAGTTCATTAGCAGATACATTCCAAGCCCCTTCTGGATATATTAGTAAATTACCACCTTTATTTAATAATTCAACTGATCTACTATATGCAATTTTTCTATCAGTTCTATTTTTTGTTTCAAGTGGTATTACTCCATTTAGTCTTAAAGCTTGATAAATAGGCATTTTATATAAAATACCAGGATCACCAAGCATTAAATAAGCCGGATCTTTAATAACTTGAAATGTTCTTTGTATATCATTTCCACCAATATGAGTACAAGCAAATATTTTAGGACTATTTTTATCAACATGACTTTCATTAGCAATAATTATATTGTTTTCTCTAGAAAGTACTTGATCAATTTTTAATATTAAATCACATAGAAAATGAATTTTCTTTCTAAGTTCTATTCCTTTTAATTCACTGCCATTGTTATATAGATATATTCTATACTCAGCATAATAATTAACTAGTTCTTCAATTGCCATTTTTCTTTTTTCTAATAAAAATAATTTATTAAATGATTCCATTTTTTAACCCCCAAAAAAACACATAATATAAACAATATTACGTGTCTAATTATATCACACTTTTTATCAAAAATAAAGTTTTAGTTAACAATTTCACTTAAACAACAACATATAAAGCTTAGTAAATATCTTTTGACTAAATGGTGCTTTATAAAGCAGTTTATCACTATCACTTTCAATAGCCTCAACCATTTGATAAACAATACTAGATATATCAAAAGACTCTATTACATTAAAAAATCTTTTTTGATTCATTACTAAATCATCACTATATATAAAATAATCACTATTATCAATAGACTTAGCAAAACTTTCTATCATAACTTGATTAAAACCAGTTTTATAAGCCCCCGGTAAAATTAATTTAAGTCTTACTTTACTATTACTTTTCTTAAGCTCTTTATCTAAACACATCCCCATCGTTATTAATGCACTTTTAGTAGCACAATAACTACCCAAAAATGGAATAGGCATAAGTCCAGAAAGTGATGATGTAATTAATACCTTACCCCTCTTATCCTCTTTTTTCTTCTTATCAATAAACATCTTAGTTAACTCAAGCGTTGAAAAAAAATTAGTTTCAAAAATATTCCTTATATCCTTAATATCTATATCCAAAAAAGAACCTCCGACTCCTATACCAGCTTGATTTACTAAAACATCTATATCTAAATCATCAATCAAAGACAAATCCCTTTTATTAGTAATATCCATCTTAAAAACATAAACATTTCTTAAAATATTATCTTTCTTTAATTTTCTTCTTACTGATTTTATTTCTTTATTATGATGCACCGTAATATATACTATATGACTTCTTTTTAACAATTCCTTTGCAAGACTATAACCAATCCCAGAAGCAGACCCAGTTATTAATATTTTCATTTATATCACCATAATTAGTATAGACTAAATAACAAATATTAAACTTTTTTCATATAATATTTTAGGTGATTACTATGAATAAACATAGTTTTATGTGCAATTGTTGCGCTTGTAAAAATAAAAGACGAAGTAGTGGTTGCTACATCGGTCTTATTGCATTTTGGACAGTAGTAATATTTTATCAAGCCATAATTACTATATTTTTTACTATTACTTGGAATGCTGTTATATTATTTTTAGAAATAGTATTACTCTTCTTCCTCATTTTTAGGATAATATGGTGAAATAATACTATCTGTCTTATATAAATAATCAAGCATTTTATCTACTAGTTTACAATTATTAAAACAATCATTAGTAAACTCTATCTTATCAGGAAGAGATATTAATACAAAGAATAATTTTAACTCAGATGGTTTTAATGGATATCTTTTTTGATACAATTCAAGCAAACTAGAAAACTCTACTTTTTCATAATTATTTTTATAAAAATTATATAAATCATATATAGGATTATCAAACCTAGACTTATCCCAACTAATTAAATAACTATTTTCATTTCTTATTAAATGATCCAAACAAAGATTATTATGTATTAATACAACTCTTTGTTTTTTACTTTCCTTTACTAACTCATACCAATTATCCAGTTCATTTTTACAATAGTTTAGTGAAGAATAAACTTTAGATATATTTCTTACCAATAAATAATTAGAGGGCGACATATATATTTCTTGATCAATTAATTCATTTAAATCACTATAATAACTATACAATTTATCTATTTTATTATCAATTTCTTCATATATTTTTTTATAATCATCTATACTTACACTATTATATCTAGTAGTTTTACTATGAAGAAGAGATACAAGATTAATAAGTTCAATAGCCCTTTCATCATCAGATATATTATAATCTTTTAAATATTCATATAAAACATACTTATCTGATAATACTTTATTACTAGGATAATAATTAAAACCCCTAGCAGATAAATATGAAAATATTTCATTATTATTTTTATTTTCTTTTAAAACATATTCATTATTTATTAAAATAGCACTTTTTATTTTCTTAAAATACTTAGGATTTATATTATTATCTTTAAGTAATTTATAATCAATCATTAGAATTAGGTATAAGTAATTTTAAACCAGTAGTAAGATTATCAAAATCATTATAATCCTTTATTTGATCAACTGATACTTTATACTTAGCACAAATCTTTTCAATAGTATCTTCTTCTTGAACAGTATATACTTTATAAGTTAAATATCTTTCATCAGTATCACTAATTATATCAGATTTAAAATCATCTAAAACATCAATAGATTCAGTATCCCTATCATCAATTACTAATTCATTAGATTCTTGTTTTTCTTCTTTTATAGGCAATGACTCAGTAATATCAATTACTTCTTCCTCTTTTCTTTCTTCAGGCTCTTTTTTTACTAAGTTATCTAAAAGTACTGATATTTTAACACAAAGAGTATCATCATTTTTAATTTCATATGAAAAATCATCTATATCAATAGTACAATCATATGTATCATAAGCATTATTTATTTGTATTTCACATGGTATTTTATAACTATACTCCTCCTCGTTAGTAGAAGAACTAATCATTTTATACGTACCCTTTATATAAAAATTACCTGTTACTATATCCTCACCCTTAAGAATTAAATCATTGTCTAGTGATATACTAGTAAGTTCTCCAATCTTAGTTTTAAATAAAATATCTTTTTCAAATGGTATTATTTGTTTCATCTTTAAGACCTCCCTAAAAAATTATATGAAAAAAAAGAGTTATTAGAACTCTTTATAAACTTAACTTATATGGATCAGAACTAGTACCAGTTCCACTTGATATTTTAACATTAGATGAAAGACTTAGGACTGGGCGATTTATCGGATTTTTAGTAGATTTTGTAAAGTCACTTCTTGTACCACTAAAACCATTAGCAGAAATAAAGAAACTGGAATTATATATATCCGTACCTTGCGTAAGTAACAATTCTAATTTACCCTTGTATAGCCAATTATCTGAAGTGCAATAATTAAAATAAATCAAACCACCTCTTGGATCAACATAATCAACGCATTCTTTTGATGCTGCATATCCATAATCACTTGCATACATTATTGCTATTTTTTTAGAAGTATCATTTTGCATTATTGGATTTGTTTTATAATAATATACACCGGAATCATCATTTGCTTTTTTTCTTTCCATTTGCCACGTAATGGATAAGCTTAAGGAGTTTTTATAACCGCCAAGATAATATTTAGTATTACCAATCATATTTTTTGCATCAACACTTAATGTATTATAATAATCATTATTCAAATATGTATTCAATGTCGAACCCGTCCAATCATTTAAGTATTTACCATTATCATCACATTTTTCACTTTGTTGGCCATCTTCATTTGGAGTACTTATGCAATCATTAAAGTTCATATTGCCAATAGATTCTTCTTTTATTATTTTGATTCTATTTTTCACATTACCATCTATGTCTTCAGTAGGTATTACTCCAATTATTCTCCATACTTCATTATTAAATGTTACATAGTTTTTTACCACTGAATTCGAACCACGATATCTATATTCAGTTGCAAACTCATTATCAACTTGTAATGTATCATCTACCTCATGTGTAACTTTTTCTAGCCCATCTGTACCCAGTGGTATATTTAGTATTGGTACTATTTCTTGTTTTTCTGGAGCTGCTTCATTGTTAATATTTACTCTAAACTTATAAGAATATTTCTTTTCATTAAGTTTAGTTGTATCTACACTCTCATCAATCCAAGCTCTAAGTCTATAGCTTGTTACTACTTCTGCTTTATTATTTGAAAATATTTCTTCTTTAGAACTTAAAACTTTATTATTTAACTTTTCTATTGTTGTAGGTTCAACCACTACTGTTTCAGTACCACTTTCTACTTTTGTAAGATATACTTTAATTTCACTATCACTTAAAGGGTTATCTACTGTTAATGGTTCTAGTACTATGTTATAGTTTACTTTTCTTTGTGTATCATCATTTGCTCTTGTTTTAATATATGATAATACTTGAAAGTCAAAGTAATTAGTAAGTACTTTACCTTCACTATCTTTAATAGGAAGTGCATTATCCATTCCTATTTCATTTGATTCAGTATAACTCATCTTTACTTGTCCTGATAAGATGTTATTATTACCAGTCAGTACATCAGCACTAAACAACGCATATGTTCCTATAGATATTATTGCTATCATAAATAATGATAAAAATATCATAAATAGCACTTTCTTTCCATTATAGTTAGTTAGTTTTGATCCAATCTTTAAATATTTGTTCATATTATTTTTCCCTTCTTTATTGTATCTTATGAATTAATTTTATAATAAAAATAGTACTTTTTCAAGTACTATTTCTCTTTTTATTTCTTCCACTCAATAAACTTGACACGCAAACATTTATTTGTTATTATTGTTTTAGGAGATATTCTAATTGTTGGTACTCCTCTGTTCTGTGCTGCCTTTTGGGGGTATAGAATGGTGGTGATAATTATGTGGAAAGGTGTTAATTATGTACGGTTTGATAGCGTTTTGCGTTGTTATATTGTTATTAATTATTGCAACAAAACATTAATTAAAGAAGAAGTACCAACTCAACTAAGAGTCGGTACTTCTCTTCATATTTAAAAAACTACATAGAACAGAGACAGTACTAACCGCCAAATTAGTATATCTCTTTTTAATATTTCATATTATTTAAAATATTTAACTAAAATATCTGTTCTACTTATAATCATCCTTTTACTATTGATTATCATCTTAGTAATACTTTAAGTAATAATTAATATTAATTGCGACGTCTCTCTACTTTAGGGAAACGTCTCTTTTTGTTTCAAACTTGAAGCTGATGTTCATAAAAAACGTGCTTCTATATATAATATACTACTTTTAGTAGCTTTATACAAGTAATTTCTTTTATTTTTGTAAGAACGTTTACTTAATAATATCCCTAATTACATAACTAGTAATAAGTAATCCTGCACTAGCAGGTACAAAACTATTACTACCAATACTCTTTGTTTCCTTATTTATAATTGGTTTTTCTGTTGATGAAACACAAGTTATTTTTCCTTTAATATTCTCATCCTTAACCCATTTTCTAAGTATTTTTGCTATCTTATCATAACTAGTTTTCCTTATATCAGTTATTTCCAATTTTGAAGGATCTAGTTTATAACCAGTTCCCATTGATGTAATAAACTTAATCTTTCTATCTAAACACTCTTTAATCAATAATTTTTTTGTTATTATATGATCACAACAATCTATTAAATAATCAATTTTATAATCAAAAAGCTCTTTATAATTAGATTCATCTATAAACCTATCTATTTTTACTATCTTTACCTTATCATTTATATCCATTATTCTTTCATAAAAAGCATCTGTTTTCTTTTTATTTATATTACTTCTTGTAGCAATAATTTGTCTATTTAAATTAGTTTCATCTATCCTATCAAAATCTACTAGTACAATATTTTCAATACCACATCTTATTAATGATTCAACAACATATCCTCCGACTCCCCCAAGTCCAATTACTAAAATATTTTTTTCTTTAATTTTATTTATATTTTCATTTCCAATTAATATTTCTAATCTTTCTAACATATTGCCTCCATAAAAAAAGAATATTTCTATTCTTCTTCATTTAAATTAGTATATACATCTTGAACATCTTCAATGTCCTCTAAAGCATCAACTAAATTATATATTTTTTCTTTATGAGTCTCATCTAAAGATACAGTCATATTAGGAATAAATCTAACTTCATTCATTATTTTATCCTCAATACCAGAGTCTTCTAGAGCTTTATTCATATTAATAAAGTTTTCAAAAGTAGTATAAATAACATATGAATCGTCTTCTACTAAGAAGTCTAATGCATCATTATCTAGTGCAATCATCATTACATCATCTTCATTATATGTTTTAGGTAGTACTATAACACCTTTCTTTTCAAACATATAACTAACTGATCCATCAGTACCTAAATTACCTCCACGTTTAGTAAAGGCAGCACGTACCATACTAGCAGTTCTATTTCTATTATCTGTTAGGCAATCTACCATAACTGCTACTCCATTTGGTCCATATCCTTCATACCTTACTGCTTCATAATTTGTTGAATCACTAGCATTATGCGCTTTATCAATAGCAGCCTGTATTCTATCTTTTGGCATATTTTCTGCTTTTGCTTTATCAATAATCATTCTAAGCGAAGGATTATTATCAGGATTTTTGTCTCCTCCTTTAGCGGCTACATAGATTTCTTTAGTAAGTTTTTGAAATACTTTACTTCTTTCAGCATCTATTAAACCCTTTTTTCTTTTAATTGTTGCCCATTTTGAATGTCCACTCATATTATTCCTCCTTAATTAAGTAATTTAATTAACATTGGTCCAAGCAGTAAAAGTAATAACAATGGTATAAAAAATATTACTGATACTATGCTTATTTTTACTGGCATTTTACTAATTATTGCTTTAGTCTCTAATACTCTTTTTTCTCTTAAATAATCTATTTGATTATACATAGTTTCCACTATATCATTACCAAAAGTATTAGCTTGTTGAATATTTAATATTATATTATTTACCGTATCACTAGGTATTCTTTTCCTTAAATCCTCTAAAGAACTATTTAAATCCTTCCCAAGAGTTATATCCTTCAATACCTTTTGAATCTCTAATGATAAAGATGAATCTATATTCCTTGAAGTTATTTCAAGTGACGTTTTAATAGTCCTTCCTGCCTCAAGAGAAAGCGCAAACACTTCAAAGAAATAAAGTGCATCTTGTTCTAGTACTTTTCTTTTTTCATTTATTTTAGTATCAAGTACAATTGGTATAAATAATACATATACTAAAAACGCAATAATTGGTGCAAGTAAATAACCAAAACTCAAGAAATATAATATCACAAAAAACACCAAAATAGAAGACACTAATCTAATATTTAATAATTTTATTGCATCATATTTAGAATCTATTCCTAAATAAGCAACTTTTTCTTGCATCTTTTTAATTTGCTTTGCACTATATATTTTATATTCTATAATATTTTTTTTATTTCTCATGTTACCACTCTCTTATCTTTACTATTTTCTTTACTAATACTATATATACTATATATATTAAAATAATTAAAACCAATATTAAATTACCAAGTGGCTCCTTAATAAGGGGTATAAAATAAGTAGGATCCATAAAATAAATAAGCACAAATATTATAAATGGAATAGCAACAAGTACCTTAAATACAAAATTAGATAATGCAAGAGTCGAAGACATCTCATCCTTTATTCTTTTTCTTTCTATAAAGCTTCTTTCAATTGATGAGAATATTTTAGTAATTTTACCACCAGTTTCATTTAGTATTACTAAAGATGATGCCATATATTTTACTTCTTCTAACTTAACACGAGAAGCAAATCTATCAAATACTACCTCTAATTCCAAACCATAAGTTAAATCAATTAATATTTTCTTAAACTCATTACTAATTGGACCTTCTAATTCTGTTGATACTAACTCTACTGCTTGCATTATACTTCTTCCTGATTTAAAAGCATTATTCATAATAATAACTGCTTTTAAAAAATCTTGTTCTATTCTTTTTTCTTCTTTTTTCTCTCTTATTTTTAAAAACACATCAAGAATAAAGAATCCAAATAAGAATGATATTAGTATTTGAAAAAAAGAAAACATTTTAAACTTTAATATATTAGATATTATACTTAAAAATACTGCAAGTATTGAAAACAATATTTTTTTAGATATAAAATCCATACTAGTTTGTTTATGTGTATCATCTACTACTACGAATTTTTCATATCTTTTACTATAATCCTTACAAACCTTACTTTTACTAATAGTATTACTAATTGATTTAATAACTGAGTAATATAAGTTTTGCAATTTTTCTATAAACGATATTGGTTTATCAGATAAAGCAGTAATAGAAAAACTAGATATTCTTTTTTCCTTTGATATTGAATTAAGTATTTTTAATGCTTGTAAAAAGACAATAATTATTATTAAAATTATTATAAGTTGTAATGTAATATATAATTTTTCCATAGTTATTGTCTCCTTTCTATTTACATTAATTTTTCAAATATATCATCTACGTCTGTAATACCTTTACTTTTAATCTTATTATACACTTTAGGAACATACTTGTATAAAACAAACGAACCATTTACTTCACCACTTTCAGTAAGACCCTTTTGTTTAAAAGCAAATATTTCTTTTAAATTAATTCTATCATCTTTCAATCCACATACTTCACATATTGAAGTAATTTTTCTTTTACCATCCGATAATCTTTCTATATTAACCACTATATCAATAGCATTTTCTATATATTCTCTTATTGCTAGTACTGGTATTTGAATACCTGCCATAAGTACCATTGTTTCAAGTCTATTTAATGCATCTGATGCTCCATTAGCATGTAATGTTGATAAAGAACCTTCATGCCCTGTATTCATTGCTTGTAACATATCAAATGCTTCTTTACCACGTACTTCTCCGACGATTATACGATCTGGTCTCATACGAAGAGAGTTTATTACTAAATCTCTTATTGTTACTTCTCCTTCTTTTTCATAATTCATTGTTCTAGTCTCTAAAGAAATAACATGATTTTGTTTTAGTTTTAACTCTGCAGCATCTTCAATTGTAATAATTCTTTCGTCTCCCGGTATAAATGATGATAAAACATTAAGTACTGTAGTTTTACCAGAACCAGTCCCACCACATACTAATATATTAAGTTTAGCTCTAACACAAGCATCCAAAAACCTTGCCATATATGGTGTAAATGTACCATTTCTAATTAAGTCATCAGCGGTAGATAAGTTTTCCTTAAACTTTCTTATAGTAAGCACCGGCCCATTAAGAGCAAGCGGAGGTATTACAGCATTAATTCTAGATCCATCACTAAGTCTTGAATCAACCATAGGATTAGCTATATCTATAGTTCTACCAAGAGGTTGTATCATCCTTTGAATTGTCCTTATAATATGTTCATCATTTATAAAAGATACTGATTCATCCTTAATAATTTTTCCATCTATTTCAATATATATTTCATCCGGAGCATTAACCATTATTTCAGTAATACTCTTATCATCTAATAATTCAGTAATTGGACCATACCCATTTATTTCATTTTCAATTAAGTTAAATATATGGTTTCTTTCTAAATTAGTTAAATCATAACCCTCAAGTGATGTATTAATTTCATCATTAATGTATTCTTCAAGATACTTACTATCTGATAAATCATTATCTATTATATTTTGTATTATTTTATTTCTTAAAGAATCTAATAAGTTTTTATCTTTAAAAACACTGTAATCACTAACTTCAGAATTAATGTAATTACTTTTTTTATTTTCTATTTCAAATAACTCAGAAAGTGTTTTTCTCATTTAGACACCTCCTCAATAAGCTTTTTTGCAATCAATTCATAATGCTTATTATCTTTTCTATTATTTAATAAAACAGGTATTTGTCCTGATGATATTATCTTATCTATCTTACTAAAATGAAGCGTTTTAGGAATAGTATAATCTATATTAGATTTAATAATAGTCCTAATATCATAAGAATTATAATAATTTCTATCAAATATTGACTCATTTAATACAGTAGAATAATTAGTATAATTAGCATCCTTTAATATTGATACAAAAGTCCTAGTATTTTTAAGAGAATATAAATCATTACTAAATAACACTAATATACTATCAGAATTATCAAACAAAATAACATTAACCTCATTTAAAACATGAGTAGTATCTATAAGAATAACATCATACTTATATAAAACACTATTTAAGATTAAAGGAATATATTTAGAATCAATCTTATTAGCCTGTCTAGGATCCTTAGGAGAAGAAATTATATCAATATTATCATTATATTTATAAATATAATCTTCAACCTTTTCATATCTATTATTAGATAAATCAAGTACTAAATTAAAAACTGTTTTATCACATTTTAAGTTTAGAGAAAGAGCAATATCTCCCCCGAATAAATCAAAATCAATAATTAAAACCTTATATCCAAGTAAATGATAAGATCCTGCTAAATTAAGAGTAGTAATAGTTTTACCCACACCACCCGTTGTTGATGTAATTGATATAATTTTCCCTTTATCCTTTTTCATAATTAACCCTTCTTTATTCTTATTTTATTGTTTGAATCAACATATCCTGTACTTATTGAATCCAAGTTATATTTTTTTATTCCTATAATAGAACCAAATAATGAATCCACTTGTTTTTTAAGATGCACTTCACTATTTGTAATATTTATTACTTTAACATCAGCATCATTATCTAATATTAGTCGTTCTATTTCTATTTTATCTTTATTCATTAAAACATAATTCATCGCAATAGAGGAAAGATTATCTAATTTATTATTATTTATTTTAATATAACAAGTATCAAATATATAAGCAAATATTATAATAAATACTGGTAATAAAAAGACAAATAATACTAATGATTGACCCTTATTGTTCATTGAATAACACCCTCTTGGTAGTTATTTTATATGGATTTTTTAAAAATGATGATGCAAATGGTGTAATAAGATTCACTTTCTTAGTAAGTACTATTTCAAGTTTATCACCTTGATAATTATATTTCATCACAGTATCAGAGTCTAATAATTTATTTATTTCATCATAACTTTTTCCATTTTGTTGATAAATAGATACATTATCCATTACTCCTTCAAGACTGTTTTTATTATAAAAAACAAAAGCAAAGTCTATTACAACGAATAGTATCATAATAATAATTGGAAGTATGATTACAAACTCTACTAAAGCTTGACCTTTATTATTTTTTTTCAACACAATAGCCTTCCCCAGCTTTTGCACCTTTTTGATAC
>CAKOIB010000007.1 GCA_934086255.1 uncultured Bacilli bacterium
GTTCACAATCACTAATTAAGTAAATAAACACCTAAAGTCAAATAACTAGCAAAAAGTATCCATAAAAGATATGGTATTTGTAAATAAGAAGCCATCCTATTAATCTTATAAAAATTAATTATCATATAAATAACAAGGGCATCAAGAATCAAAATCCATATAAATGAAACTAAATATAACTTAAATACAAAAAATATCATAGACCACATCAAATTAACAAAAAGTTGCAGTTTATAAACTCCCAATGCTTCACTATCAATACCATCATCTCTATAAATAAGATAACTAGAAATACCCATTAACACATAAAGAATAGTCCACGCTACAGGAAATAACCAATCTGGTGGAGAAAGCACTGGTTTTACGATAATATCATAACTATCAGTATTAATAATTAAACCAATAATACTTCCTAACAAAACAGGTATTAAGATACTTATAAAAAGTTTTTTATAATTCATAAAATCACCATTACTAGTATACGAAAAAAAAGAAGAAATATTATCATTTCCTCTTAACATTAGAATCATCAAGAAAATATATAGGAAGATCCTTGTTAAAATAATTAACTACATCATAAAGACAAACATTATCACCCAATATTTTTTTAAAACATTCATTCATTTCATTACCTAAATAATAATTAATCTCATCTATAACATCAACAAAATCATCCTTAAGAGACTTCATCTCAAGTTCATCCTTTTCACTTCTAAAAGCCTCATTAATAAGATAAAGTTCTCTTAAATAATCATCATACTCTTTAATCGATGAATTACCTCCAAGTAAATTAATAAAACTAATTAATTTATTAAGATTATTCTTAACAAGAACATAACTAGTCGAAGACTTTCTTATATACTCAAGCTCATTAAAAGAACAATCAAGATAAGATCCTGGTATTAAAATACCCTTTATTTTAGAGATATCAATATAATCTTTAACCAAAACCTCATCATAACGATGAATTACCCTATCACTTTTATCATATATAAAATCAACACCCTCAATTATAAAAGAAATACCATGCTTAATATGAAGATTAAAAGCACCATCTTCTACTTTTTCATTAACATATAAATATCTAACACATGAAATAGTATCATCCAAATTACTTCCATCAAAATTTCTATTAAAATCAATTCCTTTTTCCTTAGCCATTGACGAAGACATAATACCATTTTTCATAATATTAACAAAAGAATAAAAATTAAAACCACACGTATGTAAAAGCGTATTATCATTAAAGTTATAACTACTCATTAACATCACCTTTGTAAACAACATTGTCAAGATAAAGTCCACAAGAAGACACACATTTGACATTATATGACTTTTTTTGACATTCTAGTATACATAAGACATCAGAGTAATTAAGCTTACCTTCACCAACCAAAATCAACACAGATACTAAATTACGCACCATTTTTCTAAGAAAACCATTACCTGTAAACTCTATCTTCATTAGACAATTATTGACATTTATCTTTACATTATATATAGTTCTAACACAGTTATCTTGATTCTTCTCATCAAAACAAAAACTTCTGAAATCATGCTCCCCTAAAAAAATAGGAATAACACTATTCATTAACTCAATATTAAGATTTTTATTATACTGAAGAATATAATTTCTCATACAAGGATCATACTCACCCATATTTATATAATAACAATATGTTTTAGATAAAACATCATACCTAGCATGAAAACTATCATCAACAACATAAACATCCTTAACATATATTTCACCATTAAAACATTTATTAAGATATTTCTTTAAATTATACAATTTAACAGAAACATCTAAATCAAAATGAGCAGTTTGCCCTTTAGCATGAACCCCCTTATCAGTCCTACCAGAAGCACATATATTAACTTTTTTTCCATTATTAAGTAAAGTAAGTACTTCTTCCATAACACCCTGTACAGTCTTTAATTTATTTTGTCTTTGAAATCCATTAAAACAAGACCCATCATAAGAAAACTTTATAAAATATCTCATCTTATTTACCTTTCTTTCTTTGTATATTATAAGTAATTCTAAGCAAAAACTTAACAGGAAGAAATCTACTAAAGAAAACACCAACCCTAGTCATAAAACCAGGCACAATAATAAGCTTCTTATCAAGATACATTTTTTTAAGACCATATACTGCAACATCACGAGCATTCAAAGACTTAATATTAAAACTAACCCCAGCAGTCTTATTAAAATTAGTACTAACAGGTCCAGGACACAAACAACTAACAACAACATGAGATTTGTTCCTGCGAAGTTCCTCATACAAAGCACAAGTAAAATCAACAACATAACTCTTCGTAGCATAATAACAACTCATCAAAGGACCACCCTTTAAAAGACCAGCACTTGATCCAACATTAAGTATATAACCCTTATCTTTCTTAACCATATCCTTCAAATACATACGAGTAAGAACATGAAGTGCCTTAATATTAACATCAATCATTTCAAGTTCAGTAAGCATATCACAAGAATTATAATCACCAAAAAGACCAAAACCAGCATTATTAATAAGCATATCAATATTATCCTTCTTAGTAAATATATATAAATCCTTAACCTTTTTCATATCACTTAAATCAGTAACAATATACTTATGCTCCCCTTTAAGAACACCCTTCAAATCTTCCAAAGAAAAAGAATCCTTATCTACAAGAATCAACTCATATGAAATACTATCCAAATAAATAGCCATTTCACGACCAATTCCAGAACCAGCCCCAGTTATAAGTGCCTTCATCGTATCACCTCACACTTATTATATAATAAACAAAGAAAAAAGTAAAACATTTAAACAAAAGAAAAAAGCACTAAACGTGCTAATTATCCAATTTCTTTCTTAAAACCTCAAGTAAGTAAACAACTATTCCACCAATTATAAAAAATAATATACTAAAACTTCCAAAACTCATTGCATCTTGTGGTACTTTCAAACTAGTTGGACCCATAACTATCGCATATATCGAACCAATCATTAAACCAAGAACCAAATAAATAGTTTGAGCCCTATACTTATCAAGAGCTTTTTTTATAATCTTAACAATAAGAAGCATACCAGTAATAACACCAAGTCCAAATATTATTAATATTGGTAAAACCTTAAAATTAAAATGCAAAAACTCACTAATCGAAGTAATAATTGGAACATAAAGACCAAATATAAGAAGTAAAGTTGAACCAGATATACCAGGAACTACCATCGCACAAATAGCAATAACTCCTGCAAAAAATAAGTATAAAGAAAGTCCAATATTAAGATTATTAAGATCAATACTACTTCCTCCCCCAACAGGATTAAAATAAGTAATAAGACAAACTATAAAAACACCAATCAGAGCATAAAATAAATACTTATATTTACCCTTCAATGTATCTTTTTCATCCCTAACTATTAAAGGAATAGCAAATACTATAAAACCAATAAATAAAGAACTAACACTATATATATGTTTTTCAAATAAACTAGAAAGTACAATTGAGGCAAGAGCCATACCAATTGCCCAACCAATACCAAGCTTAATCAAAAATGATACTGCCTTCTTTTTACTTTGTCCTTTACTCAACAAAGTATTAATACTATTAATAAACTCTTCATAAAAACCAAGTATAAAGGCAACCGTACCACCAGATATACCAGGAACACTATCCGCAAGTGCCATACAAAATCCTTGTATTACATTAACTATATTCTTTTTCATTTTTTTCTTCTTTTTTTACTCTTTTTTTATTATAATTGAATATTAAATAAAATGCAAAACTTAATAAAATTAATAAATAAAAACTAATACTTCTCTGAAGCAACATACTAGATAAAACATAATCACTTTTATATAACAACTCATTAACAGACAAAATAATTCCCTCTAAAACCATAACACCTCCAGGTGTTGGTAAAAAGTCCGCAGCAATAACAATACAAACCTGAAAAGCAATAATTAAAAAAATACTATAATCATTAAGACCAAATGATCTATATATAAAATAACTAACTAATAAAAAACTTATCCTCTGAAGCAAAAGAATAATAAATGATTTAACAAATATAAAAGGTCTATCTTTAGTAAAATTAGACAAATCATTATACTTATCAACCATTATATCAAACCTTTTCTTTTTCAACTCCT
This sequence comes from uncultured Bacilli bacterium, assembly GCA_934086255.1. GTDB lineage: Bacteria > Bacillota_I > Bacilli_A > RF39 > UBA660 > JAEDJI01. The sequence goes on from CAKOIB010000007.1 coordinate 4,150, forward strand.
TATTCTTTATAAAACCAAATCTATTTATAAAAAAATAAACCATCTTCTTAGTAAAACAAACCATCCTCTTTGAATAAACTAAACTTATGAAAAATAAAATAACAACCAAATTAAGCAAAAAACCAAGTATTATTAAAACATTAAAAACACTAGAAAAATTAAAAATCAACTTACCATAAAAAATCAAAGATAAAATAAGTAAAAAAACCAAAGTAAACTTATAAATAATAGTATTAAGTAAAACTATTATACTAGATTCATAATAATTAATACCATCCCTTTTCATTTCATACATTTGAATAGGCTGTCCCCCCATCGAAGAAGGAGTAATACCAGAAAAATATATTTCTGTAAACACATAACCAAGTGCTTTATAAAGGCTCATTTTAATACCCATATCTTTAGAAATACTAATTAAAAATATTGCCTCAAATAAAGGAAACATCAAAATTGATAATACCGCTAATAAAATATATTTCAAATTACAAAGCCTTAATGACTTAATAAGCATATTAACATCATAATACTTAAATATCCATAAATAAGTTGCTAAAAAAAGCACAATAAAAAGCATAAACGATAAAACATATTTCTTTTTTTTCATATTTCACCTACCTCAAACACACTATATCTATTCTAACATAATTTTATTAAAAAAATATTTATTTTACACAAATATATGTAAAAAGAAGTAAACCAACTACTTCTTTATCTTATCAAAATAAATATCACTATCACTACTAGAATACTTCTTTATCGCCGAAACTATTTTCTCATCATAAGTATAATTATATCCTACAAAAGATTCATCCCCAATTATATAATAAGGAATCCCACTTGACTTATCCCCTTTTGCAAGAAGAAACTCCTTCATAAGATTAGCATTTTCTGAATTATGCCACACTTCAAATCCATACAAATTAAACTTATTACCATACTTATCATTAATATCATCCAAATACTTTATAAGCTTTTCACAATGAGGACACTCTTTTCCATAAAACAAATAAATATTAACCATTCCATCCTCTTTTTTAATATCTGAAACATTAGCATTCTTATTTATTACATTATCTACTGATTTATTATTAAAAAATGCAAAATAAGAAAGAAAACAAAGTATTAAAATAGTAATAACTATAAAAACAATATCAATTTTATTCTTCACTTTAACCACCTCTAAAAATTAAACATTAACCACTCAGGCTTTATAACCATCAAAATACCTAAAAGTAACATAATTATTCCCCCAATTAAATGAGAATACTTAGTATACTTATTAGAAATACCTTTTATTTTTAATGTTTTCATTGCTATAACAAATATTAATATATCATCAATTAAAAAGAAAAGCAAATATAATCCAATATAAATTACATATTCTAAAGTACTAAGATCATTCATAGCTAAAACATTCGTAAACATAACAGGTATCCCAAGTGAACAAAGAAGCTCAATTAAATTAACAGAAAAAGCAAGTAACATAATTCCAAGTATTGATAATAAAAAACTCTTTTCATTAACTATTTTCTTAATTCTTTCCATTATTTTAAGTCTTTTCTTCTTATCAGTAACATCACATCCAACATCACTATTTAAACTCTTAAAATATCTATAAATATTAACCATTCCAAACAAAACAGCAAAACAAGCAATTAAAAATCTTATTAAAGTAACACTACTAAGAAAACTAGCAAGACTAAGCCAAGAAAGCATAAAACATAAATAAACAAAACCACTAGTAAAAATAAAAGTAAGTCCTAATATCCACATTCTCTTTCTATCATGCATAGAAAACATCATAGTAATAAGAAATATAAGTATCCACATAGCACAAGGATTAAAACCATCAACAGCACCCAATATAATAGTAAAAATAGGCAAAGAAACATCCTTTAAAGAAACTACTCCAAAAAGGCCAGTATCAACAGAATAAGAATCCATTCCATATACACAAATCGGTATAAACATAACTAAAACTATTAAAAATAAATATATAAACCTTCTACACTTCATCAATACCACCATTATCCTTCAAAAAAGAAATAAGACTACCCTCACTAACTTCTCCAACTAATCTAGCAACTTCTAAAGAAGAATCCATCAATATATAAACAGGAAGCACACTTCCAACATCATACAAAGAAACTAAAGAAGAATCCATATCATAATCAATATCCTCTATATCAAATAAAACATTATACTTAGACAAAACATCATCAAGTAAATTATTCATAATAATACAAGACATACACCACATAGCACTAATCTTAACCAATTTCATCATATTCCTCCATCAACTTATCTAAAACACTTAAAAAATAATCAATTTCATCATCTAAAGTCTTATAAGAAAGACTTATTCTAATACTAGAACTAGCCCTATCTTTATCTTTATAAAGTTCATAAACACAAAGCGAATAACTAGTATCACTACTACAAGCAGTTTTAGTAGAAACATAAACTCCATGATCAGCAAAATATTTTTGAACAACATTTGAATCCTTTCCCATAAAACTAATATTTAAAATATTATCTATACAATAATCATTACTATTAATAAGAATACTATCATACTTAGATAAATGTTCTCTTATTCTTTTATTAAGACGATGAACATAAGAATAATCATTATTAAACAATAAAAAAGCCTTAGATAAAGAACAAATAAGCTCAGTCTGAGGAGTCCCACTCCTATAAATAGTAGTACTTTTTCCTCCATGAATAAGTGGAACAATCTTAACATCTCTCTTCTTTATTAAACCACCAATTCCCTTAAAACAAAAAAGCTTATGTCCAGAAAAACTTGCCATATCAACATTACTTAAATCAATATCAGTCTTAGAAACAGCCTGAGTAATATCACTATGAAACAAAACATTAGGATACTTCTTAAGCATAAGACCAATCTCCTCAATTGGTTGTCTAAGTCCAATCTCACTATTAACACACCCAATAGAAACAAGACAAGTATTATCATTAATTAATTCCTCTAACTTTTCTATATCAACAAGACCATTTTCATCCAAAGGAGCAAAAATAACTTTATAACCCTTCTTTTGTAAATAACTACATGGCCCATATATTGAAGAATGTTCCAACTTAGTAGTAATAATCTCATTACCCGAAGAACAAATACCCTTTAAAACAGTATTATTACTCTCACTAGCACCACTAGTAAAAATAATCTCATCATCAAAAATATTAAAATAATTACAAATATTAGAAATACTAGAACCAATTATATCATTACACTTTTTACCTATATCATGATTAGAATTAGGATTAGCATAAAAATTATTACAAACATAATTAAAATAATCTAAAACCTCTTTATCCACCTTAGTCGTAGCACTATAATCTAAATAAACTTCCATAATATCACCACAATAAGTATAAATATAAACTATATATAAAAGCAATAAAAAAGAAGTTGAACCAACTAAACCAATAGTTTAGTTAGCACAATCTTCCATACTAAGAGGTATTTTATAATTAGTAGTCTTTCCATCAAAAGAAGTAGCATTAATCTCAATAAACATATCCAAATCCTTACAAACATTCTTATAATTCGAAGTCACAAAACTAACTCCTTTTAAAAACTCCTCTAAAGTAACATTCTTATTATTAGAATAATCACACTCCTTTACCTTAACAGTAACATCACCATGACTCTCATATAAATTACAAGTAATTAAACTATACTTAGTAACATCATCCCCACCACAATAATCTATACTAGATACATATATCGAAGACTTATCCTTATTATAAGAAATACTACCAGTAATATTAAAATCATTACAAGAAGAAGACAAAGTCTTAAAATTAAAATCATTATCATGAAAAAATATACAATGAATAATACAAAAAAGTATAAAAATACCAAATACTACAAAAAGAACCTTATAATTAAAACCCTTTTTACTAGATCTTCCCTCAAGTAAATCATCAATATTAACATTAAACTCTTTACTAATTTGCTTTAAAATCATAATATCTGGAATACACTTACCATTCTCCCACTTACTAACAGCCTGATAAGTAACACCAAGCTTATCTGCAAAATCTTTTTGAGTAAGACCATTATCAGTCCTTATTTTCTTTATAAACTTTCCAATCTTTTCCTGTTCCATAAAACATCACTACTCTTTCTTCAATAAATCTCTAATCTCCTCAAGAAGAACAACCTCATCACTCTTCTTAGCAACTTCTTTAACTTCTTCTTTCTTACCAAAAAACTTATTTATAATACTAATAAATATAAATATACAAAATGCAATAATTAAAAAATCTACTATATTCTGAATCAAAGAACCATACCTAATCTGTGCATCACCAACTTTTAAAACAAGATTAGTAAAATCATGCCCACCAATCAAAACACCAATAAGAGGCATAAATAAATCATTAACTAAACTAGAAACAATCTTTGAAAAAGCACCACCGATTAAAACACCAACTGCTAAATCAATAACATTTCCACGTTCAATAAACTTCTTAAATTCATCAAAAAACTTCTTCATAATATCACCAAATAAAGTATACAATATCTAAATAATAAATGCAATAATTCACATACTAATTAAAGATGAAAAAAGAATCAAAAAAAATTAGCACTCTCACTTGACAAGTGCTAAAAATGTGATATAATATATGTGTAAAAGGGAGGTAATACATATGAATATGAATTATGAAGAAGAAAAAAATCCATTAGAAAAATATGGACGAAATATAAACGAACAAGTAAAACAAGGTAAAATGGATCCCATAATAGGTAGAGACGAAGAAATAAGAAACATTACAAGAATCTTATCTAGAAAAACAAAAAATAACCCTGTTTTAATCGGTGAACCAGGTGTTGGTAAAACCGCAATTATCGAAGGCCTTGCCCAAAGAATAGTCAAAAACGACATTCCTGAATGCTTAAAAGATAAAATAATTTGGGAATTAGACATGGCATCCCTAATCGCCGGTGCTAAATACCGTGGTGAATTCGAAGAAAGACTTAAAAACGTCTTAAACGAAGTAAAAAAATCAAATGGACAAATAATAATGTTTATCGATGAAATCCATACAATCGTAGGATCAGGCGGTGTTGAAGGCGCAATGGATACATCAAACATCCTAAAACCAATGCTTGCCCGTGGTGAAATAAAAGTAATCGGTGCAACTACTCTAAACGAATATAGAAAATACATCGAAAAAGACGGAGCACTAGAAAGAAGATTTCAAAAAGTAAAAATATCAGAACCAACAGTCGAAGATACAATCACAATCCTTCGTGGTCTAAAAGAAAGATTTGAAATCCATCACGGAGTTACAATTCAAGACAAAGCACTAGTATCCGCAGCTGTAATGTCAAACAGATACATAACAGACAGATACTTACCAGACAAAGCAATAGACCTAATCGATGAAGCATGCGCAACAATAAGAGTACAAATGGATTCAGTTCCAAACGAATTAGACGAACTAACAAGAAACATTATGCGTCTTGAAATAGAAAAACAAGCCCTAAAAAAAGAAAAAGATGAACTTTCTAAACAAAGACTAAACAAAATAGATGAAGAATTAGTAACACTAAAAGAAAAAGAAAACATCTTAAAATCAAAATGGGAAGAAGAAAAGAAAACAAATAGAAAAATAAAAGAACTAAAACAAGAAATCGAACATAAAAAGTTTGAACTTGAACAAGCAGAAAATAACTATGACTTAGAAACTGCAGCAAGATTAAAACACGGAACAATTCCTAAACTAGAACAACAACTAGAGGAAAAAAGAAAAGAAACTTCTAACCAAATACTAAGCGAAACAGTAACCGAAGAAAAAGTAGCAGAAATAATCGCTAAATGGACTAATATTCCAGTAAGTAAACTTATAAGTAGCGAAAAAGAAAAACTTCTAAACCTAGAACAAAACATGAAAAAAAGAGTTAAAGGTCAAGACGAAGCCCTTCACTTAGTATCCGAAGCGATCATAAAATCAAGAAGCGGTATAAAAGATCCAAATAAACCAATTGGCTCATTCATGTTTCTAGGACCAACCGGAGTAGGTAAAACCGAAGTAGCAAGAACACTAGCTTATGAACTATTTGATGATGAAAAACACATGATAAGAATCGATATGTCAGAATACATGGAAAAATTCTCTACTTCAAGACTAATAGGTTCCCCTCCAGGATACGTTGGATACGATGAAGGTGGACAATTAACCGAAGCAGTAAGAAGAAACCCATATAGTATTGTCCTATTTGATGAAATAGAAAAAGCCCATCCTGAAGTATTAAACCTATTACTTCAAATACTAGACGATGGACGAATAACAGATTCCAATGGTAGAACAGTAGACTTCAAAAACACAATAATTATTATGACATCAAACATTGGTAGTGATCACGTTCTAGAAAACAATAAAAACGAAGTATTAAAAGAATTAAAACAAATACTAAAACCAGAATTCATAAACAGAATAGATGAAATAATAGTATTCAATCAATTAACAAAAGACGTAATGTACGAAATACTAGACAAACTAATTAAAAACCTAGAACAAAGACTAAGCGACAAACAAATAAAAATACAATTAACGCAAAAAGCAAAAGACCACTTAGTAGAACAAGGATATGATCCATCATTTGGTGCAAGACCACTAAAAAGAGTTGTCTCAAAACAAATCGAAGAAGTTATAGCACACAAAATAATAAACGATGAAATAACACCAGGACAAACAATAACATTTGATTATCAAAATAACAAAATTGAGGTTAAATAACCTCTTTTTGTTTACATTAAATAAAACAAAACATTTGATTATTATACAAAATAATGATAAGATAAATATAGTCTATAAGACAAAAAAGGAGGAAAAATTATGGAATTAAAAGGAAGCAAAACAGAAGCTAATTTAATGTCAGCATTCGCTGGAGAATCTCAAGCAAGAAACAAATACACTTACTATGCATCAAAAGCTAGAAAAGATGGATATGAACAAATAGCAGAAATCTTCGAAGAAACTGCTAATAACGAAAAAGAACATGCAAAACTATGGTTTAAAGAACTACACAATGGTGAAGTACCATCTACACTAGAAAACCTAAAAGATGCCGCAGCAGGAGAAAACTACGAATGGACTGACATGTATCAAGAATTTGCAAAAACTGCAAAAGAAGAAGGATTCACTAGAATAGCATACCTTTTCGAAGAAGTTGCTAAAATCGAAAAAGAACATGAAGAAAGATACTTAACTCTTCTAAAAAATATTGAAGACGATTCCGTTTTCCATAAAAACGAAGATAAAATATGGATATGTAGAAACTGTGGACACGTATATATAGGAAAAGATGCTCTTGAAATCTGCCCTGTATGTAAACATCCAAAAAGTTTTATGGAAGTAAAAAAAGATAACTATAAATAAGATATAAATATTATATCTTTTTTTATAAAAACATATAATTAATAGAAAGAAGGAAGGAATAATATGTGTGGAATAGTAGGATACAAAGGTAACAATAATAATGCTATAAAAGTAGTAATCGAAGGACTAGAAAACTTAGAATATAGAGGCTACGATTCAGCAGGTATAGCCTACCTAAAAGACAAAAAAATAATTATAGAAAAAGAAGCAGGAAGAATAAAAAATCTAAAAAATAAACTAAATCCAAAAGACAAATCAAACCTTGCAATTGGACACACTAGATGGGCAACCCATGGCAACCCAACAAAAACTAATGCCCATCCCCATCAAGTAGGAAAAATAACCATGGTACATAACGGTATAATAGAAAATTACTTAACTCTAAAAGAAGAACTAATAAAAAACAATTATACCTTTAAAAGCGATACTGATACTGAAATAGCATGCGCTTACCTAGACTATCTTTATAAACAAGAAAAAGACATTCTGAAATCATTACAAAGCCTACAAAAAGCAATAAAAGGATCATATGCATTTGGAATAATATGCGAAGATGATAAAGACCATTTATATGCACTAAGATCATCAAGTCCTTTAATAATAGCACTAGGAAAAAACGAAAACTATATAGCATCAGACGTACCTGCAATACTTAAATATACAAATAAATACATAATTTTAGAAAACTATGAAATAGCTAAAATAAGTAGTAATAATATAACCATTTATAACAAAAACCTACAAGAAGTAAACAAAACAATAAACACCTATGAAGGAACATATGAATCAAGCATAAAAGGAGACTACGAACACTTCATGCTAAAAGAAATAAATGAAGAACCAGACACATTTGAAAAAACCATAAACAACTGCTTAGAAAACAATTTCAAAGACATAGACTTAAAAAAATACACAAACATTCACATAGTAGCATGTGGTTCTGCATACCATGCTGGACTAGTAGGAAAAAACTTAATTGAAAAATATGCAAACATTAAAGTATACACCCAAGTAGCAAGTGAATATAGATATGAAAAAACATTTTACTATAAGAATACGCTAGTCATTTTAATATCTCAATCTGGTGAAACAGCAGACACATTAGCAGCCTTAAGAAAGGCAAAAGATAATAACATTGACACTTTAAGTATAGTAAATGTTTTCTCATCTAGCATTGCAAGAGAATCAAAATACGTAATCTATACTAAAGCAGGATGTGAAATTGCAGTAGCAACAACAAAAGCATACCTTGCTCAATTAACAGTATTAATTGCTCTAACACTAAGTCTAACAGATAAACAAATAAATAAAGAAGAAATAACAAACTTAAAAAACGAAATAACAAACCTAATAAAAAAAGATTACAAAACTATAGCAAATAAAATATATAAAGCCAAAAACATATTCTTCATAGGAAGAGGAATTGACTATGCACTTTGTATGGAAGGATCATTAAAACTAAAAGAAATATCATACATAAACAGCGTAGCCTATCAAGCCGGAGAACTAAAACACGGTACAATATCCCTAATCGAAGAAAATACTCCAGTAATAGCAATACTAACCGAAGAAGACCTTATAGAAAAAACAATAAGTAATATTAAAGAAGTAAAAGCACGCGGTGCACATACAATAATAATTACAAACAAAGACATACAAGGAGATTTCTACGATGAAAAAATAATAATTCCTAAAACAAATGAATTATTCCAACAATTACTTACAATAATACCACTTCAACTAATAGCATACGAAGTAGCAAAACTAAACAACTGTGACATAGACAAACCAAAAAACCTAGCAAAATCAGTCACTGTAGAATAAAAGGATAGCCAAAACTATCCTTTTAATTTTCCTAAAACAATTTCCTTAGTAACACTCTTACCATTTCTAATAAATGTAATAGATACTCTATCCCCTGCTTTATGCTTATAAAGTTCATACCTTAAGTATGCAATATTATCAGTAGACTCCCCACCAAGTTTGGTGATGACATCACCCTTTACTAAAACACCATTAACACAAGAATCCCTCTCAACATCAGCAACAACTACCCCAGAAACAATCGAAGTACTAATATCAATATCAAAATACCTTGAATAAGAAGCATCACTAACATTATACATCCTAATACCTAAATATGGTCTTTCAATAGCACCACCATTTTCAAAAACAGAAATATTAGACATTACATCCTCAATCGGAAGAGCAAAACCCATTCCCTCAATTTCACTCTTAACAATTTTTAAAGAATTAATACCAATTACTTTTCCATTTGAATCAACCAAAGGACCACCACTATTACCAGGATTAATTGATGCATCAGTTTGTAAAACCTTTAAAACATAATCATCAACACTACTATTTGATGATGAAAGCGACAAACTAACAAGTCTATTTTTACCAGATAATATTCCACGAGTTACAGTACCTCTATATTGATAATCAACCGGAGTACCAACAGTAAATAAAGTATCCCCTAAACGAGCCTTAGAACTATCACCTATCTCCGCTACTTTTAATACATCAGAAGAATTAATCTTTAAAACAGCAACATCTAAATACTCATCACCACCAACATAAGAAGCATTAATAACCTTATCATCACTTCTTACAACCTTAAGCGAAGTATTACCATTAACAACATGATAATTAGTAAGAATATAACCATTCTTAGAATCAACCTTATAACAAAAACCAGTACCAGTCGAATACAATTTATTATTTTTATAATTTTGTATTAAAAACACCGATTTATAAACCTTATCAACAGCATCCGCTATACCCTTATCAGTAACAGTAACCTTATTTTCACAATTTGTATAACACGTACCATTACTCGAAGTATTAACAGTAAAAAGTTCATCTTTATAAACATATATACCACCAACAGTAACAAATATACCAAGTAAAAATATTAAAATATAACTAAGCGTTTTCTTATCATTATTCACCTAAAACAACTCCTTTTTCTCTATATCAACAATATCCATATAATTATTAGGAAATCCCATTCTATCAAGAACCTTATCAATAGGAATACTCCTTAAATTAAACTCTAAATTACTAATTGCTTTATCAACTTCATTAATCATATCCTTAACTTCATTATCCTTAAGCAAAGACTTTAAAATTATAACAAGAGCATATAAATCATTCTTACCATATATAAACTCATTATCCATCATAGGAATATTAAGTATTCTATGATATTTAGTATCATTAATATACTTTTGAGTTCTATTATCAAACATTATATCCTCATGAGCACATAAATTACGATAATTAGAAAGTATAACCAAGTAATTAGAAAAAACATCTATATCCAAATCATACAAATCAACAATCTCATACTGATCCTCTTTCTTTAAAACAGAAAAAAGTTCCGAAACAATTCCAAAAGACAACACTTTAACAAGAACCCATAAAGGAATATAACCATAATTATTAACATAATGTTGAGTAGCAGCATGCTGAGTAGCATTAGTTTTAATCTGTCTTTTCATCTTAGATATAAGATCACTAACCTGCCTTCTCTTCGCACCATTATTAACAAAGTTATTTGGATTTAAATAATCTTTTTCTTTATAACCATATTTTTTAGACAATTGATAAGAAATAATAGATTTTACATTATTCTCAACAATTAAAATATTTTTAAAAAATATACTTCTAAGCCTTCGATCAAATAAAAACAAACTATATAATTCCTCAATCTTAGTCCCAGGAATATACATACTATTATCTGAAGACTTCATAAACAAATGACGATACCCATTCAAAAAGAAATAATTTTCACGAAGTAATATTTCCTTAGCATAATCATAATTTTCTATAACTAATCCTTTATTCTTAAGGATTTCAACTTGTTCATCTAAAGTTTTAAATATTTTCTTCCCCATATCTTTATTCTCCTAACAATAAAATTATAGCACAAAAGACACATCACTTTCAATAAAACAATATACAAAATTAAGACAAAAGAAAACCTTGAAATAAACATTTCAAGGTTATTAAACACATACTATCTCTTACTAAATTGAGGAGCACGTCTTGCTTTCTTAAGACCTGGTTTCTTACGTTCTTTAATTCTAGAATCACGAGTAATAAACCCAGCTCTTTTTAATATCTTTCTAAAACTTGTTTCTTCAGAAGCATCAGTTACATCTGATTCAAGTAAAGCCTTAACAATACCTAATCTAATTGCACCAGTTTGTCCTGAAAAACCTCCACCTTTAACTTCTGCTACTACATCATACTTTTCTCTAGTTTCAGTCAAATCTAAAGGTTGACATAAATCCATAACTAAAGTTTCAAAAGGGAAATATTCATAAACATCTTTTCCATTAACAGTAATCTTTCCAGTACCTTCAACTAATTTAACCTTAGCAATACTAGTTTTTCTTTTTCCTGTTCCATAATAACAAGTATTTTCTTTCTTAGCCATAACTTACCTCCCTATTTAACTTCAAGCACTTCTGGCTTTTGAGCCATATGTGGATGAGTTTCTCCTTCATAAACAAATAATTTCTTAGCCATTGCTCTACCTAATCTATTATGAGGTAGCATTCCTTTAACAGCTCTTTCAACCATTTCAACTGGATACTTTTCTTTCATTTCTCTAGCAGTTCTTTCTCTTAAACCACCAGTATATCCAGAATGGTTGTAATAAATTTTCTTATCTAACTTATTACCAGTAAGATTTACTTTACCAGCATTAGTGATAATAATATAATCCCCACAATCAATATGTGGTGTATAAGTAGCTTTATGTTTTCCTCTTAACATATGAGCAACCTTACTAGCTAAACGTCCTAAAGTAACATCAGTAGCATCAATGACATACCAATTACGTTCAACTGTTTCTTTTTTTTGCATATAACTTTTCATAATTTAAATCCTCCTATTTTTTTATATTAATTAATATAGGAGTTCCCAATTCCTATAAAAATCAATATATAAGAAAATGTACCGACTAAAATTATACTAAAATTATACGTTTAAGTCAATAGTTTTAGCACTTTTTTAACACACTTTAACAATACTTTAAAAAATAAAAAACTCTCATAAAGAGAGTTTACTTACATATTTGGTGACCCGTACGGGATTCGAACCCGAGAATGCCACCGTGAAAGGGTGGTGTGTTAAGCCGCTTCACCAACGGGCCAATATGGCGCCTCAACTAGGACTTGAACCTAGGACCCCTTGATTAACAGTCAAGTGCTCTAACCAACTGAGCTATTGAGGCATATATGGTGGGCCTGAATGGACTTGAACCATCGACCTCACGCTTATCAGGCGTGCGCTCTAACCAACTGAGCTACAAGCCCACAATGCAAACTTATGTAAGCAATATAAATGATACTATATATTTTATGATTTTGCAAGTGATTTTTTGCATTTTTTTAATATTTTTTTATTTTTTTTTAAATTATGACAATTTTTCACTAGATTTTGCATTAAGATCAAGTCCAGCACGCACACCTTTCTTATATAAAAAATATCCACACGCTGCAATCATCGTAGCATTATCAGTACAATACTTCATATCAGGATAACTAAATGAAAAACCATTTATTAAAGCTTCCCTTTCTAAAGCTTCCCTTATTCCCTTATTCGCAGCAACACCACCAGCTACTATAAGATTATTAATATTATACTCTTTTAATGCCTTAACAGTCTTAAAAACTAATGATTTAACAACAACATCTTGAAAAGAAGCACATAAATCTTCCTTATTAATAACATTGCCACGTTGTTCTTCATTATGCACCAAATTAATAACAGCACTCTTAAGACCACTAAAACTAAAATTATAACTATCATCATTCATTGGAATAGGTAAATGATAACTTACCTTTCCAACATGAGCAAGCTTATCAACAAGAGCTCCTCCAGGATAACCAATTCCAACAACACGAGCCACTTTATCATAACACTCACCAACTGCATCATCAAGCGTTCCACCAATTTTCAAATAACTCAAATGATCATCCATCTTAATAAGTTCCGTATGCCCACCACTTATAACAAGAGCCAAAAGAGGAAATTCAAGCTCATGACCAATATTATTTGCATAAATATGACCCGCAATATGATGAACAGGTATCAAAGGCTTATCATACACATAAGCAATAGTCTTCGCAGCCTCAAGTCCCACCAACAAAGACCCAATAAGACCAGGACCATATGTAACAGCAACTGCATCAATCATATCCATTGAAATACCAGAATCCTTAAGACACTTGTCAATTACAAAAGTAATATCCTTAACATGATTTCTACTAGCAATCTCAGGAACAACCCCCCCATACAAAGTATGAATATCTATCTGACTAAGAATAACAGTATTAATCTCACAACAACCATTCTTTACAATAGAAACACTAGTCTCATCACAACTACTTTCAATACCTAAAATATAAACATCCTTCATAAAATCAACTCCATCAAAATACCATCTACTCCATTATAATAACCACATCTTTTAGCAACCTCTACAAAACCAAACTTATTATACAATGAAATAGCACTACTATTTAACACACTAACCTCTAAAGTAATATTATAAATATTAATACTTCTAAGATAATCAATCAAATACTCCATCATCAAAGATCCAATCCCTATATTCCTTTTATCTTCATTAACAAAAATATTACATATCTCCGCTTTCTCATATAAAACACTATACTCAATATATCCAACAACTTCATCATCTAAAATATATCCAATATACTTAACAAAAGGATTCGAAGTCTTAGAAACCCCAAAAGATGAAAGTAATAAAACATCAACATCCTTAACCATTTAACTTTTCCTCAGCTTCTACTCTTTTTAAATAATTAGGAACAAAAGAAAAACTATCACTAACATTATCCATATCTATATACTTAAAAACCCTATCAATATCAGGAACATACTCTATTGAATCATTAAATCCATTTGATGAAACATAAACAAAAGAATCAAGCCCACTTACTCTACTAGACAATTCCTCTAAAGAAATATAACAGTCTTCCATAACAACATTATAATTCTTATCATAAATACCAGCATAAACATAACCACGCCTTGCATCAATAATAGGCACTATATAATCACCTTCTACTCCAGTAGCAAGAACAAATAAACTAGAAACACCTACAATATCAATATTAAGACTATATGCCCAAACCTTAGCAATAGTAACACCAATCCTAAGCCCAGTAAAAGATCCAGGTCCATTAACACAAACTATTCTCTTAATATCCCTCTTAGAAATAGAAAGTCTAGAAAACATATCATCAATAACACTAAGAGTAATCTTAGATAAATCATTATTAAGCTTAGTATAAAAAGAATCCAAAACAACTCCATCCTTAACAATAGCAACAGATAAAAAATCAATCGAAGTATTCAAAAAAAGACTTATCATAACACCGCCTCACATAAATCTTCATATCTTTTTCCAATAGGCTTAATAATAACAAGTCTAGTATCCTCACCAATAATCCTAAAATTAATTTCCAATCTTTCTTCAGGAAGCAAATCCTTAATCATATCAGACCATTCAATAATAGTAACACCCTTCTTAACAAAATACTCAGAAAAATCAATTTCAACATCAGTTTCATCTAACCTATAAACATCCATGTGAAAAAGAGGAACCTCTCCTGAAGTATATTCCTTAACTATATTAAATGTCGGAGAAGTAATAACTTCATCAATACCTAAAGCACTAGCAAAACCCTTAGCAAAAACAGTCTTACCACTACCTAAGTCTCCATTTAAACAAATAACCATATTACAAAACTTTTCTGACTCTATATTTTGAGCAAGTTCAATAGTTTCACTTTCATCTCTTAAAGTAATTTTATATTCCATAATTAATCACCAATATTAATTTTACACAAAAAAAAGATGTATATCAACACCTTTTAACAATTTTCTATTTTTTTACTTTAACTTTATATATTTTTTCTTCATTCTTATAATTAAATATAGTACAAACACCCACTACTATTAAGAAGACCCCTAAAAATATACCAGTAAACAAAACTGAAATAATCGGAGTAACAAGCACTAATAAACCTACAATAAGCTTAAGAATACTAGTCACTAACATAGTTTGACTAAAATAATCTCTACTTCTTACATTAAGTAAAAGTACCAAAGAAGATAAAGAAGTAGAAAGCAACCAAAGACCAATAAATATAGATATTATCTTAGTAGTAGTATCAGGATTAAAAATAAGTACAAAACCAAATAAAGTATTTAAAAAACCACTCATAAACACATTACCAGGTAAATAAACATAATCCCTATTAACAAAAGCATATACTATTTTTATTACTCCAGTTATTAAAAGAACAATACCTATAAAAAATACCAATTTAGAAAAAGATTGTTCAGGATTAACAAGCAAAACCGCACCACAAACTATAAGAAGTAACCCAATTATAAAACTCCATATTTTTTTTGACATATAAATTCCTCCCAACTAATATTTCAAATCATCATCCAATTTCCAAACGCCATCACAACTACTAGAATTATAAACCTTATATGAAAAAGATTTATCAAAAGGAGTATAAACAGCATATAAAGAAATAGTTTTATTCTTAGATAAAGGTATAACAGTCTCACCAATAGGTTGATAAACAACTTCACATTTATAAACATATGAAGAACCATTATCCTCCAAATAGACACAATGTCTATCAATAATCTCATTTATATTTTCAATTTTTTTTCTAATATCACCAAGATTATCATCACCAAACCATGCATCTATAGCTACTTCTCCAAACTTTGGATTATGATAAGGATTAAAGATACAACCAGTAAGTAAAAAACAAATAACTAAAACAAATAAATACTTAACTTTCATATCATTACCTCAATATAATAATATCACAAAAAAGAAAAAAAATCTACTCTAACATATCATTAGCTTTTAGATCATTTTTCATAAATGTAACAAGATTATCACTATTATCAAGGGTAGCAAGCAATATATCTGAAGAATCCTTTCCTAAAGATTTAAGTTTATTTACTAACCAATCTTTACTCTTACCCATTTCTTTAAGATTAAACTCCATAATATTACCATCTATAATAACATTAGCACACATACTAGAAGATTTAACTTTAATATCCATGTCTTTAACCGTAACAGGCTTATTCTCTGCCTTTGGAAGAATACTAAGCTTTCCGTCAGACTCAACCAAAGCATAAGCAATCTCTGAAACATCAAAATATCCCATAGAACGACATTGTTCCAATAAATCATTTATATCAAACTTAACAGTTTTAAGACCACCCTCTAAAATAACACCATCTCTAATTACCATATTAGGTTTACCCATAAAAAATCTTCTTAAAACAATACTCTTCATAGTTAAAACATTAATAAGATAAGCAACAACACCATATATCAAAACAGCAATAGTTCCAAACATAATATCAGAATCAATATTAATAGTCATTTCAGCAGCAAAATTACCTATAGATATCCCAATAACATAATCAAACAAACTAAGCTGAGAAACCTGTTTTTTACCTATTATCTTAGCAACCAAAAATAAAGTTACCAAAGAAAGAAATGCTCTAAAAGATACTTGTAATAAATCCATTATATCACCAATAATAATATAACCAATAAAAAGAAAAGAATACAAAAAAGAAATAGATTACTTGAACTTGTCAACAAAAAGTAGACACTAAAAGAATATTATTTAAACCCTAGTTGAGTTT
>CAKOIB010000008.1 GCA_934086255.1 uncultured Bacilli bacterium
GATGGATACATACAATAAATGTGCATTCGCATACTACATAGCAAATATCTTAAAATTAGATCCATATGAAAAAAACATATCAGCAAAATTCGGAAGCATATTCCATTATTGCTTAGAAAAAGGTTTAAAAGAAGAAATAGATATTAACACAACTGTTGATAACTATATAAAAGAAAACAATTATGAATTTACAAACAAAGAACAACACTTCATAGAAAAATTAAAACAAGAAATAAACTTTGCACTAAAAACTATAAAAGAACAAACTAAATACCAAAGCTTAAACAACATATTAACAGAGCAAGAAGTAACAATAGAAAAAAATAAAAATCTAAAAGTCACATTCAAAGGCATAATTGATAAAATCCTATACAATGAAGAAAACGAAGTAGCAATAATAGACTATAAAACAGGAAACACAGACATAAAACTAGATTTAGTAGACTATGGTCTATCTATGCAATTACCAGTTTATCTATACCTAGCAAGCAACCTAGAAAAAATAAAAAATCCAACATTCGCAGGTTTCTATCTTCAACAAGTACTCCATAAAGAAATAATAAGAAAAAATAACAAGACATACGAAGAACAAAAACTAGATAATCTAAAACTAAATGGATACAGTAATGAAGATAAAAGCATAATAGAAAAATTTGATAATACTTATGAAAACAGTAAATTAATCAAAGGACTAAAAATAGCTAAAACAGGTAACTTTGACTCTAGATCAAAAACAATAACAAACGATCAAATTAAAGAATTAATTACAAAAACAGATCAAATAATAGATAAAACAATAAACCAAATCGAAGAAACAAACTTTGAAATAAACCCAAAAATAATAAATGGAATAAATAAATCATGTGAATATTGTAAATATAAAGACCTATGCTTTAAAACACCAAAAAATAGTATTTACATCAAAATAGAAAAGGAGGAAGAAAATGAACTGGACTCTTGAACAAGAACAAGCAATAAATGAAGACGGAAAAAACATCATAGTATCCGCCGGAGCAGGATCAGGTAAAACCGCAGTACTATCAGAAAGAGTAATAAGAAAACTAAAACAAAAAGTAAACATAAACGAACTCCTTATTCTAACATTCACCAATGCCGCCGCCGCAGAAATGAAAGACAGAATAAGAAAAAAAATAAAAAAAGATCCCTCACTAAAAGACCAATTAGACTATCTCGAACAAGCATACATCACAACATTTGATAGTTACGCTTTATCAGTAGTAAAAAAATATAACTATTTACTAAATATTCCTAAAAACATAAAACCTACAGATAGTATTATTATAAATATAAAGAAAAAACAAATACTAAATGACATCTTAGAAAATCTATACAAACAAAAAAATGAAAAATTCCTAAATCTAATAGATAGTTTCTGTATCAAAAATGATGATGAAATAACAAATGCAATACTAAAAATAACATCATCATTAGATAAAAAATACGATAAAGAAGAATATTTAAATACTTATATAGAAAACTATTACAATGAAAAAACTATAAATGAAAACATAAAAAAATATACAGACAACCTAATTGAAGTAGAACAAGAAATAGAAAACACTTTCTATGAACTTGAACAATACATTGACACAAACTACTATGAAAAATGTGCAGACATCCTAAGTAAAATATTTAATCCAAAAAACTACAATGATCTTTTAAAAGTAAACGACATTCCAAGACTTCCAATTCTTCCTAAAGACTCATCTGAAGAAGCAAAAGAACTAAAAAAACAATTATCAGAAAAAATAAAACAGTTAAAAAATAAACTAAAATATAAAGATCAAGATGAACTAAAACAAGGAATCATAAAAACAAAAGACCATGTAGAAATATTAATTGATATAATAAAAGAATTAGACAAACAAATAACAAAATACAAAGAAGAAAACAGTGCTTATGAATTCGACGACATAGCAAAAATGGCCATAAAAGTAGTAAAAGAAAACCCAAATATAAAAGAAGAACTAAAATACACATACAACGAAATAATGGTAGATGAATACCAAGATACAAGCGATCTTCAAGAAACATTTCTAAAACTAATAGAAAATAATAACATATACATGGTCGGAGACATAAAACAATCAATATATAGATTTAGAAACGCTAACCCAGATATCTTTAAGCAAAAATATGAAGACTATAAAAATAACAAAAATGGTTATAAAATAGACTTAGTAAAAAACTTTAGATCAAGAAAAGAAGTACTAAACAATATAAATGAAATATTCAATCTTATCATGGACAAAGAAATCGGTGGAGCAGACTATGAACAAACACATCAAATGGTCTTTGGAAACAATACCTATGAAGAAAACAAAGAAAATCAAAACTATGATTTAGAAATATATAACTACAAAGAAGATAAAAACTATACAAAAGAAGAAATCGAAGCATTTATAATAGCACAAGATATAAAAGATAAAATTAAAAACAAATACCAAGTACTAAAAGGAAATCAGTTACAAGACGCATCATATGAAGACTTCTGTATAATAATGGATCGTGGAACAGCTTTTCAAACCTATAAAAAAATCTTTGAATACATGCAAATACCACTACTAGTAATGCAAGATGAAGAAATGACATCAAAACAAGACATCCTAGTTCTAAAAAACATTATCACATTAATTACAAAAATAAAAGAAAACAAATTAGATAAAGAAGCAAAATATTGCTACACAAGCATTGCAAGAAGTTTCCTTGAAGAACAACCCGATAACGATATCTTTGAAACATTAAAACAAGACAAAATAAAAGAAACTAAAATATATAATATATGTAAAGAAATAGCAAAAGATATAGAAAACAAAAACATAGAAAATGTAATAAACCAAATACTAAAAGAGTTTAATTTCTATGAAAAAATAATAAAGATAGGTAATATAAATGACTCAATAATAAGAATAGAAAAAACAAAAGAAATGGCAAATAATCTATCAAATCTTGGCTATACACTAAACGATTTCATTGAATATTTAAACCAAGTAATTGAATCAAAAGAAGCTATAAAATATCAATTACCAATCGAAGATACCAAAAGCGTAAAACTAATGAATATTCATAAATCTAAAGGACTAGAATTTTCAATATGCTACTTCTCAGGACTACACAAACCATTCAACAAACAAGACATAAAAGAAAGATTTATCTATGATAATGAATATGGAATAATAACACCATACTTCGACGAAGGAATAACAGAAACAATATTAAAAGACTTAGTCATTAATAAATACAATCAAGAAGACATATCAGAAAGAATTAGACTTTTATATGTAGATGTAACAAGAGCAAAAGAAAAAATGATAATAGTAACAAGCCTAAAAGAAGAACAAGAACCATATCAAAATACACTACTTGATCAAAACATAAGAAAAAAATATAAATCATTCCAAGATATAATAAACTCAATAAAACAAAACCTAATGAAATATATAAAAAATATTGATTTAGAACAAGTACCATTATCAAAAGACTACCAAATAAAAAAAGAAAACAAACAACTAAAAGAAAATACTAATATAAAAATAAAAGAAATAAAACTAAATATAGAAAACACCTCTCTTGAAGAACAAAAAGCATCAAAAAACATAAAAAAAATACTAACAAAAGAAGAAATATCAAACATGGAATACGGTACTAAAATGCATGAACTATTTGAAATAACCGATTTCCATAAAGAAACACAAAATCAAAACATAAAAAAACTAATAGACAAACTAGATATAAAAGATGCCAAAATATATAAAGAACACGAATTCATATTTAGCGATGAAACAAATGAATATCATGGTATAATAGACTTAATACTAGAGTATAAAGACAAAATAAAAATAATAGACTATAAACTACAAAATACTAAAGACGATGCCTATTTAAAACAATTACAAACATATAAAAAATACATAAACCAAATATCAAAAAAACAAGTACAACTATATTTATACTCTATATTAAAAGATGAACTAGTAGAGTTAAAGGAGGAAAAATGAAAAACCATAACGAAATGTTAATCCATTTAATATCATTCATAGGAATAACAACCGGAGCATTACTCGCAGCATTCTCAATTCAAACATTCCTATCACCAAACATGATTCTAGATGGGGGAGTAATAGGAATCTCAATGATAGTAAGCAAACTAACCAACCTTCCACTAAGTATATTTACAATAATACTAAACATTCCATTCTTATTAATTGGATACAAAAACTTAGGAAAAAAATTCTTAATAAAAGCAGTCTATGCAATGTTAATATTCTCATGCTTTCTAACCATGTTTTCAAACGTAAATGAATTAACCGAAGACATTCTACTTGCAACAATATACGGAGGAATAATCCTAGGAATCGGAGTAGGCTTAGTAATAAGAAGTGGTGGATGCCTTGATGGAACAGAATCCGTTGCTATTATAATAAATAAAAAAACATCATTCTCAACAGGACAAATAATAATGCTATTTAATATATTTATCTATCTAACCGCCGGAGCCCTATTTGGACTAGACAAAGCATTATACTCACTTTTAATGTACTTCATAACATTCAAAATAATAGACTTAGTAAGCGAAGGACTAGAACAAGCAAAAGCAGCAATGATAATAACAGAACAAGGATCACAAATAGCAAAAGAAATATATAATAAACTTGGTAGAACCGCAACCCTAATCGAAGGAAACGGTCTAGTAAGCGGGAAAAAAGACATACTATACTGTGTACTAACAAGAATGGAAATCTCCCAACTAAGAACAATAGTAAACAGCAAAGATGAAAAAGCATTTGTAACTATAACCGAAGTATCTGAAATAATCGGAGACCACATAAAATCAAACAAAAAAATAAAACAAGTAAGAAAAAACATCAAAGAAATAAAAAATGACAAAGGAGATTAACAATCTTCTTTTTAATTTAAGTAAAATGTGATATAATCAACATAGAATAAAAGAGGTGAAAGAAATTGAGAAAAGTACTAAAAGAAGACTTATTAATAAAAATGAACTATTACTTCATGGCCACCAACTACCTTTCAGTAGCACAACTATACCTAATGGATAACGTACTACTAAAAAGACCATTAAAAAAAGAAGACATAAAACCAAAAGTCGTGGGACACTGGGGAACAGCACCAGGTCAAAACTTTATCTATGTACACCTAAATAGACTAATAAAAGAACACAACCTTAACATGATATATATATCAGGACCAGGACATGGTGGACAAGCAATGATAGCAAACGCCTATCTTGAAGGAACATATAGCGAAGTATATCCCAATATAACCCAAGACGAAGAAGGACTAAAAAAACTATGCAAACAATTCTCCTTTCCTGGAGGAGTCTCTTCCCATGTTGCCCCAGAAACACCAGGATCAATCAACGAAGGCGGAGAACTAGGATACTCACTTGCCCATGCCTATGGAGCAGTGCTAGACAATAAAGACCTAATCGCAGCTTGTGTAATCGGAGATGGCGAAGCAGAAACAGGACCACTCCAAGCATCATTTCATATGAATAAGTTTATAAATCCTAAAACAGACGGAATAGTACTACCAATATTACATGTAAATGGGTATAAAATATCAAACCCTACAATATTTGGCAGAATGACAAATAAACAAATAAAAGACTACTTCAGTGGCTGCAACTATAAAGCATACATAGTCGAAGCAAAAAATCTAAGAGATATGCACAACCTTATGGCAAACTCTCTAGAATGGGCATTAAAAGACATACAAAAACTAAAACAAGGTCAAAAAATACCATTCCCAATCATAATAATGAAAAGTCCAAAAGGTTGGACTGGACCAAAA
Organism: uncultured Bacilli bacterium; assembly: GCA_934086255.1. Taxonomy (GTDB): domain Bacteria; phylum Bacillota_I; class Bacilli_A; order RF39; family UBA660; genus JAEDJI01. The sequence continues at coordinate 5,836 of CAKOIB010000008.1, forward strand.
GAAGTAAACCTAAAAAGAATCGAAGGAACATTCAGGGCACACCAAGTTCCAATAAATATAACAAATGAAAACGATATAAAACTACTAGAAAAATGGTTAAAATCATACCATCCAGAAAAACTATTCGATGAAAATGGAACATTAGTGGACCCATTAAGACAACTTCCCCCAAAAAATGAACAAAGAATGAGTGCTAACCCTATCACCAACGGAGGATTACTTCTTAAAGAACTAAACACTCCAAGCATTAAAAACTATGAAGTAAAAATAACACAACCAGGTAAAATAGAAAAACAAGATATGATGGAATTATCTAAATACATTAAAGATGTATTTGCATTAAATAAAGAAAATAAAAACTTTAGATGCTTTGGACCAGACGAAGCCCTATCAAACAGACTAAACCATATATTTGATGAAGTAAAAAGAATGTGGAATAATGATATAAAAAAATATGACGAATTCCTATCAAAACAAGGAAGAGTAATGGATGCTCTACTATCAGAACACGTATGCCAAGGACTTCTCGAAGGCTACCTTCTAACAGGAAGACACGGCTTTATTCACTCATACGAAGCATTCATAAGAATCGTAGACTCCATGGCAAGTCAACATGCTAAATGGTTAAAAGTAACCAAAGAAATACCATGGAGAGCACCAATTGCATCTTTAAACTACATCCTAACATCACACATCTGGCAACAAGATCACAACGGATACACCCATCAAGATCCCGGCTTCCTAAACCACTTAGTAACCAAAAAAAGCGATATAGTAAGAATGTATCTACCATTCGATGCTAACACACTAATATCAACATTTGATCACTGTATAAAAACAAAAAACTATATAAACGTTATCGTTGCATCAAAACACCCAAGACCACAATACTTAACAATGAACGAAGCAATAAAACACTGCGAACAAGGAATCGGAGAACTAGAATTCATAAGCGATAAAACCCCATCACCAAAAATAATATTTGCCTGCTGCGGAGACACTCCAACACTCGAAGTAATCGCTGCTACTAAAATATTAAAAGAACTTTCTCCTGATACAAAAATAAGAGTAATAAACATAATAGATTTAATGAGATTAGAAACAAAAGAACAACATCCACATGGAATGACCAACAAACAGTACGATAAACTATTTACCAAAACCAAACCAATAATATTTGCATTCCACGGCTATCCAAACCTAATCCATCAACTAACATACAAAAGAACAAATCAAAACTTGCATGTTCACGGCTATCTAGAAGAAGGAACAATAACTACACCATTTGACATGAGAGTACAAAATAAAATAGATAGATACCACTTAATACTAGACGCTTTAAAATATGCAAATATTAAAAACAAAGAAAACATCGAAGACTATTGTAATCAAATGTTAGAAAAACACCATAGATACATAAGACAATATGGAAAAGATATACCTGAAGTAGAAAACTTCAAACTGAATTAGTAACAAACTAATTCTTTTAATTTGCAAAAAGCACCATTTCATGATAAAGTATAAAAGAAAAGAAGTGATAACTATGCAAATAAAAAATAGAAAAACAAACGAAATAATAAACGAAAAAGACAATCTATCATTAAGATTTCTATATAACACTAAACTAGGTAATAAAACACTAAAAATAATAATAAAACCATGGTTTACCAAACTAAGTGGAACCATTATGAATAGTAAAATATCAAACATCATAACAATAAACCTAATAAAAAAATACAACATAAAAAAACAAGAATATGAAAAACAAAAATTCACATCATACAATGACTTCTTCACAAGAAAGAAAAAAGATAAATACTTAGAAATCGATAAAAATAAAAACCATTTAATATCACCTGCAGACTCCAAACTAACAGTATATGATATAAAAGAAAGTAGTATGTTTAAAATAAAAAACTCATACTATAGCATAAATGAACTATTAAATGGCAACAAAATATCAGAAAAATATAAAAATGGAACAATCTTAATATTTAGACTAGAACCAAGTGATTACCATAGATATTGCTACATTGACAATGGAACAAAAACAAAAAACATCCATGTGCAAGGAGTCTTTCACACCGTACAAAACATTGCACTAAAAAAATACAATGTATATAAAAAAAATACTAGAGAATACACAATATTAAACACAGAAAACTTTGGAAAAGTAATCCAAGTAGAAGTTGGAGCCTTAATCGTTGGAAGAATTAAAAATCACCATGAAGAATACAAGTTCAAAAAAGGCGAAGAAAAAGGATACTTCGAGTTCAATGGCTCAACAATTATCCTAATATTTAAAAAAGACAAAATAAAAATAGATCAAGATATAAAAGAAAACTCCATAAATCACATTGAAACAATAGTAAAATATGGAGAAAAAATAGGTACTAAAAAATAATTAATAAAGATAAGACCTAAACATGTCAAAAAACTTTAATTTTGAAATCAAATAACAACAACTAGTTATAATAAACGCACAAATAACATCAATAATAACATGCTGTTTAACAAACAAAGTAGATAAAATAACAAGAACAAAATATAAACAAATAGGAACCTTATACCTATTTTTTATTTTACTATCAATTAAGCAAAATATTGGTATAAAACAAAACACACAATGCATCGAAGGCATACAATTAACAGGAACATCAGCCTTATAAGTAAGACTAACAATTAAACTAGTAAAATCATTACCAACAATATCAGGCCTTAAAACAGTCGTTGGATAAAATAAAAAAATCAAATTACCAATAATTATAGATAAAAGACCAGAAACCATGAAATTAATACACTTATCTCTATCAAAATAAAAAAGAAAAAACCAAAAACAAATCAAAAAAGGATACCAAGAATGATAAATATATATAAAATACTTAACAAAAGGAATCTTATCATCCAAAGAACTACCAATAAGATGAAAAGAACTATTAAAACTCTTAGTAACAAAATATAAAAAAGCTTGCAAACCAAGTATAAAAACAATAAGGAAAACACCCAATTTTAAATCTCTTTTACTACTCTTCATAACATCACCACTAAATATCTAAAATATAACTAACTACCTTAGTTACTTCATTCTTCATTATATTATAATCAATATTTCCATGTCTATGATAAACAACCTCATGACAATAATTTTCAACTATACCCATTATAATATGAACCCTCTCAAAAAGATTAGGACACTTAATACCATTACTTTCTAAAACACTAACAATTCTTTTTGTCGTATCAATTTCCTTATCATGAAATATTTCTGCTATATCATCATCCAAATGCGCAAGACCAATCATTTGCTCATGAGCCTTCTTCGATAAAGTATGCTTCTTTATAAAAACATCAAGCAATCCATCAAAAACAACAGGCAAATTATCAAAGTTAATCGAAGTATTTAAAACATCCAAAATTGGAAACATAATACTATCAGAATAATTCTTAAAACCTTGAGCAAAAATATCTTTCTTATCATTAAAATATTGATAAATAATACCAGTAGAAACACCAACATACTTAGCTATATCATTAGTATTAGTATTATAATAACCATTCTCACACATTAAATAAAATCCCATTTCAATAATCTTATTTCTCTTTTCAATAGATCTCTTTTGAGTAGGAACTCTAACTTCAGACATAATATATCACCAACAATATTGTATCACAAAAATTAAAAATATAAAACATGAAAAAAATATCACATTAGTATTGACTGGTAAATATAATAAATGTATAATAAATATGAAATGCGAAAAAAATATCATATTTGAAAGGAAGATACTATGCAAGAATTAATAAACTTTAAAAACGTAAGCAAAACCTATGTTCTAGGAGAACAAAAATATAAAGCTTTAGACAAAGTAAACTTTAAAATTAATAAAGGTGAATTCGTCGTAATACTTGGACCATCTGGCGCAGGAAAATCAACACTACTAAACCTTCTCGGAGGAATGGACAAAGCAACAAGTGGTACAATCACTATAAACAATGAAGAAATATCAAAATATAGTGATGAAAAACTAACAACATATCGAGCAGAAAACATTGGATTTATTTTTCAATTTTATAACATCCTACCAACTCTAACAGTACTAGAAAACGTAAAAATAGTAAACGATATAGTAAAAAATCCAAAAAATGCTAAAGAAGTACTAAAACAAGTTGGACTAGAAAAACACTACAATAAATTTCCCAACCAACTATCCGGAGGAGAACAACAAAGAGTATCAATCGCACGAGCAGTAGCAAAAGATCCAATTCTTCTTTTATGTGATGAACCAACCGGAGCCCTAGATTCAAAAACCGGTGTTGAAGTATTAAAACTATTAAAAAAACAATGCGATGAAAATAATACAGTCGTCGTAGTAACACATAACTCATTAATCGCGGAAATCGCAGACCATATTATAAGATTAAAAAATGGAAAAATAGAAAGTGACGAAATAAATAAAAATCCTAAAAATATAGATGAGGTAGTTTGGTAATATGCTAAAAAAGAAAATGCTACGTGACATCATGCAAAATAAGTCACAATTCATAACCATATTTCTAATGGTTTTAATCGGAATAATGGTCTACGTTGGAGTAGAAGCCTACATGAGTGGTATGATAAATGCAAGAGATAAATTCAACAGCGAAAACAACATTCAAGACTTAAACGTAATTGGACAAAACTTTACTAAAGAAGATTTAGAAGACATAAAAAAAATAAATAATGTAGAAAACGCTGAAAGAAAACTAGAATTAACAGGAATAGATGCTGATGATAAAGATAAAACATATCTAATAAGCTTTATCGAAGAAAACAATATATCAAAGTTTTACATAATCGAAGGAATACCATTTGATAAAGATAAAAAAGGAGTTTGGTTAGATAATTTTTATGCCAAAGAAAACAATATAAAAATAAATGACACTATAAAAATAAAATATGATAACATAACATTCGAAGAAAAAATACTTGGACTAATAAACGTACCTGATCACATATACGACACCAAAGATGAAAAAGAAATAATTCCTGATAGAAAAAAATTCGGTTTTGTCTATATGTCATCAAAAGAAATACCAGAAAACTACATTAAAGACTTAATTAAAAAAGAAACAGGTAATAATATCGACCCATCAAACTATATAAAAAACTTTAACTATGAAGACTATATTCCATACAATTATATAATGGTCGATGTAAAAGATAAAAAGAATAATAATCAAGTAAAAAATGATATTGAAGAAAATATAACAAATGCACAAGCAATAATAAATATCGAAGACACTGCATCATATCAAATGTATCAAGGAGAAATAGATGAAGCAAAAGCATACATCGGAATATTCTCAGGCCTATTTCTATTTATAGCAATGCTCTCAGTAATAACAACAATGACTAGAGTAGTAAAAAATCAAAAACTACAAATAGGCACCCTAAAATCATTAGGATTCAATAAAAGAAAAATATCATTTCACTACATAGGATACGGATTATTTGTATCAACAATCGGAGCCATATGTGGAATACTACTAGGTAGATACTTCATAGGAAACATCTTCCTAAACCTTGAAATGTCCTTCTTTGAAGTTCCAAATGGAGTCCCAGTAATAGAAAAATCAAGCTATATAATGGCCTTTTTAACAGTACTTACAGTATCATTAATAACATACTTCACTTGTAAAAAAGAATTAAAAAAGTCTCCAGCAGACCAACTAAGAAATGAACCACCAAAAATAAACAATAAAACTCTAAATATTACAACAAAACATCCATTTAAAAACCTACCTTTCAGTACTAAATGGAACCTAAGAGACATTTTAAGAAATAAGTTCAGGACCATAACAGCACTTGTTGGAATAATTGGATGTTCAACCCTAATAGTATGCGCATTTGGTATGTTAAACAGTATGAACAATTTCATAAAACTACAATTCGAAGAACTATATAATTTTAACTACAAACTAACTATAAAAGAAAATATAAAAGAAGAAGAACTAAATAATTTGAAACAAACATATGGAAACAGTACTAGTCAAACCCTAAATATAGAAATAAAAGACGAAAATGGAGACAGAACAACAAATAACATCTTCGTAACAGATGCAAACAATCTAGTAAGATTCAAAGATAAAAACGATAACTATATAAAAATAAATAATGATAATGGAGTATATGTAACAGAAAAATTAGCACAAAATAATAACTATAAAAAAGGTGACAAAATAACATGGCATGTATATGGTGATAAAAAATACTACACATCAACAATTATTGGTTTCAACAAAGATCCACAAAATCAAAACATAACAATGACCAAAAACTACCTAGAAAGCCTAAATATAAAATATCAACCAGACTCACTATATACAAATAAAGACCTAAAAGACGTAAAAGAAATAGAAAATATAAAACTAATCCAAGAAAAAGATTCACTAAAAGAAAGTATGCAACAAATGCTTTCAATGATGCAACAAATGATAATTATCATAATTCTCTTTGCATGCATCCTCGGAGGTGTTATAATATATAACATGGGAGTCCTTTCTTACAGTGAAAAAAAATATCAATTTGCAACCCTAAAAGTATTAGGATTCAAAAACAAAAAAATAAGACATATCTTTATCGAACAAAACATTTGGATAACAATACTAGCAATAATACTTGGACTACCATCAGGTTACTACTTAACAAAATGGATATTTATTATGTGCCTAGACGACAACTTTGACTTTGGTGTTAAAATAAATACATCAACATACATAATCGCTGCCATAGGTACATTCGTCGTAGCATACATAACATCAAGAATACTATCCAAAAAAATAAACAAAATAGATATGGTAAGTAGCTTAAAAACAAATGAATAAAAGGTGATGAAATGATAAAACTAATACTAGTAAGACATGGTCAAAGCACATATAACAAAAAAAATCTTTTTACAGGATGGCTTGATGTAGGACTAACACTACAAGGCATACAAGAAGCAAAAAAAGCTGGAAAAATAATAAAAAATAATAACTTAACATTTGATATAGCATACACATCAGAACTAAAAAGAGCCCAAAAAACTCTAGAATACATTCTAAAAGAAATAAATCAAAAAAATATACCAGTTATAAAAACATATAAACTAAATGAAAGACACTATGGAGCATTACAAGGACTAAATAAAGATGAAATGAAAAAAAAGTTTGGAGAAGAACAGGTAAACTTATGGAGACGCAGTCTATATGAAAAACCACCCGAACTTTCTAAACAAGACAAAACATACCCAGGAAATAATCCTAAGTATAAAAATATAAAAGAAGAACTACCAACATCAGAAAGCTTATATGACACAATGTTAAGAGTATCAGACTATTATGAAAATGAAATAATAACAAAACTAAAAGAAAATAAAAAAGTCCTAATAGTAGCACATGGAAACTCTCTAAGAGCCTTAATAAAATACTTAGACAACATAAGTGATGATGACATTATGAAACTAGAAATCCCAACCGGTGAACCAATATGCTATGAACTAGATGAAGGACTAAAGCCAATAAGACATTATTATTTGAAATAGTTCTTTTTCTTAAAAATAACAGTTGAACAATTATTCAACTATAAAAGAGGTAATATATGAAAAAAGAATATACATGTGATTGTAACATTATCCATCAGCAAGTAGTAAAAGACACCAAAGAAAAAATGTTAAAAGAAAAAACACTAAAAAATATGAGCATACTTTTTAGTGTATTAAAAGATCAAACAAGAATAAAAATAATATGTGCATTAGATAACAATGAAATGTGTGTATGTGACATAGCAAACACCCTAGAAATGACAAAATCAGCCATATCACACCAACTAAACATACTAAGAAAAAACAACCTAGTAAAATATAGAAAACAAGGAAAAGAAGTATACTATACTTTAGATGATGATCATGTAAAAGAAATATTTGAACTAACACTAGCACATATAAAACATAAGGAGGAAAAATGAAAAAATACAAATACAATATAAACAATTTAGACTGTGCAAATTGTGCCAGAGAAATCGAAGAACAACTAAATAAAAATAAAGACTTTAAAAATGCCGTAGTAAACTTTAACACTAAAAAAATATCATATGAATCAGAAAAAGAATACACGATAAAAGAATTAAATGACATAATAAAAAAGATTGAACCAGATGCATTTGTATCCGAAGAAGAAATAAAGATAAAAAAACAATACCATCTAAAAGTACTAATAATAGCTATCATAATTCTTTTATCAGGATACTTTCTACAACTACCAAAATACTTAAAAATAACAATGTACCTAATATCTTATACATTATTACTTTATAGAACAACTATAAATGCTATAAAACTACTAATAAAAAGTAAAACAATAAATGAAAATGCACTAATTACAATCTCTTCACTCGGAGCACTCTTAATCGGCGAAGTACTCGAAGGAGCAATGGTAATAACACTATATACTATAGGAAAACTACTTGAAGAAAAAGCAATAAATAACTCAAGAAAATCAATCAAAGACCTAATCGATATAAAACAACCCATTGCTAATAAAAAAGAAAACAACCAAATAATAAGTATTCCAGTAGAACAAATAAAAATAAATGATGTACTAGTGGTCAAAAAAGGAGAAAAAATACCAGTAGACTCTATAGTAATCAAAGGAACAACATTACTAGACACATCGGCACTAACCGGAGAATCAGAACTAGTAGAAATAAAAGAACAAGACCAAGTCCTATCAGGAAGCATAAACCAAGGAAAAATAATAGAAATAAAAGCCCAAAAAACATTCGAAGACTCAACCGTAGCAAAAATACTAGAACTATTAGAAAGCGCAACCGATAAAAAAACTAAAACAGAAACAACAATATCAAAAATAAGCAAAATATACACACCAACAGTAATAATCTTAGCATTACTAGTAATATTCCTATTACCATTATTTAAAATACCATTCCAAGAATCAATCTACCGTGGCCTAACATTTTTAGTAATATCATGTCCATGTGCTATTGCAATATCAGTACCACTATCATACTTTACAGGAATCGGAGCATCAAGTAAAAATGGTATCTTAGTAAAAGGAAGCAATTACTTAGATAATCTATCAAACACCAAAAATATTATATTTGATAAAACAGGAACACTAACAAACGCAACATTCGAAGTAACAGAAATAAAAGTATTAGATAAAAACTATACAAAAGAACAAATAATAGACATTCTAGTAAAAGGGGAATCCCTATCAAACCATCCAATTGCAACCTCTATAATAAAACTAAAAAAAGGCAAAATAAATAATAAAGACATTAAAAACTTTCAAGAAATCGAAGGAAAAGGTATTACATTTGAACTAAATAATAAAAAAATAGCAATAGGAAACAAAAAACTATGTAACTGTGAAGAAGAAACAACACTTCATTTAAATATAGATAACAAACACATCGCATCAATTACAATAAACGATGGAATAAAACAAGGAGCAAAAAAAACAATAGAGGATTTAAAAAAACTAAATATAAAAACATACATGTTTACCGGAGACAAAAAACAAATAGCACTAGAAATAGGTAAAAAACTAGACATAGATGAAATAAAATATGAAATGCTTCCAACAGATAAGTTTGAAAACTATGAAAAAGTAGCTAAAGAACAAGAAATAACAATATTCGTCGGAGACGGTATAAACGATGCTCCAGTACTAAAACGTTCAGACATTGGTATATCAATGGGTAATATTGGAACAGACTCAGCAATCGAAGCAAGCGATATAGTTATTATGAAAGATGACCTAGAAAAAATACCATTAGCAATAAATATATCAAAATACACAAAACACATAATAAAACAAAACTTAATATTTGCAATCACAGTAAAATTATCAATACTACTACTAAGTATATTCGGCTTAGCAAACATGTGGTTCGCCGTATTCGCAGACACTGGAGTAACATTATTAACTATAATAAACACTCTAAGAATCATAAAAAAATATCAAAAAAACTAAAAGTCCTATGAAAAACGTGTAAACACAAAAAATATTTCAAAAATACTCAGGATACAATCCCACAACAAAAATAAAATCTGTTCCACTATACGCAACATTCGTGATAAAAAATGATTAAGTAAAACAAAAATACAAAGTTTACAATAAAACGACAAGTACAAATGTCAATAATTGTAAACTTTTGTCATATATGGTAAAATATAAAAGAGGTGAGATAAATGCCAGATATAGACTTTATTGCAAACTATTATCTAGGAACCAAAGCATACACAATATTTATGCTTAAAACTCTATACGATGTAGACGAAAAAAACTATATAGAAAATAAAGACTATCAACTATCAGCACAAGTAGGATTCATTGCCAATATTATGCTATCAATAAAAGAAGAATTAGTAGAAAACACCGGAAACTTAATATATGAATCAAAATTATATGAAAAAAGACTAGAAGAAACAGTAGAAAACATATCAACAAAAACAAATAATGGTTATGAGATAGATAACTATACATTTAAAGACGCCCCAACATTAGTGGCGGTCTTAAGAAACAAATTAGGCCATGGAGACTTTACAATAGATTACAAAACAGGCAAAGTCATTTTACACGTTGAAGGTCAAGAAGTGTCAATAAGTGTCGATAAACTGACAACATTTATGATCAATGCAAACTATAACTTCTTTATGGACACTAAAAAAAATGAGTATAAAAGAAACTTTATAATGTTTACAAAACTAGAAAAGAATAGAACAAAACTAATCACCACTGAAGAAGAAGCAGCAAGCATAATAAGACAATGTGAAAACATAGAGTTCTCTCTTAAAAGACAAGACGGTAAAGAATTAGAACCCTACGAAATAAACTCTTTCAATGAAATAGTGGAAATCATAAAAAATAGAGAATGTGACTTCGAACTAATAAAATATTACAAACAACTATTAAAAAATAAAAACTACATAATGAAAGTAGAATACACTAAATTAAACAAATATAAAGACATAAATGAACTACTTCCATTAATTAAAAACTCAATACTATCTCAAACAGAATATGACTATAAAAGTCAAGTACTAGCAATAGTAAAAGAAACCCAAAGAAAAGTTGATGAAAACTACAACATAACAGATGTAAGAATGGCAAATATTAACAACCTAATAATGCTAAGAACCATGAAAAATATAAGAAGTACTGATATAAATGCTCTAAAAAGAAACATAGCAAATAATTATAAATACCCAATGTATTTTACCTATGATAACTTAGCAACAGCAGTAATAAGTAACTTTAATAGCCTTTTTTCAGTCCCATATGATAAACTATACAAAAAAACACCTGAAGAACAAGGACTAGACTTTTCCAAACTAAACTTAAATGCTTTAAACATCATCCATTTAGAAGTCGAAGAAGATAGACTAAAACCTAAAAAAGACAAAGAAACATCATTAGAAAAAGAAGTAACAAGAGTAGAAACATCCCTTGAAGAAATAAAAAACAACTTAGCCAAAGTACAAATAACAAACACAAAAGCAATCACAGCAATAAATAGCAATATAACAAATAAAAACAATTATCTAAATCAAAAGAAACAAGAATTACAAAGTCTAAAACAAGAACTAAAAAAACTACAAAACTATTATCAAGACGATGAACTATATATGAAAAATAGAACTATAATCGCTGGTATAAGAAACTCAATAGCGCACGGTACCTATGAAATAGTTCCAGGACCAACTATCGAAGATGCAAAACTTATATTTACAAACATCTATGAAGGAAAACTTGTTTTAAAAGCAGAAATAACAGTAATAAAATTCTTAGAAATGATGGATAACAATTTATTAACAATACAACAATATCTAAATGATGAAGAAACTAAACAAACTAATCAGAAGGTGATATAAATGAAAAAAGTAGAACTACTTTCCCCCGCAGGAAATAAAAAGACACTATACTATGCAGTCCATGGCGGATGTGATGCAGTATATGTATCAACAACATCATATACTGCTAGAAAATATGCCCAAAACTTCACACTCGAAGAACTAAAACAAGCAGTAAAATATTGCCATCTATATGGAGTAAAACTATATGTTACAGTAAACACAATTATCTATGAACAAGAAGTAAAAGACTTCATTAAATACATAAAATATCTATACGAAAGTGATGTAGACGCCTTAATAATGCAAGACTTAGGAATGATAAAACTAGTAAATGAACTATTCCCGGACTTTGAAATCCATGCATCAACTCAGTTTCATACTCACAACGAAGAACAAGTAAAATTATTAGAAAGCCTAAATGTAAAAAGAGTAGTGCTAGCAAGAGAACTATCACTACAAGAAATAAATAACATTAAAACTCCGCTAGAAAAAGAAATATTCATTCATGGAGCACTATGTGTATCATACTCAGGACAATGCTATTTCTCATCAAAGTTCCTACAAAGAAGTGGAAATCGTGGAGAATGTGCAGGTATGTGTAGATTGCCATATGAATTATATGAAAAAAATAATAAAATAAAAACAGATGGACAATTCCTTCTAAGTCCTAAAGAACTATGCACAATAGAAAATCTAAAAGATATTCTAGATAGCAACATAACATCACTTAAAATCGAAGGAAGAATGAAAAAAGAAGAATACACATACTACGTAACTAAAATATATAAAAAACTAATAGAAAAATACTACAATAATGAAGAAATGACTCTTGAAGAATCAGATTTAAAAACATTAGAACTACTATACAATAGAAAGTTCACTAAAGGATACTTAAACAATAATAAAAACAATGAGTTTATAAACACAAAATCTCCTAAACATCAAGGAATAATATTAGGCAAAGTATTAGAAACAACAAAAAATAAAATAAAAATAAAACTACAAGAAGAACTAAATCAAAATGATGGAATAAGATTCAGTAATAACGAAGGAATGATTGCCAACTTTATATACAATGAAAAAGACATGTTAATAAATCATGCTAATAAAAATCAAATTATATATTTAGATAATAAAATAAATCTAAAAGAAAAAGGTATAGTGTTAAAAACTCAAGATGACAAACTAATAAAAGATTTAAAAAACATCAAAGAAAAAAAGATAGATATAAACTATAAAGTAATAGCAAAAATAAATAAACCATTACAAGTAACAATAACAGATGGAATAAATACTATAACAAAAACTATATCAAAAGTAGAACAATCTAAAAACACCCCAACCTTAACACAAGACTTATCAGAAAAATTATCTAAGATTGGTGAAACACCATTCCAAGTTAAAGAAATAGAATATGATGTTGATAAAGATATCTTCATACCTTTAAAATACATAAATGAAATAAGAAGATATCTAACCGATGAATTAATAAAAGAAAGAACTAAATCAAATAGAAAAGAAAAAATACATCAAGAAAAACTAACTATGAAAGAAATAAAAAACACAAATACCACAAGTTTTCTTGTAAGAAATGAAACTCAATTAAAAACATTATTAACAGAAAATGTTAATATCTATATTGAAGATGAATCTTTGTATAATAAATATAGAAAAGAAAATAAAAATATATATTTAAAAACACCAAGAGTAAATCCAAATCCTAAGAAATATTGCGAGGAAAATATTCTAGCATCAGAAACAGGGGCAATTTATAAAAATAAAGAAAATAATAATATAGTAAGCGATATATATTTAAATGTTGTAAACAGTAAAACAATAAATACCTTAGAAAACTTAAATGTTAAAAGAGTAGGACTATCAGTGGAACTAGATGAAAATAATCTAAATCACCTATTAAAAGGTTATAAAGAAAAATACAAAAGAAATCCTAATTTAGAAATATTAGTATATGGAAAACTAGAACTAATGATTATGAAATATTGCCCATTAAATGCATTAATTAATGATGGTAAAAAACCATGTAATTTATGTAAGAGTTCTAATGAATATAGTCTAAAAGATAGAAATGGCAAAAAACTAAGATTAATAAACAATAATTGCACTACTAAATTAATGGATTATCAAGAAATTAATTACATCGATAAGATCCCAAAATTAAAAGAATTAGGAATAACAAACTTTAGAGTAGACTTACTAGACGAAGAACCAAATGAGGTAAAACAAATCTTAACAAATATTAAAAATGTGTTATAATTAATTAAGGAGGATGATAAAATGAAATTGGAAAATAAGGTTGCAATAATAACAGGTAGCACAAAAGGAATAGGGTATGCGATAGCGGACCTATACTTAAAAGAAGGAGCTAAAGTAGTAGTCACAGGACTAAAAGATGAAGTTCCACAAGCTCTAAAAACACTTGAAGAGTCCCACAAAAGTGAAAATATTCTAGGATTAGATCTTGACGTAACAAGTACAGAAAGCATTAAAAATGTTGTTGAAAAGACTATAGAAAAGTTTGGTAAAATAGATATCCTAATAAACAACGCTGGAATAACATCAGCAAAACCATTAATTCAAACAACTGATGAAGAAATGGAAAGAATGTTTCAAATCAATACCTTCGGAGTATTCAAGTTCATAAGAGAAGTAGCACCATACATGATAGAACAAAAATCAGGTTCAATAATTAATACTAGTTCAATGGTAGCAAACTACGGTGGTATGATGCAAACACCTTATGCATCATCAAAATTCGCAGTAAATGGTATAACAAAATCATGTGCAAAAGAACTTGGAAGACACAACATTAGAG
>CAKOIB010000009.1 GCA_934086255.1 uncultured Bacilli bacterium
CATATTTGAATAATGATTATTATAATACCTTAACAAGTGATGCTCAAAACATGATAGGAACAACAAAATATTATCTGGGTGGGTATGACTGGGGTGATGATACATTCACATTAGATATAATGTGGCGATACGAAAGGAAAAAAGCAAATGATAATTTAGGTATATATTACTATGAAGGAAATCAAATAATGCAAAATGATGCCACTAAAAAGATAGCGCTAATGTATGCAAGTGATTATGGATATGCAGCATCAAAAAAATGTTCAAAAGGGTTATTTTATTACAAGGAAGACGCTAATTGTATAACGACAAACAATTGGCTAGATAAATCGCAATATGAATGGTTAATACCACAGGGGGTTGATACTAAATATGCATTCAATGTTAGTGATGGCGGTAATATAGAAAGCGATGTTGTTAGTTACACTCGTGCAGTCAGACCTGTCCTAACACTCTCATCCAATGTAAAAATATCCGGAGGATCTGGCACAAGTTCTGACCCATACCAATTACAATTAAACTAACTAATATGTAAAGCAACCTAGTATAATAGCGTAAAGCAACCCATTATAAATTGACAAACCACATCTTTTAATATAAAATTATATGTGATTTAAGGGATGTGATCTAAATGAAAAAATATGATAAAAAAGACTATATAAACCTAGCAATTTTAATCATATTTTTTTTAGTATTTATAACTATATTAATACTATGTACAAAAAACTCAATATATGGTTCAAAACTAGACT
Source organism: uncultured Bacilli bacterium (assembly GCA_934086255.1). Lineage (GTDB taxonomy): Bacteria > Bacillota_I > Bacilli_A > RF39 > UBA660 > JAEDJI01. The sequence goes on from CAKOIB010000009.1 coordinate 753, forward strand.
ATGCAGATCAACACTACATGATCCCCGAATACTTTAGAACTCTTTTCTACAATAGCAAACAACTATTTCCAAACTTTGCCCTTAACTTAGGAATGGGACAAAATATATACAACTTTTCATACTATGGACTACACAGTCCAATAATACTAATATCATATTTATTACCATTCATTAAAATGGTAACCTATATACAAATAATCTCTATTATCTGTATAATACTAGATATAATCCTATTCTATAGATACATATCAAACCACTATGAAAATAAAACAATAAGATTCATATCAACATTCATACTACTTTGCTCAGCATCACTAATACTTCACTCACATAGACACATAATGTTTGTAAACTACATGCCATTTCTAATACTAGGATTCATATCAATAGATAACTACTTTAATCAAAATAAAAAAACACTCCTTATGATAAGCATAACCTTAATAATACTAACAAGCTACTTCTTTAGCGTCCCAGCCTTAATAAGCCTAATACTATATGCAATATTTATCTACTTACAAAACAACAATTTCAAATTAAAAAACTTTATAACAACATTCTTAAAACTATCCATTTACTTTATAATACCAATAATGATAAGCGCAATCCTCTTATTCCCAACCCTAACAGCAATTTTAAATAATAGACTAGACAATAACACTACAACCTCACTAATAAATCTTATAACTCCAAACCTATCATTTGAATACCTATTATATAGTTGTTACTCACTTGGATTAACAAGCTCATTTATACTTGCACTTGCAAACGGTCTATTATCAAAACAAAAACAGTACAAGTTCTTAAGCATAACATTCCTTTTACTTGGACTATTCCCAATATTTATCTACATCCTAAACGGAGGAATGTATATAAATGCTAAAGTCTTAATACCAATGGTACCACTTGCAATAATACTTCTTTCAAAACTATTTAGTGATATCATAAATAAAAATATAAAACTAATCCCTTTACTAGTCCTAACAATAATATTAAGCCTAATAGGAAGTATAAACTTTAACTTTGACAGAGTATACCTAATAGACATAACATTCCTATTACTTTGCTTAGTCCTAACAATAAAAAGAAAAAGCAACATAGTATATTTTATAATAATACTAATGTCAACAGTTAACTTAATAAGCGTAAATGTAATAGATAAACTAGAAACAAAAGATCAAATAAAAACCCAATATAATGAAAATATTAAAGATTTAATTAAAGAAAATACTAATCTAGAAAAAACCCACGTCGAAATAAAAGACAACATAAATGACACTAATAACATAAGAAACATAAATGAAATGAAAACTACTATGTACTCATCGCTTACTAATAAATACTACAACAATTTCTACTGGAACGAAATAAACAATAACAATCCATATCGTAATTCAACAATAATAAGTGGAACAGATAATATTTTCTATAACATATATACAAATACAAAAAACTATATAACAACAAAAGAAGCCCCAATCGGGTACCAGTTAGTAAAACAACAACAAAACTATAAATTATATCAAAACCCTGATACATTTAAAACAATATATGCAAATACTAACTTAATGTCCTTAAATGAGTATAAAAAACTTTCTCATCCCGAAAGCACTGAGGCCTTATTAAACTACACAATAGTAAATGATAATAATATAAAATCAAACTATAAAACAAATATAAAAGAAATAAACTATAACGAAGAAAAAATACCATTTACAAAAAAAGATAATAAATACTCATTTAAACTAGATAAAAAAACAAACTACACCATTCCATTAGAAAACAACTATCAAAACAAAATCCTAATGATAAGCTTTGATATGGACTATTCACAAAAATGTTCTATCGGAGACACATACATAATAATAAATGGTGTAAAAAACACTCTAACTTGCAAGAGTTGGAAATATCATAACCAAAACTATACATTTGATTATGTCCTATCAAGTGATAACATTAACTCATTAGATATAACAATATCAAAAGGAAAATTCATAATAGAAAACATAAAAATATATGAAATGGACTACAACGATTTAAAAAACATTAATAAAACACATGATAATCTAAACATAACAAGTATAAAAGAAAACCAAATAAATGGTACAATAAACGTAAAAGAAGACTCATACTTAAACATAAATATTCCATATGATAAAGGCTTTGAAATATACATAGATAACATCAAACAAGACTATGAGTTAATAAACACAGCATTCATGGGAACAAAAATATCTAAAGGAGTCCATGAAGTAAAAATAATATACAATGCTCCAATGTTAAAACAATCAAAAATAATATCACTAATCGGAGCAATACTATTTATAATTATAACAATAATAGACAAAAGAAAGAAGGTTGAATATGAAAAAAGTATCAATGATAATACCATGCTATAATGAAGAAGACAATGTAGAATTATTCTACAAAGAAGCAATAAAAACATATAAAGAACAAAACTACAAACTGGAACTAGTATTCATTGACGATGGTTCAAAAGACAATACTTTAAAAAAATTAAAAGAACTAACAAAAGAACAAGACTGTGAAATAAAAGTTCTATCATTCTCAAGAAACTTTGGAAAAGAATCAGCAATTTATGCCGGATTAAAAAACACAACCGGAGACTATACTGTAATAATAGACGCTGATCTTCAACAACCACCAGAACTAACTATAAAAATGGCTAACATTCTTGATGAAAATGAATATGATTGCGTTTGTTACTACCAAGAAGAAAGAATAGAAAACAAACTATTATCAAAAATAAAAAACACTTTCTATAAAACAATGAACAAAATGTCCGAAGTAGAACTAAAACAAGGTGCTAGTGACTTTAGAATGTTTAATAAAAAAGTAAAAAACTCTTTAATAGAAATAAAAGAATACTATCGTTTCTCTAAAGGAATATTCTCATGGATAGGATATGATACTAAATACTTACCATACATTCCAAAACAAAGAAACTCAGGAACAACTAAATGGAGCTTCATAAAACTTTTAAAATACGGAATAAGTGGAATAATATCTTTTTCAACAATGCCATTAAAACTAGCAACATACTCAGGACTAACCCTTTCACTAGTAGCATTTATCTACTTATTCATCATAATAATTCAAAAACTATTCTTTGAAATATCAATACCAGGATACCCAACAGTAGTATCATGCATACTTCTAATCGGAGGCTTCCAACTATTCTGTATTGGTATCATCGGAGAATACCTAGGAAAAACATATATAGAAACAAAAAATAGGCCAATATATATAATAAAGGAAGAAATAACAAATGATAAAACTAAAAAATCTATATAAAAAATATAAAGAAATAATAAACTATCTAATAATCGGGGGTTTAACAACAGTAGTAAGCCTTGCAACATTCTACATAGTAAGAATATTTTTCCTAACCAACGACAATCAACTAGATATACAAATATCAAATATAATATCATGGTTCTTCGCAGTACTATTTGCATTTATAACCAATAAAAAATATGTATTTGAATCAAAAAAAGAAGGCAAAGAAAAACTAATAGAAATGATAAAATTCTATCTATCTAGAATTACAACTCTTTTAATAGATATGGCTACAATGTGGTTACTAACTGCACCATTAAACATAAATGATAAAATATCAAAAATAATAGTACAATTCATAATAGTAGTCCTAAACTACGTATTCAGTAAAATATTTGTATTTAATAAATAACATACTAAAAAATAGTATGTTTTTTTAATCAAAAGAGTACAATTAAATAGGTGATATAAATGCGATTATCAGAACTACAACATAAAGACATAGTAAACTTAGATGGAAAAAAGATAGGAAACATTATAGATGTAAAACTAAACCAAGATGGAACCTTAATATCATTAGTAATAGAAACACAAAAAACTCTATTTAGAATCGGATCAAAAGAAAACGAAGCAGAAATAAGTTGGGACAAAATCCAAAGAATAGGAGAAGACGTTATCTTAGTCAAGATTAATTAATAATAAAAGGTAAAGAAACAATAAATAAAAAGTATTGACAAAGTAATGATGATGTAGTAAAATACTAAGTGAATAAGAGGTGATATAGTGAATAGTTTATCAAACACAGTTAATCTGAATGTTAAAGTGAATAATGATTTAAAGCAACAAGCAGGAGAAATACTGAATGATTTAGGACTAAATATGAGTGTTGCAATAAATATGTTTCTTACTCAAGTGGTAAAAAGAAATGGTATACCATTTGAAATAGTGCAAGAGACTCCAAATAAAAAATTACTTAAAGCATTACGAGAAGCAGAAGAAATTGCAAATGATAAAAATAGAAAAGGTTATCAAACAATTGAAGAATTGTTTAAGGCTTTAGATGATTAGTACAAAAACAAAATATACAGTTGACTTCACATCGAGTTTTAAAAAATCATTAAAAAAAATAAAAAAACAAGGCAAAAACATTCAAAAATTAGCTGAAATAACGGAAAAACTTGCTAACTTGGAAGAATTAGAAGCAAAATATAAGAATCATAAACTAATTAATACAAACTATTATAAAGAGTGCTATGAATGCCACATTGAACCAGATTGGTTACTAGTATATAAATATCATGATGAAAAATTGATATTGATATTAGTGGAAACAGGAAGTCACAGCGAATTATTTTAAATATGAACAGGCAATTCATATTTTTTTATGTAACTTAGATAAATTAAAAAACTTAGTTTTCATTAGAACAGTATCATTTCTTTTCGAAGTATTTGATAATCCTTTAGTATAAGTCTAAAAATATCTTACAATTTACTTATTAAAACATATATGTTAAAATATAACTGGTGATTTAAATGCAAAAAAAAATCTATATAACTTCATTTATACTAATGCTTATAGATTTACTAACAAAATACTTAGTATCAAACTATTTAACATTCAAAGAAGTAATACCTAATTTCTTTAATATATATTTAACTCACAATAATGGGGCCGCATTTTCTATATTAAAAAACAATCAAATACTATTAATAATAATATCAATACTTGTATTATTTTACATAATAAAATACCTGATACCAAAAATAACAACAAATATAGAATATATCTCAATATCAATGATAATTGGTGGAACACTAGGAAACCTATTTGATAGAATATACCATAACTATGTAATAGACTTCATAAGCCTAAACATATTTGGATACAACTTTCCAGTATTCAACCTAGCAGACATCTTAATAACATGCGGAGCAATAATCTTAATAATAATTCTAATAAGGAGTGATAAAAGTGCAAATAATCGCAGACAAAAGTAATATAAGACTAGATACTTACTTATCCGAAGAAACAGAATATACAAGAAGCAAAATACAAAAACTAATAAAAGATGAACAAATAACAGTAAATGATAAAAAAGTAAACTCAAGTTACAAATTAAAAGAAAATGACACAATAAAAATCAATGAACTAGAAGAAGAAATAACAGATATCTTACCAGAAAAAATGGATTTAGATATAGTCTATGAAGATGAATACCTAGCAATAATAAATAAACAAAGTGGACTAGTAGTCCATCCAGCAGTAGGCAATCTAAATCATACCTTAGTAAATGGTCTTTTATACCATTTTAATGAAATAAGTAATAAAAATACAATAAGACCAGGAATAGTTCATAGACTAGATAAAGATACAAGTGGTCTTATGATCGTAGCTAAAAACGATCAAGTTCATGAAAAACTATCAAACATGATAAGAAAAAAACAAGTAGAAAGAAAATACCTTGCACTAGTCTGGGGAGTAGTAAGACATGACAAAGGAACAATTGATGCTCCAATCGGAAGAGACATCAACAATAGACAAAAATATGCAGTAACAGACATCAATAGTAAAGACTCAATAACACACTTTAAAGTAATTGAAAGATATAAAGAGGCAACACTAATTGAATGTACCCTACAAACCGGTAGAACCCATCAAATAAGAGTGCACTTATCATACATTGGACACCCAATAGTAAATGATGAAGTATACTCCAATAAAAAAATAATAAATAAAGACTTTGGTCAAATGCTTCATTCAAAAAGTATAAAACTAATTCATCCAGTAACAAAACAAGAACTATACTATGAACAAGAACCACCAAAAGAGTTTATAGAAATAATAGAACAATTTAAATAAAAGACATCTATCTATTGGCAAAGGAATCGAAGTGGTATTAATTAAAAACAAAATATAAGAAATGGAGTGTAAAATATATAAACTTTATAGGATAAAAATAGTTTAATCCGGGCCAATAAATAAATGTCTGATACCACTATAAACTATATAAAAACCCTTGTCAAATGACCAAATCCAAGATTTTGATACAAAAAAACATACCAAAAATAAGATTTGCCCTAGGGCAATTTTTATTTTTTTAAGAATAAAACAAACATCCGTTCATAAAAAACTAGACTAAATCTTAAAAATGAACAAATTAACAAAAAATAACAAAAAATTACAACTCCTAAAATAAGACCATTTTCTTACACAAAAAATGTCATCATAAAACACTAATTCATTACAAAAAATATAACAATTACCTAGAAAAATATCATATTTTGTGTTATTATACTTATAGTAATTAGAAAGGAAGAGATAAAATGAAAATATTATCAGTAAACGCAGGAAGCTCATCATTAAAATTTCAAATGTATGAAATGCCTGAAGAAAAAGTACTTATTTCCGGAGTATTTGAACGTATAGGAATAGGAAATAGCTTCTATACAATAAAACTAAACGGAGAAAAAATCAAAAAAGAAAGAGAAGTTTCTAATCATGAACAAGCAGTTAAAATCTTAACTGAAGAACTATTAGAAAACAAAGTAGTTTCATCACTAGATGAAATCGAAGCAATTGGACACAGAATGGTACATGGAGCAGACAAATACCAAACATCTACAATAATAGATGAAGAAGTAATCAAATCATCTGAAGAATTAATAGAATTAGCACCAATTCATATACCAGCAAACCTAACTGGAGTGCGTGCATTCCAAAAAATAATTCCAAATGCAACAGCAGTCGCAGTATTTGATACATCATTCCATCAAACACTACCAAAAGAAGCATACATCTATCCAGTACCATATGAATGGTATGAAAAATATGGAATTAGAAAATATGGTTTCCATGGTACAAGTCATAAATACGTTTCAATGAGAATGAATGAAATACTAGGAAGAACAGATACAAAAATAATTACATGTCACATAGGAAGTGGAGGCTCAGTATCAGCAGTCCTAAATGGTAAATCAATTGACACTTCATTAGGATTCACACCAAATGCTGGTATAGTAATGGGTACAAGAAGCGGAGACATAGATGCTTCAATAATTCCATTCATCATGAAAAAAGAAAACTTAACAGTAACTGAAGTAGATAATATCTTAAATAAGAAAAGTGGACTACTTGGAATCAGTAAAAAATATAGTGATTCAAGAGACATTGAAGAAGGTATTAAAAATGGTGATGAACTATGCCAACTTGCTCAAGATATATATGTAAGAAGAATAGTAGAATACATTGCTAAATACTATGTATTACTTGGAGGATGCGACGCAATTGTTATGACCGCAGGAGTCGGAGAAAACTCAATTCCAACAAGAAAACAAATACTAGATAAACTATCTGTACTAGGAATCGAAGTAGATGAAGAAAGAAACAACATTCGAGGAGAAGAACAATTAATTACTAAAGACTCATCAAAAATACCAGTATGGGTAATCCCAACAGATGAAGAATTAATGATCGCTAGAGATACATATGAACTAGCAAAATAGAAAGAATGATAAAATGTATAAGCAAATATTTAAACAAATAAAAAAATATAATAATATTGTATTAGTAAGACACGTTGGAATAGATCCTGACGCAATGGCCAGTCAAACAGCATTAAGAGACTCAATAAAACTAACATTTCCTGAAAAAAACGTCTATGCAATTGGAAATGGTACAGTAAGATTTAACTACATGGGAAAACTAGATAAAAACATTGACTTTTCTACCATAAATAATATCTTATTAATAGTTTTAGACACACCAGATATAAAAAGAGTAGACATGGGAGATCTTGAAAAATACGACTATAGTATAAAAATAGATCATCATCCATTTGTTAATAAGTTTTGCGATATAGAACTAATAAACGATAAAAAATCAAGCGCTTCAGAAATGGTATACGATTTAATTACCGATACAAAACTAAAACTAAACGAAGAAATAGCAAAAACACTATTCTGTGGAATAGTATCAGATACCAATAGATTCATGTTTTCTAACTCTAGTTCTGAAACATTTAAATGTATATCAAACATCCTAAAAGAATATCCATTCGACATAACAAAACTATACAAAGAAATATACAAAAGACCATTCTCTGAAATACAACTATTCGGACACATGATAAGCAATATGAAAATATCAGACTATGGAGTAGGATATGTCAAAATAGGAAGCCAAACACTTACTAAATACAACCTTGATACAGCATCATCAGGTAATCTAATAAATGATTTCAATAACATTGAAGAATTACTTGTATGGCTATGTGCAACCGAAGATATAAAAAATAGTTGCATAAGAGTATCAATCCGTTCTAACGGACCAGTCATAAATAAAGTAGCAGAAAAATATAATGGTGGTGGACATAACCTAGCATGCGGTGCTAGACTATCATCATTCGAAGACGTAGACTTATTAGTAAAAGACCTAGACTATGTCTGTAAAAAATATATAGAAAGTAGTGATATAGATGAAAATTACTAGTTGCGAATTCAAAATAAGTGCTGTTCGCCGTAGCCAATACCCCGAAGACAATCTACCAGAATTCATGCTTGTAGGAAGAAGCAACGTTGGTAAAAGTAGCTTTATCAACATGCTTGTTAATAACAAAAAAATGGCAAGAGTATCAAACACACCAGGAAAAACAAAAAATCTAAACTTCTTCTTAGTAAACAACGACTTCTTTTTAGTAGACGTCCCTGGATATGGATACGCAAGCGTTAGTAAAAAAGAACAAAGAAAATTTGGTCTTATGATCGAAGAATACCTAGAAAAAAGAGAAAACCTAAAAAGAACTTTCATGCTCGTAGACATAAGACACAAACCATCAAATGACGATGTTTTAATGTACAAGTTCTTAAAATACTACAACGTACCAGTAACAATAATAGCTACTAAAATAGACAAACTACCTAAATCAAAACTTCCAAAAGCCGAAGAATTAGTAATAAAAACACTTCAGTTAGAAAATACAGACAAATTAATTCTAATATCAAACACTACAAAACAAGGAAGAGATTTAGTATTAAATGAAATCGAAGACCTAATATCAGAAACATTATAGGTCTTTTTTCATACAATATTCTAGGTGTTTATATGAAAATAATTACTAATAAAGATGATTTAAATATAATTATCTATAAAAATGAAATAGACTGTGATCTAAAACAAAAAGATTACTTAGAAAAATACATAAAAAAAATAATGCTAAATATTAAAAGAAAAAATATTATAAATATAAATGGATTCTATAAAATAAATGTATATCATAATGAAAAGTTTGGTATAATCTTAGACATCAAAAAAGAAGATGAACTAGACTTTATAAAAGACTTCATAGATCTTAAAGTAACAATAAATTACAATAGTGACATTTACTTTTCATTTGAGGATTACTTTATAATTAATAATAAAAACATATACTATGATAACAATAAATACTATATAAACATTAAAAACTTAAAACAAAAAGAAATACTAAAACTATCAGAATTTGCAAAAATAGTATATGGAAAACCACTAAAAGAAATCAAGCCAAAACTAAAACTTGTAATAACATAATTTATATGCTATTATATTGAGCCGAAGAAGGTATTAATATGTTAAAAACAAAACAAGAAAATGATAAAAAAATAATAGAGACATTTAAAAACAAAATGCAAGAAACATTTAAAGAAAAAGACTTAAAAAACATGAATAATAATCTATTAACATTAAAAATAACTAAATACAATTTACTTTTATCAAAAATATTAAAACATTTAACAGATACAAATGGATGTTATGAAATAGATTTAAATAAAATAAAAATCTATCAAGAAGACGACACAATATATCATGAACTATTACACTTATCATGTAATAATAGAAAAAATGATAATAATATCATTGGATTTGATCATCATACAATTAAAGATAAATATATATTATCATTCGGAGTAGGGTTAAACGAAATATATACTGAAATACTAACAAATAGATTATTTGGTAAAGAAATAAATGAATCTACTAGCAAAACAATAAAACTAGTATTACTATTAGAACAATTATTAGAGGATTTACCATCTCTATACCTTAACTCAGATTTATATGAACTAGTTATAAAATTAAGCAAATATACAAGCATAAATGAATCATTAGACTTCATATACAATATTGACAGACTATTTGAAATAGAAATGAAAAACAATATTAGAAAACAAGATAAAGAAAAATACAATGAAATATATAGTAAAACATTATATTTTTTAAAACAATATCAATATAAAAGAAACTATCAAGAACAAAAGAAAAAAACAAAATAAAAGAGCAATTTTGCTCTTTTTACTTAGTCTTTTTTAAAACTTTATCTTTCTTAGAAAAAGATAAACAAGTATAAAAAATTAAAAATATAAATCCTACAAGTACAATTTTAGAATAGTAAAGCATATAAACATTATAAATAACATCACTAAAATAATGATTTGCTAAAAGATATACACTAATAAGAAAAACCAAATATATAATAGGACACACAATCGAAGCCTTAAGATCTTTCTTAATAAATAAAACTGTTAAAACAATACCACCAACAACTATTAAAATAATACAAGGTAATGCTAAAGAAAAAAGCTCACCGAAGTAGAAGAAACTATCAGCAGTTTTACAAGCAACATATTGCATAATAGTTGTTAAAACTAAACTAATATAAAACAAGATTAAATATACTTTTTTATTCATCATACTTAACACCATCCTTTGAAGATATCTCAATCAAATTAGAAATTATTGCAAGAATAGAACTTCTATTTAATTCATATTCGTAGTAGGCCAAACTAGGTTCAGCAATATCTCTAAAAAACTTATCTTTTAAGTTAAGTTCATATCCATAAAAATTATTTTGCATTATTTCATCAAATTGAATAGAACCACCTAAAAATAATGATTTAAAATTGTACTTTTCGATTACCTCGTCACTTAGTTTACATGCATTCTTAGTATCGGCATAAAACGAAGCTAAAAATTTGATTTTTTCATCATCATTAAAACCTTGTTTAAAATAATCACTATACTTAACATGCCCAGTAAAATTAGTTTTTTCATAATAAGAAATCAAATTATTAATCGAAGCAGTACAAGCATTCTTTTTCATACTCGACAATTTTTGCTTATATGAAATAAGTCTTTTATTAAACTCATCATTATCACTAATATAAAAACTGTCATTATAACTTAATCCATTATAAACAATAAGACCAATTACCCCTAAAACATAAAATACAAAAGCCCCCAATACCATTAATTTAACTTTTTCTTTCAAAATAAACTCCTCCTATCATATAAATAATAACATAATCAAATTATTAAGTCATCACTTTATGACAAAAAAACACATGTTTTATAGTTTTTTACACTTTTAAATGCTATAATAAATTAAGCATTAAGGAAGTGATATAAATGGTTTTACCCGCAGACAGTTACACAGTAATGAATAAAAGTTTAATAACAGATATAGATAAAAAAACACTAATAGATTTATACCAACCAATAATAGGCAATAAAGCAGTATCACTATACTTTACACTATTAAATGATTTAAATAAACAAGAAATAATATCAACACCAAATACCCATCATCATTTACTAAGTATTATGCAAATGTCCCTTGAAGAAATAGTATCATCACGTGAAAAACTAGAAGCCATTGGACTTCTTAGAACATATCTAAAAAAAGATAATGTTAATAACTACGTTTATATACTATATTCACCATTACAACCAAATGAGTTTTTAAATCATCCAATACTAAACATAGTTTTATATAACAATTTAGGAAAAAAAGAATATCAAAAAATATTAGAAACATATAAAATACCAAGAATAACTTTAAAAGACTACAAAGAAATATCATTAAAGTTTGATGAAGTATTCTCAAGCGTACCAGTATCTAATATAATACCAAATGAAGATATAATATCTAAAAATAAAACAGAAATAACATTTAAAAATGCAATAGATTTTGAACTATTAATATCTGGCATAAATAGTAATATGATAAATGAAAAAATATTCAACAAAGATATAAGAGAATTAATTAATAATTTATCATTTATTTATAATATAGATGTACTAACTATGCAAAATCTAATTAAAACAAGTATTACTGAAAAAGGCACAATAGATAAAGAAACTCTAAGAAAAAGTGCTAGAAACTTTTATCAATTTGAAAACAGTGGTAATCTTCCTACATTAATCTATTCAAAACAACCAGAACATTTAAAAAATCCAACTGGAGATGTATCTAATAAAGCTAAAATGATTTATACTTTTGAAAACACTAATCCATATCAATTTATAAAGAGTAAATATAAAGATGGAAAAGTAATAAAAAAAGATTTACTATTAATCGAAGAACTTTTAATAGATTTAAAACTAACCCCTGGAGTAGTTAATGTTTTACTTGACTATGTATTAAGAGTAAACAATAAAAAACTAAATAAAACATATGTAGAAACAATTGCTAGTCATTGGAAAAGATTAGGTATAGAAACAGTTGAAGAAGCAATGAATATATGCATAAAAGAACATAAAAAGACTATTAAGAAAGTACCTAATACAAACACTAAAACAAAAGAATCAGTACCAGAATGGTTTAATGAACAAATAAATAAAGATGAACTAAAAGAACAAGAAGAACAAGAATTAAAAGATTTATTAAAACAATACTCTTAAGTTTTAGAACTATAACATCTTAAACAATAAAAACACATAAAAAATAACTTTTTCGTACATTTTGTACGAAAAAACCAGTAAAAATGCGTACGTTTTGTACGAAAATTACTAAAAAAGCATTTTATATAAAACAATAAAAGACAAAAGTATCATCTAATTTACATTATGATGATACTTTTATTTTAAAATCTTCCAACTATTATTGATAAAATATCCTATAAATGATAAAATATCTTATAGATATTTCTAAAGGAGTGATAGTATGGAAGATAAGACTATGGTTTTTAATATTGACGATTTAAATAACTACATGGTCACTGAAACATTACTTAATGTAAAAAACAATCTTGAAGAAAAAGGATACAAAGGAATAGACCAAATCGTTGGCTATCTTCTTACGGGAGATGAAACATATATTTCTAATTATAAAGATTCAAGAAAAAAAATACAAAGTATAGAACGTGAAATAATAATAAAAACACTTGTAAAAAACTATCTAAGAGACTTATGAGATATTTAGGACTAGACTTAGGCAAAAAATCATTAGGAATATCTTTATCAGATAAACTTGGTTTAATTGCATCATTTTATAAAAATATTAAAAGTGATGATGAAGAAGAGTTAATCGAAGAAATACTAAAAATAATTGAAAAAGAACATGTCGATGAAATAGTACTAGGACTACCTAAAAACATGAATGGTTCCTTAGGATTTCGTTGCGATGAAACAATAGAGTTTAAAGAAAAACTAGAACAAAAAACAAATAAAAAAGTTCATCTTGAAGACGAAAGACTAACTACTAAAGTAGCGCAACAAGTACTAATAAATGCCGATGTGTCTAGAAAAAAAAGAAAAAAAGTAATCGATGGAGTATCCGCAGTAGTGATACTACAATCGTTTTTAGATAAGGGAGGAAAATAATATGGAAGAAAACAAAAATGAAGAATTAAGAGATGATATGTTTATAGGATTCAATGAAAAAGGAGAACAAAAAACATTTTACAAACTTTTAGAGTTCGATTCAAATGAAACAGGTAAACACTATCTTGCTTACACTGACAATGAAACAGATGAAGAAGGAAACTTAAAAGCATATGGTTCAATAGTGATCGAAGAAGGAGATCATACAAAACTTGAACCAATTACAACTGAAAAAGAATGGAAAGTAATTGAAATGGCTCTTAAAGTTTTACAAGAAGAAGTGACAGATAAAAATGAATAGTAAGAACAAAAAGAAAAAAGTAAAGTTTAAAAAAGGCTTCAAAATCGGAGTCTTAGTCTTTTTACTTGTAATAATCATATTATCAACTACTATATACTTATTAACACCAGTATCAAGTAGTACTAAAGAAGAAATAATAACCATTGAAAGTGGTACATCAACTAAAGAAATCGCAGCAATTCTAAAAGATAAAAAACTTATTAAAAGTAAAACATTCTTTACAATATACTCTAAAATAAAGAAAGCAAATTATTATGCTGCCTCATATAAAATAAGTCCTAATATGTCACTTAATGAAATTATAAATGAATTACAAACAACTGGTACTAATATTAATGAAGTTGCAATAACCATAAAAGAAGGACAAAATATGAGACAAATTGCTAAACTAATATCAGAAAATACTAGTATAAAATATGATGATATAATTAAAAAAACAAAAGATCAAAAATACTTAGATAAATTAATTGATAAATATTGGTTTATTGAAAAAGATATAAAAAATAGTAATCTTTACTATAATCTTGAAGGATATTTATTTCCAGACACATATCAAATAGATAAAGAAGAAACTGATATCGAAAAAGTTTTTGAAGTCCTATTAAACCAAATGGACCAAGTATTAAGTGAATATAAGAAAGATATTAAAAAATCTAACTACAGCATTCACAAACTACTTACTTTAGCATCAGTTACTCAAAGCGAAGGTTATAATGAAGACGACTTTAAAAATATAGCAAGTGTTTTTTATAATAGAATGAAAGATGATATGCCTTTAGGTAGTTGTGTAACATCATACTATGGTGTTAAAAAAGAAATGACTGAAGCATTAACTAATTCTGATATAAATAATCAAAATGCTTACAACACACGCGGTGACAATCCAGCATTATTTCCAATTGGACCAATATCCGCTCCAGGTAAGAAAGCAATCGAAGCAGTAGTAAAACCAATTAAAACAAATTACTATTACTTTGTTTCAGACAAAAATCATAAATTATATTTTACAAAAACATTAAAAGAACATGAACAAACAATAAATAAATTAGAACAAGAAGGATTGTGGTTACAATGGTAGAAAAAACATATAACGAAATTAAAACAATAAAAGAGTACGCATTAGTAAATAAAGTACCAATTATGGTAGATGATAGCATTGACTTTATAATATCAAAAATACATCAAAAAAGAGTAAAAAAAGTACTTGAAATAGGTACTGCAATTGGATACTCTGCAATTATGATGGCACTTTCATCACCAAATCTTACAGTGACTTCAATAGAAAAAGATAAAGATAGATACCTTGAAGCAGTAAAAAATATTAAAAAGTTTAATCTTGAAGATAGGATAACTCTAATATATAACGACGCCCTTGAAGTATCATTAAAAGAAAAATACGACCTTATCTTAATTGATGCTGCTAAAAGTAAAAACCTAGATTTCTTCAACAAATTTGAAAAAAATCTAGAACCAAATGGAACAATAATAACAGATAACTTAAGCTTTCATGGTTACGTAGAGCAAGAACCATCACAAATAAAAAATAGAAACATCAGAGCCTTAGTTAGAAAAATAAGAAACTACATAGACTTTTTAGAAAATAATCTTAAATATAAAACAACATTCTATGAAATCGGAGATGGACTATCAGTTACAGAAAAAAGGATGTGATACAATATGAAACTATTAATCATACCAACATCTATAAATATTAAAAAATATGAGAATGCCTCTGCATTCCTTTTTGGTTTAAAAGACTTCTCATACACAACACCTATATCCATAACATTAAAAGATCTAAAAAAAATAAAACAAAAAACCAATAAAGAAATATTTGTAAAAATAGATAAAAACATCTTTAATAAAGATATAGAAAACTTAAAAAATACCCTATTAGAGCTAGACAAACTAAATATAAATGGAATCTTCTTTTATGATCTTTCAGTACTATCATTATCAAAAAAACTAAACTTAAAAACACCATTAATATGGAATCAAAACTTCTTTGTAACCAATTATAAAACTTGCAATCACTATGAAGCCCAAGGAGTCTATGGAGCAGTAACATCATCTGAAATAACACTACAAGAAATCCTAGAAATAAGAAAAAATACTGACTTTAAACTATTTGTTAATATATTTGGTTATCAAATGATGGCATTTTCTAAAAGAAAACTAATTACTAATTACTTTAAATATTTAAAAAAGAAAAACTATAAAAGAAATAACTATATAATTGAAAAAGATAAAAAATTCTTAATAAAAGAAACAAAAGAAGGAACAATGATCCTATCAGATAAAATATTAAATGGATTAAAATATAAAGAAGAGTTAGAAAAATCTAAAATAGATTACTTAATATTAGATCAAACAATGATAAAAGATAAAGATTTTAAAAAAGTATTACAAGCTATAAAAGAAAATAAAGATATAGACAATATTATTCCTAATACAGATACTTTATTTCTAGATAAAAAAACAATATATAAGGTGAAAAAATGAAAAGAGTAGAACTACTTTCTCCAGCAGGAGACCTAGAAAAATTAAAAATAGCTTATCTTTATGGAGCAGATGCTTGCTATATCGGAGGACAAGAATTTAGCTTAAGAGCAAATGCTAATAACTTTTCTCTTGAAGAAATAAAACAAGCAGTAGACTATGCCCATAAACTAAATAAAAAATTATATGTAACTACTAATATTGTTTTTCATAATGAAAACCTAAATGGAATAATAGACTATCTAAAATCTTTAGAAGACATAAAAGTTGATGCCATCATCTTAAGTGATCCCTTATTAATAGATATAGTAAAAAAATACACACCAACCTTAAGAATACATATAAGTACTCAGGCCTGTACTACAAATGGTGAAACAGTAAACTACTTTAAAGAAATGGGAGTAGAACGTGTCGTTTTAGCAAGAGAAGTATCTAAAGAAGATATGAAAGAAATATATGATAAAACACATATGGATTTAGAAGTCTTTCTACACGGTGCAATGTGTACATGCTATTCTGGAAGATGTGTTTTATCAAATTACTTTACCAATAGAGACTCCAATCGCGGAGGATGTGCCCAAGTATGTAGATTTGTCTTTGATTTAGATAAAAAAAGAAAAACAAAATATTCAATTGCAACCAAAGACTTAAACCTTTCAAGTAAAATTAAAGACTTAATAGAAACAGGAATTATGTCTTTAAAAATTGAAGGAAGAATGCGCAGTACTTATTACGTTGCAACAGTAATTAATAGTTATCGAAAACTAATAGATGCATATTATAATAATAACCTAACCGAAGACTTATTACACCATGAACAAAAAATATTATCAAGAGTAGCCAATAGAGAATCAACTACTCAATACTTTGATCATCAGGCAGACTATAATGATCAATACTACATTGGAAGAGAAGAAGTATCAAACCAAGACTTTTTAGGAATAGTACTAGACTATGATAAAAAAACAAAATATGCAACCATTGAACAAAGAAACTACTTTAAACCCCAACAAACTATTAATATATTTGGACCAAATAACATAGACTTTGATATTAAGATAGATAAAATATATGATGAAGATTTTAATGAACTTGATGCCGCTAGACACCCTAGACAAATACTTAAAATAAAAGTTGATCAAGAACTAGAAAAAGACTCTATTTTACGGGTAAAGTTTTAGAAAAGTACCCAAAAAACTTGACAAAACACAAAAAAAATAGTATCCTTTTAGAGAACTTATTAATTTAGAGGTGAATTAAAATGAATAATAAAAAACCAATCCTTTTAACAAAAGAAGGATATGAAGAAATAAAAGAAGAATTAAACGATTTGATAAATGTTAAAAGACCTGCGAATATTGAAGCAATAAAAGAAGCAAGAGCACTTGGAGACCTTTCTGAAAATGCAGATTATGATGCTGCAAGAAATGAACAAGCTGAAATAGAAGCAAAAATTAAAAAACTAGAAACTATTTTAGAAAATGTTCAAATAATTGAATCAGTTAGTACCGACGAAGTAGGAGTAGGAACAACAGTAAAAATTGCCTATATTGATGATGAAGATGACGTTGATCAATACAAGATAGTTGGTTCTCAAGAAGCAGACCCATTTGAAAGCAAAATATCAAATGAATCTCCAATTGCTAAAGCCCTAATGGGACACAAAGTCGGAGATGTTGTTTCAGTAGAAAGTCCAAATGGAAACTACGAAGTAAAAGTAATAGAAATTAACTAAAAACAGATGAAATTAATCTGTTTTTTTTGTATAATATTAAGTGGTGAAGCAGTATGAAAAGATGTGAAGTAGATAAAAATAAACTTTCTCCAATGATGTTACAATATTTAAACATAAAAGAACAAAACGAAGATGCAATCATCTTTTTTAGACTTGGAGACTTTTATGAAATGTTTTTCGAAGACGCAGAATTAGTATCTCGTCTTTTAGAATTAACCTTAACAGGAAAAAATTGTGGTTTAGAAGAAAGAGTACCAATGTGTGGTATACCATACCATGCTTATTTAGGATACTTAGAAAAACTAGTGAGTTTAGGATATAAAGTAGCAATATGTGAACAATTAACACCACCTGATAAAAAAGGAGTAGTAGAGCGAGGAGTAGTGCAAATAGTAACCAGAGGTACCCTTATGGACTCCTCTGCATTAGATGAAAAAACTAATAACTATATAGGAAGTATCTATGACTATAACCATTGCTATGCTATAAGCTATGCTGATATATCAACCGGAGTTATGTACTCAATTTTATTAGACTATGATGAAGAAAAACTAATTAATGAAATAATAAGAATAGACATAAAAGAACTAATTGTAAATGATAAAATAAATCGTAAGATAATTAATACATTAAGAGAAAAATATAATATCTTAATAACTATAAGTAATAACTTTCTTGAAAATAAATATGAACATACCTATGAAAACATTCAAGATATTAGAATTACAAACTCTATAAAACATTTACTATTCTATCTTCAAGAAATGAAAAAAGGAAACTTAAACCATCTTCAAAAAAGTATTATTATAGATAAAAATGACTCATTAGAAATAGATATCCATTCTAAAAGAAACCTTGAATTAGTAGAAACTCTAAGACTAAAAGAAAGAACATATTCACTATTATGGATGCTAGATAAAACAAAAACAGCAATGGGATCTAGACTACTTAAAAAATGGATAGAAAGCCCTTTAGTAAATAAACAAAAAATAGAAAAAAGATACGAACTAATATCAACACTACTTACAGAATTTATCCTAAAAGAAGAACTAAGAGACTTACTAAACAATGTCTATGACTTAGAAAGACTATCAGGAAGAATAGCGTATGGTAACTTAAATGCTAGAGATTTAATCCAATTAAAAAACTCAATCAAAACATTCCCAGAAATTAAAAAAATATTAAAAGAAATAAACTATGAAGATACATTTGATACCCTTGATGATTTAAAAGACTTACTAGAAAAATCAATAAATGAAGATGCACCAATAACCATAAAAGAAGGAAATATAATAAAATCAGGCTATAATGAAGAACTAGATAATCTAAA
>CAKOIB010000010.1 GCA_934086255.1 uncultured Bacilli bacterium
TTATAAATTTTGTAAAGTTTTTGGAATAACAATGAAAGAGTTTTATGACACTGAAATATTCAATAAAATGGATTTTAAAGAATAATAAAGCTTTGTAGCAATCATTTTGATTGTTTTTTTTATGCTTATTTAGTTTATAATTATTTATATGTGTAAGGATTATTGATTGTTTTATTTTTTGTCGTTTTAAGTATTGTAGTTATTGTGTATTTCGCTATAATTTTTTTCCCTTCTTTCACAATATTTTTATGGGAGTTATCTACTTCTAAATAACTATCATGTTTTTTAAGGTTGAGATTTAAACTTGTTTTTTTCTATCTTAATCTTATAGTATAATTATATTATGTGTTTTCCGAAATGGTAGACTTTTTTCCGTTTTCGGAAAATATTTTTTGGTGTATAAAAAAAGAATCTATTTAGTTAGATTCTTTATCTAATTGAAAAACTATTATTTATAGTTAATATACTGTACATAAAAAGTACATCTTGATTATTAAAGTTTATGTAGTTGTTTAAAAGCTTTGAAGAAACATATCTAGTATCAATAACGGTAATTTTTTTATATCCTTCGGTTAATAATGGTATTAGACTACTGCCGTAGGAATCACGAAAAACAATTAATTCTTTATTATTATTTGAAATAGGATTTGTAATTTCTATAATTGGAGATGCACCGGATAAGTATATATCGTATTTATCTAATGATTTTATTTTATCATAATCATATATTTTTGTATATTTTTGTGTTTCATAATTATATACACTACTATTGTTAATATGGGAATTTGATATGGTTTTGATTGTATCAATTTCTTTTGTTACTAATAATCTAGTGGCATAGTTTCCTTTGAAAGTAGTAATAGTGTTTATTGTATTATTATTAGTTAAATTAAAGTTCATTTGATTAGCAATAGTATTTGCGGTACTAAATAAATCTTCTTGTTTCCAATGTGTATCTGTTTTATAGTAATTATTAAGGGTTAATTTATCAAATATATTTATATAATTAATATTTGATAAATTGTTTTTCATAGTCTTTTGTAATTTGTTATAGTCAAGTTTTAAATTACCTTTATTAACAAAGTAATTTTTATCAGGTATAATAGTATAATAAATGTTGTTATTATTATTTAAATATGTATTTTTTATATAGTTAATTTTATTGGTTAAATTGTTAATGGAATTAGTATTTAAAGGAAATGTTTCTTCGATGATGTAATCGTTATATAAATACATATTATTATATTCACCTTTGGTGGATAGTTCTATATTTATTTTAATTTTTCTGAATATTTCTCTTTTTATAAATTGATCTGTAACGTAGGAATCGAGTTTTTTAAAATATGTATTATCAAATAGACTTTTAGTAGTTAATTGTGGCATAGTAGCAAGTTTTCTTCTTTCTGATATTGAAATATTTGTATCTTCTTTTGTGATATTAATTAAAAATAAAGAAAATATAGTAAAAAGAAATATTATAGTTACTACTATGTCTTTAATTTTATCATTCATGTTAACCTCCTTAAAATCTAAAATATAAAAATGGATTGTATGAATTGTCTATTAAATATGAAGTGACAATAATTAATATTATAATTATTAAAATTGGTTCTAAAATATTAAGTATGTTATTCATATATTTATTTTTTCTTAGTTTATCTATTGATATTTTAATAAATGGGGTAGAACCAATTAAGGCAATGATTAATATTAGTGAATAGCTTTTTAAATAATGAAGGGTATAATCGTTAATAAATGCTTCTTTGTTGATACCGAATAATCCTTTTATATTGATTAAAGAAGTTGATATATTGTCGGAATTAAATATAATAAATAGGATCATAACAATAAATAATACATATATTCTTCTTATAAAAGAAGGTAGTTTTTCCATAAGTTTATTAAGCCATAATTTTTCTATTATAAGAATGATTCCAAATAATAATCCCCAGATTAAAAAGGTCCAATTAGCGCCATGCCAGATTCCTGTTAGTAACCATACTATTAGGATGTTTCTTATTTGTTTTAGTTTAGTAACTCTATTACCTCCGAGTGGAATGTAGACATAATCTTTAAACCATGTTGATAGTGAGATGTGCCATCTATGCCAAAACTCTGTTATGCTTTTTGATATATATGGGTAATTGAAGTTTTCAGGGAAGTGAAATCCAAATATTCTACCTAGTCCAATAGCCATATCACTATAAGCAGAAAAATCAAAATATAATTGTAGCATATAGCTTATTGCAAATATCCAGTAGAGGATTATTGTTTTTTCATCTATAATGGATGCTTTAGTACAAAGTTCTCCTAGGGCGTTTGCTATTAATACTTTTTTAGCAAGTCCAATGGAAAATCTTCTTATACCATATGAAAAGTTGCTAAAATTGTGTGTTCTTTTGTCTAGTTCTTTTTCTACTGTTTGGTATCTAACGATAGGTCCTGCGATTAATTGTGGAAATAAAGATACATAGGTAGCTAGTTTTATAATGTTTTTTTGGATTTTGACTTTACCATTGTATACATCAATAATGTAGCTTATGATTTGGAATGTATAAAATGATATTCCTATTGGTAATGCAATGTTTAATAAATTGATATTTGTTTTTGCTATGTCATTAATTGTTTGGATTAAAAAATCAGTATATTTAAATATTATTAATAGGAATATGTGTATAAATAAGGTTATTATTAATATATTTTTACTTTGATTTTTATATTTATCTATTAGAATAGCTCCGATATAGGCAATGATAATTTCTATTATCATTAAAAAAACATATTTAGGCTCTCCATAAAAGTAAAATAATAAAGATGCAATTAATAAAATAATATTTTTATATTTTTTGGGTATTATAAAGTATATAATTATTAATGATGGTAAAAAATAATATAAAAAACTAATACTAGTAAATAACATTTTATCCTCCTTAAAAAGGCACCTTAGAGGTGCTTTGTTATTTTTTTGCTGGCATTTCTGGTGGTAGTTTTATATTTTCTTCGTTATTTGATTTTTCTAATTCTTTTCCAATTTTATTATTTACATATTTTTTAAAATCATCATATACTTTTTTAGCAATGTCTTTATCAGCCATTACATAAAATATTAAATTGTCACTGTTTGTGATGTATAGTTGTTGTGCAGAAACGCAGATCCAACGATTCATATCAATATTATCTAGCATTTCTTGTTTTATTTTTTCTACATTTGCGTTATTTTTTACTTTAACAATTGCTACTGAGTATGCTTGTGCTGTTATTGTTGGTACTGATACAGTGATGGATTCAATGTCATCATTTGTTTTTAGACCTGTGTAGCTTGTAACTTCATCAATGTTTTTAATATCTATTTTTATTGTTTCAAGTTCTGGTAGAATATCTTTATTTTCTTTGTTGATAGTATTAATGATGAGGTTAATGTCTTTTGTTTTTTCAAGGTTTTCTTTATTATCTGATAGTAGTATAAATATTATAAATGATATAATTGCAAATAGAATTAGACTTATTATTAAAATACTTTGTTTTTTCATATTTTTCTCCTTTCACTTTAAATTATAACATATATTTTCCGAAATCGGTAAAAAATATGTTAATTTTTAATAAATTGTTTTATTTGGTGTCTGTTAATAGTTCTTTAGGTTTTTTCTTTAGGGTTTTTGATGTTGCTATTAGTAATGATATAACAAGGACTATTGTTATGAATAAAATTACATATATCATTAGTTTTGGTGATATGTTAATTTCTAGACTTGTTAGTGTTTTATTGAATCCTTCTGCTTCAGCTCCTCCGCCTAGTTGGCTTGATGTTGTTTGTTTTGCTATTTGTTTTGATATGGTATTAGTAACTTTGTTTAATATGTTATTTCCAATAATGCTTGCTGTATAGATTGCTAGAAAGTATGATGTTATATATGCTGGTATGGATATTAGTACTAATTCAATAACAAATTGTGTAAATATTTTTGTTTTTGAAATACCTAGTGAAAGTAAAATTGCAATTTCTTTTTTTCTAGCGTTTATCCATAAGAATAATAGTAATGAAACTGTAATTCCTGCGAATAATAATGCTGTGATGAATAGATTGTTTGCTATATTATATATACCTGATATTGATTGTTGTAGAGCAGGGTAGTTGTTTGTACTTTTGATTAAGTTGTATTGTTGCCAATCTATATCAAGTTTTTCAATATTTTTAATAACTTTGTCTAGGTTTTTATCACCTTTTACAAAAAATGTTGCATCTTGATATACTGCAGTGTCTTCTGTATTTCCATATACTTTTGCAGCGGTATTTAAATCAGTTATTAAGGTATTTTCGTAAAGTTCTTGGGCTGCTGTAACTCCACCTTTATTATGACCATCAAAAAGACCTATTATCTCGACTTCTACTTTTTCATTTGCTCTTTTTTCATTGTCGGCATCAAATAAATTAGATTTTATTTTTATTTTATCACCAATTTTTAACTTATTTTTTTTAGCTAAGTCTTTGTGCATTAAAATCTTATTTTTATCTTTTTCATTTAAGTGTTTACCACTAGATAATTTGTAAGCTTTTGAGATAAACTTGTTTTCTTTTGATGAGTCATTTACTCCGGTTAGCATGACAGCTCTTTTAAAGTTTTTTGCTCTTTCTGGTGATTGATTTTTAAGTGTTTCTTCGGTTTCTATTATATCGTTGTCTACTAAATCTGCAACACTATTAATTCTTTTTACATATGAATCAATGTCTTTTTCTTCAGCAATTTTTTTAATATCTTGTCCTTTTATATTGCCGCCACCTCTTGGTGTTCCAAAATTAACTCTTCTGTTTATTTCCATAGAGAAACTATTTGTTATATTTTTGAAAGTTTCTTTTGAGGCTTTGTCCGTAGCGTCTTTTATTGATAAACTAATAAGACAAAGTGTTGATGTTGCTATTATAACTAGCATTATAATTATTGATTTTAGTCTTTTTCTAGTTACATAATGGAATGCATTTTTAATCATTGTTTGACCTCCTGAGTAATTTTGTTTATTTTTTTAAGTTTTTTATCACTTAATTTTAAGATGACATCAGCAGAGTTTGCAACTTCTTTGCTATGGGTTACTACTATTACGCATTTGTTTTTTTCTTTTGCTAGTTTTTTAAGTATTTTTATTATTTCGCTTGCAGTTTCATCATCAAGGTTACCAGTAGGTTCGTCTGCCAGAATTATTGGGGCAATTGATGATAGTGCTCTTGCAATTGCTACTCTTTGTTGTTGTCCTCCGGATAGTTTCATTACATTTCTATTTATTTGACTTTTGTCAAGTCCTAGGTCTAATAAGATTTTTTCAGATGCATTTTTATTTACTAATCTAACATTTTCTAAAGGCGTTAAATAATCAATTAAATTATAGTTTTGAAAAACTAGTGATATGTTATTTTTTCTATGGGTGTTATAACCTTGTTTTTCTATATCTTCTCCTTTATATAATATTTGTCCTTTTTGTGGTTTGTCTAATCCCGCTAGAAGGGAGAGTAGGGTTGATTTTCCTGCTCCTGATTTTCCTATTATTGCATAGAATTTTCCAATTTCAAATTTTTGATTTACTGAAGATAGTACATTTTCATTTGAATCAGAATAATTGTATGTTACATTTTTAATTTCTAATATATCCATTTTTAATCTCCTAACTTATTTTTGATAATATTTCTTTTGGTTTTTTTATTAATATCATTGTGCTTGCAATAATGACTGATAGAATAATAATTGTAATTAGTATTGTATAACTTTGTATGAATGTTATAATGTTTGAAATCAAATTACTTTTTTTAAGTAAGCTATCGATCATTATTGAGTTATCATTGTTTATATTTTTTGTTGTAATATTTAGTATTATGTTTCCTATTAATAACGATAATACTAAAGATGGTAGTGATATAAGTAATAATTCAAGTATAAATTGAGTTATTATTTTTATTTTACTTATACCTATTGATAGTAGTATTCCTATTTCGTGTATTCTTTCTCTTAGCCATAGTATTAGTATTAATGATAGAATTGTTATTCCACTTATTATAATTGAATATATCATAATTCTAATAATATGTTTTATTCCCTCGATAGACTCTAGTGTTTCTTCGTATGTGTTGTTATTGTTTGAAATACTTAATTGTGACCAATCTATTTTAATTTTTTTAATTTTATTTAGTGCTATTTTTGTGTTTTCTTTGTTGTCTGAGTATATTACAAGTTCTTTTGCGATTTTATTATTTTTTGTTTTATTTAGTGCTTTTTGACTTGTTTCATAATCAATAAATACTGTGTTTTCACTAAAGTCTGATGATAAACCAGTATATTTTTCTTGTTTTTTGCCTTTGAATATACCAATTATTTCAAACTCATATTCTGTTTTTTTATTGGTATTAAAGTCAATTAATTTAAGTTTGATTTTATCATTTAGTTTTAGATTGTTTTTTTCTTTAAGTTTTTCATGAATAATAATTTTTCCTTTATCATTATTATTAATATGTTTTCCTTTTGTAATAGTAAAAATACCACTTTTGAATAAATTGTTTTTTTCACTATTGGTTGTGGCTTCTACTTTAAGTATATTTTTGAACTCATCTGATAAATCATTTCTCTGTACTAATTGTGTTTCATCTACAACTTTGATATTTGTAGCTTTAGCAAGTCCATCATAATTAGTGATAATTTCTCTTATTTCTTTTATATTATCTAATTCTTTAAACTGATTAGTTTTAAAAGTATCACCATTTTTTTTAGTTATTAGTAGTGATGTGTTTGACATCTTGTATAAGTTTTTTTCTAAATTATTTGTTTGTTTTGTTATATTTAAGCATGTGTATAAGCAAGAGAGAACTACTGTTAAAATAATAAATACTATAATTGTTCTATTTTTTTTTCTTAAAATGTATGCTAAAGCATTTTTAAGCATTTTATCACCTCCTAAGGTTGGTATTAAAATGTAAACATTTTAAGTAATTATATACTTATTATTTATGTGTTGTCAATTGATTTTGCTAATTTTTTTACTGAAATCGGTAAAGTAATTAGTAAATGTTTTAAGGTATAAAAAAAGATTTTTCTTTATTTTATAAAGAAAAATCGTTATTATCATTTGGCAGGGGTAGCAGGAGTTGAACCCACATCAGCGGTTTTGGAGACCGTTATTCTACCATTGAACTATACCCCTAGGTCTAGTTAATTATATCATATAAATGTAAATAATAAAACTATTTTTTGAAAAATTACATATATTTTTATAGGTGATGTGTTTTTGAGTATAATAAAATATTCTAATAAAGAGAAAAATCTTCTTGCTAGACTTATGAGAGCAGAGGCTCTTGGTGAAGGGGATCTAGGTATGTTAATGGTTGGTAATGTTATTGTAAATCGTGCTCTTGCTGATTGTTTAACTTTTAAAAATATAAGAACTATTACTGATGTTGTATATCAAAGTCCTGGTGGTTTTGTGGGAGTTAATTCTTCTTTGTTTGTTGGTAATCCCACTACTAAGGAGCTTAGTCTTGCTGGTCGTATTTTAAGGGGTGAGTATTATCATCCTGCGACTAATGCTTTATGGTTTTATGCACCAAAGAAGAATGAGAATTGTTTGTCTCTTTGGTATGAACAAAGAAATTCTGGAAGGTATAAGAATCATTGTTTTTATGTTCCTAAGTCTGGTGTTTGTAGACAGATTCATTAAAAAAATAATTCATTTTCGAATTATTTTTTTGGTATTAGTAAGATTTGTCCTACTTTTAAAGTGTTGTTTGTTAGGTTGTTAAGTTTTATTATGTCTTCGACTGATACATTGTATTGTCTAGATATTTTCCAAAGACTGTCTCCTTTTTGTACTGTATATTTTTCATAGTTGTCTTGTTCTGGTATTGTTAGTTTTTGTCCGATTGATAACATGTTTGTGGATAGATTGTTTATATTTTTTAGATCATTAACAGATATGTTAAACTTTTTAGCAATGCTCCATAGTGAGTCTCCACTTTGTACTATGTATACATTTTTATTTGTTGTTTGATCTTTTTGTTCTTCTTTTACTGCTGGGATTAGTATTTGTTGACCTACAGTGAGCATGGTTGTACCAAGATTGTTTTCTTGTACAATGTCATTTACGCTTATTCCGTATTTATTGGCAATGCTCCATAGAGAGTCTCCTTTTTGAACTGTATATACTGTGTAGTTAGATTGTGATGTTTTTGGAATGGTTAGTTTTTGACCAAGTTGTAAGATGTTACTAGATAGATTGTTTTGTTTTTTTAACTCTTCGATACTAGTGTTATATTTATTGGCAATGCTATATAGACTGTCTCCTTTTTGTACTATGTATTCATTATTTGTTTGTGGTTTTTTATATGGAACGTTTATATAGTTAGTTAATGCTTTTACTACTGCTTCAGCATAGTCTTCTAGATTGTTTTGTAATTGATATACGTCGTCTTTTTTACTATCTATAAAGCCGTATTCTAATAATAATGATTGTAGGTTACCTGTGTCTCTTATGATGAAGTAGTAATCTTTACTAGGGTTTTCTGGTAGTCTTCTTTGATATGAGCCTCGAATGTTTTGGCCTTGTTTTGCTATTTCATTTAGGATATCTGTTGCTAATTCATCATCGTTTCTTAAAGCATATACTATTTCAGCACCATCTCCTCCGCCAGAGTTAATATGGTTTGATATTAATATTACGTCTGATCTATTACCAAATGCATTCATTATTCTATTTATTCTTTCTTTTCTGTCTAGTGTTTCATCAGTTGTTCTTGTTATTTTTACAGGGACTCCTAGTTCTTTTAGTCTATTGTATATGTAAAGTGATGATTGAAGGTTGAAGTCTTTTTCTTGGAGACCGTTTGCTACTGCTCCTGGATCGACGCCACCGTGTCCAGCGTCTATAACTATTTTATAATTCATTAAAATCACCTAGATTATTTTATGCTATTTGGGTGGTTTTTGTTATATAAATAAAAGACTACTTTTAAGTAGTTCTTTCATAAGTGTATTTGTATTTATTATTCATAGATTTTTTTATATTT
Organism: uncultured Bacilli bacterium; assembly: GCA_934086255.1. Taxonomy (GTDB): domain Bacteria; phylum Bacillota_I; class Bacilli_A; order RF39; family UBA660; genus JAEDJI01. The sequence goes on from CAKOIB010000010.1 coordinate 9,038, forward strand.
TTCTATAATTTTTTTACGTTCTATTTCAGTTGTAGATTTGCCAATTATGCAATTATAAAGTTTTTGTTTTAATTCTTTAGTTAATGGCATGCCTTCTTGTGCCATAGCACCATCAACTTTTTTTATTTTTTCTTGGATATCTTTTTTGGTTTGTTCTTTGTTATTCATAAAAATCACTCGCTTTTTTAAGTTTTTTGATATATATATTATATTACAATTTGATTAATATATCATTAGTTTTATATAATTTACTTGTATTATTGGATTGTTTTAATATATAATATTATTATAGGAAGTGGTAATGTGATTGGAATTGTAGATGCTTTTATAATTGGTATTATTTTAATATTTGGTGTTGGTGGTTTAAAGAATGGATTTTTTAAACAGACTGTTATTACGATAGGTACAATATTATTATTTGTTGTTTCTTATTATCTTAAGGATTTTGTAGCGGATTTTTTAAGTTATAATTTGCCATTTTTTGATTTTGGTGGAGATATGATGGGGCTTGTTTCTCTTAATATAATAATGTATCAACTTATTGGATTTATTTTAGTGTTTGTAGTGTTATCTGTAATATTTGGAATAATTGTTAAGATTACTGGTATATTTGAAAAGATTTTAAAGTTTACTATTATACTTGGTATTCCTTCGAAGATATTAGGTTTTTTACTTGGACTTGTTGAAGGGTATGTTGTAGTATTTATTGCACTTTTCTTTTTACATCAACCAATAGTGGATGTTAAAGTGCTTGGGGAATCTAAGTTTATGAATCCTATTTTATCTTCTTCACCAGTTTTATCTAATGTTGTATCTGATACTAATGATGTAATTGATGAGGTTTATGTTTTAGTGGATGATTATTTAAAGGATAAGGATGTTCATAAGTTTAATGTTAAGTCTATTGATACAATGTTAAAGTATAAAGTTATTGATGTAGATTATATGGATAAGTTAATAGAGAAAGATAAGATTAATATACCTGGTATTACTATGGTTGTTGATAAGTATCGTTAAGGAGGGATATTATGTTAAAGTATTTAGAAAATGAAAGTTTTAATGAAATTATTAATCAAGATAAGGTTTTAGTGGATTTTTATGCAGAATGGTGTGGTCCATGTAAGATGCTTACTCCTGTTTTAGAAAGGCTTGGAGAGTCTTTTGAAATAGTTAAGGTTGATGTTGATAAGCATTTTGATCTTGCTAAGGAATATGGTATTATGTCTGTTCCTACTTTGTTTATTTTTAAGAATGGTAAGGTTGTTAAGCAAATGATTGGTTTTAATGGATATGATGAGTTAAAGAATGAATTAGAAAGGGCTTAGGCCTTTTTTAATTACTTTGTTTTATTTTTCTTGAAGTTTTAAATTGTTTATTGTATAATTTTATTAAGATATTGAGGGATGTTTATGAGAAAGATATTTACAAGTATTGATATTGGCACTAATGAGATAAAGGTCGTTACTGTTGAGGAGTTTAACGATAGGTTTAATGTGCTTGCAAGTTCTTCGGTTAAATCAACTGGTGTTAAACAAGGTTTAATAGTGGATGCTAATTTGGTTAGTTCTTCTATTAAGAAGGCTATTAAGGATAATGAGAGTAAACTTGGTGTTAAGATTGATGAGACTATTGCTATTGTTCCTTCGAATAATATGGAAATATGTATGAGGCATGGAAAAGTAAATGTTCATGATGATATGATTACTGGTGATGTAATTTTTGATTGTATGGAAAATGCTTTAAAAGAAGAAAAAGTAGTGGGTATGGAAGTTACTAATGTTTCACCAATAGAGTTTAGGATTGATGAGTCTAAGAAGGTTAAGAATCCTTTGGGTCTTTCTGGTAAGTGTTTAGAGTCTAAGAATATAGTTTGTTATGTTCCTAAGAAGAATGTTTATTCTGTTATTAGTATTATAGAGAGTTTGAATATTAAAGTAGTTGATATAGTTATTTCTTCGATTGGTGATTATTATTCTGTTAAGAATAAAGAATTGGATGAAAGAGTTGGTGCTATTGTAAATATTGGAGAGGATAAGAGTGTTGTTTCAATATTTAATAAGGGTATAATAATGAGTGAGAGTATTATACCGATTGGTTCTAGTATGATTGATAAGGAACTTATATTTAATTATAAGATTGAAGAGGATTGTGCTATTAAGATTAAGAATACTTTTGCAGTTGCTAGTAGGAAGTATGCTGATGGAGAGGAAACTTATGAGTTTGTTAATAGAGTGGGGAATGAAGTGTCTATTAATCAGTATCAATTAGCAGAATTAGTGGAGACAAAGTTAGTGGAAATGTTAAAAAGTATAAAAAATGAGATAAATAACTTAACAAAACGTGAAATTAATTATATAATAGTAACTGGGGGAATTACTTCTATGCTGGGATTTAGTTCCTTAGTTGAAGAATTATATGGTAGACATAGTAGTGTTTTATCACTTTATGTTATTGGAATTAGAAATAATAAGTATTCTACTGTATATGGTTCTGTTAAGTATTTTAATGAAAAGCTTAATTTAAGAGAAAAAGATTATACGATGTTTAGTGAAGAAAAGATAAATGAATTGACACAAGTACGTAGAAAAATAGGGGCAAGTAGTGTGTTAGGGAAAATATTTAAAATATTTGATTAAGGAGATGATGTTATGTTTGATATGTCGATGGTTGACCAATTAGCAAAAATAAAAGTAGTAGGAGTCGGTGGTGGCGGTGGTAATGCTATTAACCGAATGATTGAAGCAGGAGTTCGTGGGGTTGAGTTTATTGTTGTTAATACTGATGCTCAAGTTTTAAATGCATCAAAAGCAGATATTAAGATTCAATTAGGTCATGGACTTGGTGCTGGGGCTAAACCAGAAATAGGTAAGGAAACTGCGATTAAGGCTAAAAAAGAAATAGAAGAAGCATTAAAGGGTGCTGATATGGTATTTATTACTTGTGGTATGGGTGGAGGAACTGGTACAGGTGCTGCTCCAGTTATTGCTGAAATATCACAAAACTTAGGTGCTTTAACTGTTGCTATTGTTACACGTCCTTTCTCTTTTGAGGGTAAAAGAAGAATGGATAATGCTTTAGCAGGAATAGAAGAATTAAAGAAGAGTGTTGATACTTTAATAGTTATTCCTAATGATAGATTAAGGGAAATTATAGATAAGTCTACTTCAATGCTTGATGCGTTTAAGGAAGTTGATAATGTTCTTTTACGTGGTGTACAATCTATTTCAGATTTAATCGCGGTAGTAGGGTTAGTTAACTTGGATTTTGCAGATATTAGATCTGTTATGGAAAAATCTGGTAATGCTATTATTGGTATAGGTATAGGTATGGGTGAAGATAGGGCTATTGAGGCTGCTAAGCAAGCGGTGTCATCTCCTCTTTTGGAAACATCTATTCATGGGGCAACTGATGCTATTATAAATATTACTGGTGGTGCTAATTTAACATTATTTGAAGCAGAACAAGCTGCTGAAGTGGTACGTGCTGCTGCTAATACGGATATTAATGCTATATTTGGTTCTGTTATTAATGAAAACTTAACTGATGAGGTTATTGTTACTGTAATTGCTACAGGTTTTGATAAGAAGTCAAATAAACAGCCTTTATATAATCAAATTAATCAAACTAATAAAAGATCTGAGAATAGATATGATTTAGATGATGAGGATAGTTCTTCGAGCAGTTTTGAACCTACTGAGATAGAAATACCTACTTTTATGCATAAAAACTTTTAGTTATTAAGAACCTCTTTTTAGAGGTTCTTTACTTTTTATTAATGATATGTTATACTAAAGCAGTTTTATGGGGGAGTATTATGTTGGTATTAAGTGAAGAAAATAATAAATTAGTTATATCTTTTGAGGGGCTTGAAGATTATCATATTTTAGATGAATATAGTGAGGAGTATTTAAATAGTTTATATGTTTCTTATAAGGATAAAGTTCTTGGATTGGATAATTCAGTTTTTTCTTGTTATATAAGTGATTTTGATGATGAGTGTGTTTTTGTTAATATAGATGCATTTGATAATCTTGAGTTATTAAAGGAGTTTATTAATAAAGTTAAAAATATGGAAATTGTTATTAAGGTTAATGATACTGAAAGAGTCTTTAATTTTATATCTTCATTGAATGAAGATGAGATAAATAATGTTTATATAAATTATCAGTTTAATTCTGATGTTGCAAGTGTTAAGGATTATAAAAATATGATATCTAAAATAAATAGTCTTGTGTACACCATAAAAAGTCTTAATCTTTCAGAGCTTGAAACTGTAATGGTGGTTTATGATATAGTAAAAGCTAATGAGTATAAGAAGAAGTCTTTTGATGATCCTTCTCTTACTAGGGCTGTTCATAATGTGGTTCTTGGTGATGGTTGTGTTTGTGCTGGTTTTAGTAATTATTTTAATTTTTTATTAAATGAGTTTGGTATAAAGAGTTATCCTGTTATTTTGAATCATGATAATAGAGATAGTAGGCATCAAAGAAGTATTATGTATGTAAATGATGATAAGTATGGTGTTAATGGTATTTATATGTTTGATCCTACTTATGATTGTAAAAAGAGTGATAATTATGTTAATAATTATGATTATTTTTTACAAAGTGTTTCTTATTTTAAAGATTGTTTTGTTAATGAGTATATTGATGCTAGTAGTTTAGGTAATTATGATGTTTATGGTTTGTTTGATATGGATGATAATGATATAGATAATATGGAATTAATTGATTATGGTAATCTTAATAAGACTATTTCTTATTTGAATAGAATGTGTGGTAAGAAGAATGATTATTTTAGTATGTTTGATTTAGAAAAAATTAAAAAAAGTATTGGGTTTTATAAGGATTTAATGTCTAAAGATGTTGATTATGATGTTTTTGTTAATTTATTGTTTAATGTTAAGCTGGTAGAAGGGGAAATGGGTTTTGTTAGTGATTGTAGTTTTGATGAGGTAAGGGATGTTGTTTATAAAAGATATAGGAGTATGTATATTAGGAATAAGGATTTGCTTGGTTTATTGTTTCTTAAGTTGGATTTTGATCATAGTGATTTGTTGTTTAATGATGAAATGTTAAAAAAAATAAAGAAATAAAGTAAAGTACTTTATTTTTTTGTTTTTTATTGATATAATTTATGATATAGGATATAGTATGAGGAGTGATACTTGTGAGGAAGAGTATTAATAAGGAACAAGTTATTAAGATGGTGCCTGCTTTATTAGTTTTATTTATTTTAATAGCAGTAGGTACTTATGCTTTTGATAAAGTTGATCTGTTAGGGGTACAAAATCTAGGAATAGTAAATAATCAAGAGACTTCTTTAAGATTAGTTGAAGGTAATAAAGATATTGTATTAGATAATACTCCGATGAGTGATACTGATGGTAAAGCTCAAACTACTTATTATGACTTTACAGTAGAAGGAACTTCAAATGTTGCGATGGATTTAAAATATTATATATATTTGATTCCTAAAAAAGATGGTAATACTGTTGATTTTAAGTATGTTAAAGTGTATTTAACTAAAGTTGAGAATAATAATGAGACAGTAGTAGTTAATCCTAGTAGTATTAGTAGTTTAGAAAGATTTTATGGTGGTAAAGTAGTTGGTAATCAAACATTTAACTTCACAACAAATACTAAAACTACTAAGACTAGTACTTATAGACTAAGAGCATGGTTATCACAAGATGCAGGATTACAAGAAGAAGCTAATCCAATTGTTGATGAAACTGATGATGGTGTAAATATATCTGGTATGTCTGGTGGATATCAATTTAATATTGGCGTTACTACTGATTTAGTAGAACCTGCTCTTACATTTGCTAAAGAAAATGTTGGTAAAGGTGGTTTAGAGTTAGTAACACATAAAATAGATGATAGATTACAAGTAGATGATAAGTTTGCAACTGAGTATAGATATCGCGGGGGAGACTCAGTAGTAAATAATTATGTAACGTTCAATAATGAAGTATGGAGAATAATTGGAATAATACCTACTGAAGATACAGAAGGTAATGTGGAAAATAGATTTAAAATAATAAGAAATGAGTCTATTGAAAATAAAAAGTGGAATGAATGTGAAACCAGCAATGAAGGAAAATGTGATGATACTAATAAATATTTAAATGATTGGACGGGCTCAACATTAAATATGTATTTAAATAATGATTATTATAGTACATTAACAAGTGATGCAAAAAACATGATAGGAACAGCAAAATATTATCTTGGAGGATATACAAATAACTATATAGGAACTGATTCAATGTGGTTTTATGAAAGGACAAATGAAGAATTGAGAAAATCTTGCTATTATAGAACAAATCCAATAATGCAAAATGATGCGAGTAAAAAGATAGCAATAATGTATGTTAGTGATTATGGGTATGCGGCATCAAAAGAATGTGTAGCTAGTTTTCTTGGGTATGATTCAGCAAATTGCAAAACAGTAAATAATTGGTTAGATAAAAGTGCAAATACATGGTTACTCTCACAGTATTTAGACTACAACAAAGCGTTCTTTGTGTATTCTAGCGGCCTCGTCGAACGCAATGGTGACATCAGCAACAACGAGTATGCGGTCCGCCCAGTCCTTTATCTGTCATCTAACGTAAAGATTTCAAGTGGAAATGGGACTTCGGAACTACCATATCAACTTAGCATCAGCTGAGTAACTTGAGTGAGCCTGCAATGTAAAATCTTGCGGCGAGCAGTAGAAAATTAGTTATAGAAATCTAGCAAGGCTTTTTGCTTTGCTAGATGTATATAATTATTTTAATAAGATATATTTTATATAAAGTATATTTTATTAAAATATATTATATTTAATATTTTATTATATAAAGAGGTGCTTATTTATGAATTTTTTTAATAAGTTTGATAAGTTAAAGGTAAAATATAAGGATAATCCTGGTGTTAAGATTAGTTTCTTATTAGGTATTATTTCTATATTATTTATATTTGTCGGAGGATCTTATGCTTTTATATTTAAAAGTGTTTATACTCAGTCTATTAATACGATTAGTGCAGGTAGTTTGGTAATAACATTAGAAAATACTACTCCTGTTATTAGTGTTAATAATGCTATTCCTACTCCGGATGATATAGCTTTAAAAGATAGTGTTACTTATGATTTTACATTAAAGAATACTGGTAGTATTAATGCTAAATATAAGTTATCACTTATTAATAGTTGTACTGTTGGTAGTTCTTATACAGTAGGAGATTCTTCGGTTAATGCTGATGTTTGTATTCCTGCTCAATATGTTAAAGCTGGTATAAGTAAAGATGGAGAAGATTTTAAGGTTGTAAAAGTTGATGGTGATGGTAATATAATTCTTGATAATGGTGTTATAGGTAAGTCAAGAAGTAGTTCTTATAAATTGAAATTATGGTTGGATTATGATACTCCGAATAGTTATAATGTTAAAAATAAAAATACTATAATGAGTTATAAGATACAATTATATAGTGAACAAACTACTGAGAGTTTTACTTCTGATAAGAGTGGTGCTAACGCACCAGAACTTACTAGTAATATGATACCTGTTTATTATGATAGTAATAATGATGTTTGGAAGAAAGCTGATATTAATAATTTAGATCAAAATAATTTATGGTATGATTATAATAATAAGATGTGGGCAAATGCAGTAACTGTTGCTTCTTCTAGTAATGTTGCTGATATTACAAAGAATAAGAGTGTTTCTATTTCTAATAAGACTGTTGCTTCAGTTCCTCCTTCTACTTTTACTAGTGGGGGTTATAATATTAATAATGCTAAGAGTTATACTAAGATAACTGTTAATATTAAGACTGCTGGTACTTTTGGATTTAAGGCTACTGTTTCAAGTGAAAGTTGTTGTGACAAATTATATGTATCTGTTAGTAAGAATAGTGGTACTGATACAGTTGTTGCTAACAAAATTGGCGGAACTCAAAGCAAGACTTATTCTGATAGTGCTGCAGTTGGAGATGTTTATGTTATAACTGCTCAGTATACTAAAGATGGTAGTGTTAATAAAAATAATGATAATGGTGTTTTAGATACATTTGTATATCCTGCGAATAGTGTTGTTACTTTTACTGATAGTGCTACTGCTGGTGGTACTTCTGGGCAAGATTGGACTTCTAGTGGAGGAATAGCTGGAGGTACTGGTGTTTTAGTAGGAAGCTCTATTTCTTATAATAGTTCTACAAGTAAATATGATCTTAAAAATATTAGTGTGTCTTCTATATCTAGTTCTTTGGTAGGTAAGTTTGTTTGTCCTACTGGTTCTGATTTGTCTTGTACTAATCCTTATAAAATAGTTACTGCTTCTAGTAGTATTACAAAGGTTGATGAGTATAAAAGTAAGACTGTAACACGTAATGATTTAATTAATTCAAAAATTGGTACTGAGATACCAATGGATGCAATTAATACAATGTGGGTATGGATACCAAGGTATACTTATACATATTTAAATACAAATACACCACAAGAAATAAATATTAAGTTTGAAAAAGGTACTTTAAGTAGTGGTACAATAAAATGTGTTGATAATGTTACTGGTACTAGTAGTACATCAGAAACATGTACAGATACAATAAATAATGGATTAGTTGCAGGAACTTCAACCTATACCCATCCAGCATTTTGGTGGGATAAGAATGATAACAATGTAAGAGAAGAAAATGAAGAACTAACAGGAATATGGGTAGGTAAGTTTGAAGTATCAAGCGATACTACATGTACAGAATCAAATCAAGTAGCAGTAGGATCAGGATGCAACTTACAAACAATAAGACCTCAGATAAAACCAAATGTAACATCATGGAGAGGAGCCCAAGTAGGAACATTCTTTAATGGAATCCAAAAGATGAGAGAATCTGGAAATAAATATGGATTTATAACAACTGATGAAACCCATATGATGAAGAATATGGAATGGGGAGCAGTAGCATACTTATCACATAGTAAATATGGAATAAATAAAGAAGTTGCAATAAATAGTGTAAGTACATATACAACAGGATGCGGACCACAAAGTGCAGGATCAACTAGTTATGGTGAAACATGTAATTCATATACAACAACATTAGGACAAAGTGCAAGTACAACAGGAAATGTATATGGAGTATATGACATGAGTGGTGGAGCATATGAATATATGATGGGTAATATGGTATATAGTAATGGACAACAAATGAGTGGTAATTCGACAAGTAGTAACTGGAACTCAGCATTTACTGGATATTTAGGAAATGATAAAACATCATTTACAGGAACATATGCATTCCCAAGTAAGAGATATTATGATAAATATAGTTATGGAACAAGTGATAAAGAATATACAAGAGGGAAACTAGGAGATGCAACAAAAGAAATGGCACCTACAGAAAATACAGGTAGCTGGTATAAAGATTACGCCAACTTTCCTTACAGTTCCTACCCTTGGTTTCTGCGTGGCGGGCACTACAATGATGGTGCTGTCGCTGGTGCCTTCTACTTCAAAAACACCAGCGCTTACGCTTACTCTAGCATCTCCGCCCGCGCAGTCCTTCTTGGGGTCGGCGTTTAGAAGTCCAGTCTTGCTCCTTCGGGACAGATGAAGGACAAATTGTTATTTGAAATAATAATTGATTACTGTGATCAAACAACGTTGGTGTCAGTTCGGGATTTTTAATACCCGTACTGACCCAGTTCGTAGAACTGGCACAGCATAAAATATGATGAATGAAATAAAAATTATTTGATTACTATTCCTTTTAATTCTCTTTTTAGAGAAAATTAAAAGGTTATAAATGTTAAAATAAAAACTGATAAAAATGTCAATGTTAAAAGTTGATAATTTTTATCAGTTTTTTAATGTCTTTGTTATACTTATACTATCTAATAATAAAGAAGGAGTTGATATAAGTATGAGAAAAGTCTAATTTTTACACCCTAGTAAAAAATGTAGAGCCCTAAGTTCTTTTATTATACTTTGATATTCTTAAGGTGGTTAGTTATTAGCGTTCACACCCGTTCACTAAGTAATATAATATATAACATATATATATATTATTCAGATAGATACTTTTACAAAAATGTGATAATTTTGTTGAAAAAGTGTGCAAAAGTGTGATAAAATGTGTTATATTCTTTGCAAAAGTGTGATATAATGTTATTAAGGAGATGATACTATGCAAAGATTTATAACTGAAAAACTTATTGATTGGAAAAATAGTAAGGATAGAAAACCTTTGATTTTAAGGGGAGCAAGGCAAGTTGGTAAAACATATATATTAAAAGAGTTTGGTATTAATAATTATGATAATGTTGCTTATTTTAATTTTGATCATGATGATGGTTTATCTGAATTATTTTTAAATACTAAGGATCCTAAAAGAATTATTGAGCAATTATCTTTAGCAAATGGTAAGAGTATAAATCCAAATACTACTTTGATTATATTTGATGAAATACAGGAATGTTCTAATGCATTAAACTCACTAAAATATTTTTGCGAAGAGGCTAATGAATATCATGTGGCTTGTGCTGGCTCACTTCTTGGTATAAGGCTTTCAAAAACTTCTTTTCCTGTTGGTAAGGTAGATTTTTTAAACTTGTATCCTATGACTTTTAGTGAGTTTTTAATCGCAGATGGTTCAAGTAATTTAGTTGATGTTATGAGGCGAACTAAAAAAATAAATGAAATACCAAAACTATTTGAAGATATGTTAATAGAAAAGTTAAAGGTATTTTATATTATTGGTGGAATGCCTGAGGCAGTATATAGTTGGGTTAATTATAAAGATATAGAAAAGGTTAATAAAATACAAAAAAATATATTAGATTCTTATGAAAATGATTTTTCTAAGCATACAGATACAAACGAGGCTAATAAAATATCTTTAATATGGAATGGAATACCATCACAGTTAGCAAAAGAAAATAAAAAGTTTGTATATCAAGTAGTTAAAGAAGGGGCACGTGCTAGAGAGTATGAAGGAGCATTAAACTGGCTAAATGATGCTAATTTAATTTCTAAGTGTTATTTGGTAAATAAGTGTTATTTTCCTTTAAAAGCGTATTATGATTTATCTGCTTATAAGATTTATATGAATGATGTTGGTTTATTAAGAAGAATGTCTAATTTAGATAGTAGAATTATTTTAGAAGGTGATAGACTTTTTAATGATTTTAAAGGTTCTTTTACTGAAAATTATGTTGCTAATACTTTAAATTATTTATTTGATGAGGCTCCGAATTATTATACTTTTGATAGGAATGAAATAGATTTTGTTATACAAATAAATAATGATATAATTCCTATAGAAGTAAAATCTGGTAAGAGTACTAATAATAATAGTTTAACTAAATAT
>CAKOIB010000011.1 GCA_934086255.1 uncultured Bacilli bacterium
AATCAATAATACGATATTTTCTTTTTGCTCCTCCACCTTGATGTCTAACAGTGATTCTACCTTGATTATTACGACCAGCTTTATTAGATTTACTAACTAATAAGCTTTTTTCAGGTTTATTTGTTGTAATTTCATCATTAACAAGTGTACTCATACCTCTTCTTGCATTAGTGGTAGGTTTATAATTTCTAATAGCCATTTATAATACCTCCTTAACCTAATTCAATTGTTTGCCCTGGAGCTAATGTAACAATTGCTTTTTTCTTACGATTAGTAAGTCCAACATAACGACCTACTCTTCTCTTTTTAGGATGAACATTAATAGTTTTAATGCTCATAACTTTTACATTGAATAATTTTTCAATAGCAAGTTTAATTTCAGTTTTGTTACTTTTTGGATCTACATAGAAAGAGTAAACTCCATTTTCTCCCGCATAAGCAGCCTTTTCAGTAACAACTGGCGCCTTAATAACGTCTAAATATTTAGTATTCATTACTTAAGCACCTCCTTAATGCTTTCTAAAGCAGCATCTTCAATTAAAACCTTTTTAGCACTAACTATATCTAAAACTCCAACTTCATTAGCTTGTAAAAGCATAATATTTTGTAAATTTCTACTAGCAAGAATAACATTTTCACTATATTCTTTAACTACTACTAATAGTTTTTCACCATCAAGTTTTAAATTAGTAAGCATCTTAATCATATCCTTAGTTTTTGGAGTACTAAGTTTAATTTCATCTACAACAACTAAGTTATTATTTTTAACTTTATATGACCAAGCAGATTTTAATGCTAACTTTCTTTCTTTTCTATTTTGTTTTTTATTATAACTTCTAGGAACTGGTCCAAAGGCTATACCTCCACCAACCCATTGTACAGATCTAATTGATCCTTGACGAGCGTTACCTGTACCTTTTTGTCTCCATGGTTTTCTACCACCACCAGAAACTTCAGCACGAGTTTTAGTCTTATGTGTTCCTTGTCTTAATGATGCTTGTGCAAGCACTATAGCATCTTTTAATACTACATCATTAGGTTCTATTCCAAAAACTTCTTTATCTAGATTTAAATCTTTAATTTTTTCTCCATTTACATTTAAAAGTTCATATTTCATGTTAATTCCTCCTAAACTATTCAGCATCAACAGTTACTTCTTCAGTAGTAGTAACTTCTTCCACTACTGGTTGTTCTAAAACTTCTTCTTTAGCATAAGAAATTAAATCAAATGCATCATTCTTCTTATTAGTTTTAACTGCAGATTTAATAATAACTAAAGATTTATTAGGACCTGGAACACTACCTTTTACTAAGATACAATTATCTTCCATATCCACTTTAATAATTTCTAGATTTTGAATAGTAACTTGTTCAGATCCCATATGACCAGGTAATGCTTTACCAGGTAATACTCTTTTAGGTAACATAGTACCTAGAGATCCTACACCTCTATGATATTTTGAACCGTGTCCCATAGGTCCACGATGTTGGTTATTTTTCTTAATAACCCCTTGGTAACCCTTTCCTTTACTAATTCCAGTAACATCAACGATTTCACCAGCTTCGAATAAATCAGCCAATACTTCTTGTCCTAAAGTATAAGCGCTGATATCTACTCCTTTAATTTCCCTTAAGAAGCGCTTAGGAGCAGTATTTGCTTTTTTAGAATGACCAACACTAGCCTTAGTAGCAAGTTTTTCTCTAATAGTTTCATAACCAAGTTGAATAGCTTCATAGCCATCACTTTCTAAAGTCTTAACTTGAGTAACAACATTAGGATTAACTTCAATTACTGTAACTGGTACTAATTTACCATTAGTTCCAAAAACTTGAGTCATTCCAATCTTTCTACCTAAGATTCCTTTCATTTTTCATTTTCTCCTTTTTAATTATTTTTGTTTAATTTGGATATCGACACCACTAGGTAAATCTAAACGTTGTAATGCATCCAATGTTTCTTTACTAGGATTTTTAATATCGATTAATCTTTTGTGAGTTCTAACTTCATATTGTTCACGAGAATCTTTATACTTATGAACAGCTCTTAAAATTGTAATCTTTTCAACTTCTGTTGGAAGTGGTACTGGACCACTAACTACTCCCCCAGCACGTTTAACTGTTTCAACAATTTTAGAAGCAGCATTATCAAGAATTCTATGATCATATGACTTTAGTCTAACACGAACATTAACTTCTGACATCTTCTTCCCTCCTTCGCCTATATCTAGTATAGACTTGCTCCGAGCAAAAACCCAATAACCAAGTCAACTCAACCTGGTGTATCAGCAACCTTGCACATCTCAGCAGTCATAACATCAACATTTTACCATACTATTCTATGAAAATCAAGCATTTTTCTTACAAAAATGCAATATTTTCTAAGAAAAATTAATAAAAATCAAAAAAATAGTAAAAATACAAACTTTTACTATTTTTTAATATAACTCTTTAACTTAGCAGCCCTTTGAGGATGTCTTAACTTTCTCAAAGCCTTTGCCTCAATTTGTCTAATTCTTTCTCTTGTAACGTTAAACACTGCACCAATCTCTTCCAAAGTCATTGGACGTTCCTCACCAATACCAAACCTTAACATTAAAACTTGTTGTTCACGTTCAGACAATACACTAAGAGCTTGCATTATATCATCATGCAATCCAGAATTAACAACATAATCCTCAATACATCTATCATCAGGAACAAAATCAATTAAAACAGAATCATTATCTCCCTCTCCAATCGGAGTATAAAGTGAAACAGGCACCTCAGAAACTTTCTTTAAATCTAAAACTTTTTCAACAGAAATACCCATTTCATCCGCTATTTGTTGATTAGTAACCTCAGTACCATACTTTTCAGAAAGCATAGTCTCAACACGAAGCATTTTATTAATTCTCTCATGCATATGAACAGGTATCCTAATAGTTCTTGCTTGATCCGCAATTGAACGAGTAATAGCTTGCCTTATCCACCATGTTGCATAAGTAGAAAACTTAAATCCCTTATCCACATCAAACTTATCAACAGCCTTCATAAGACCCAAATTACCTTCTTGAATTAAATCACTAAAAGCAATATTTCTATTCACATAATGCCTTGCAACAGAAACAACCAATCTCAAATTACAATTAATAAGCAATTGCTTAGCCTCAAGATCACCCTTCTTCATTAAAATACCCAACTCTTTTTCCTCTGAAGGACTAAGCAAAGGATATCTACCAATATCTTGTAAATACAACTTAACAGAATCAGGAAATTGCTTAGGATCTCTAAATAAATCAACATCATCATAAGAACCATCCTTTAAATCATCCTTATCTTTAATAATATATCCATTATTCTCGATCATTTTCCTTATATTCTCAGTAATCTCAAATCTATCATCCTCAGAAACACCAAGCTTATCAAAATAATTTAACATTTTAGAATCAAAAGAATCAAGATCAATTGTTTTATTATTATCAAAAGACTCAGTTCTAATCAAACTATCAAATATTTTTGAAGAAACACTCTCTAAATAATCATTTTTTTTCATAAAAACGTTCCCCCTCCTTAAATATAAGACAAATTATAACATATTAAGAAAAAAAATGCAAACTTTTTTTACTTAATATAACACTTTAACTCCTTAACACTCTTAGATCTTTCCAACTTAGTAAGAGCCTTTACCTCAATTTGTCTAATTCTTTCTCTTGTAACCCCAAAGACTTTACTAATCTCAAAAAGAGTCATTGGATGATCACATCCTATACCAAATCTTAACATTATAACCTCTTTTTCCCTTTTGTTTAAAACACTTTCCATAACATTAATTAAATCATTAGACAAAAAAGAATTAACAACATCATCACTAACATCCTTATCATCCGCGATAAAATCAATAAGTACACTATCTTCCTCATCATTAACCGGAGTATTCAAAGAAACAATAGAATCCGAAACCTGTTTTAAATAAAGCACCTTAGAAACACTAATACCAAGTTCCAAAGCAAGATCTGAATCTGTATAATCATCATTATATTTAGCAGAAAGCACACTCTCTGCATGAAGCAACCTATTAACTTGCTCATGAACATGAACAGGAAGCCTTATAGTCCTAGAATTATCCGCGATATAACGAATTATAGCCTGTTTTACCCACCATGTTGCATAAGTAGAAAACTTATATCCTAAACTAACATCATACTTATCAACCGCAGTCATAAGACCAATATTACCTACCTCGATTAAATCCTCAAAACCAACACCTCTATTTTGATACTCCTTAGCAATTGAAACAACCAATCTTAAATTAGAATTAATAAACTTATCCCTAGCTTCCTTATCACCACTTTTAACCAACTTAGCAAGTGAAACCTCCTCAGAATAACTAAGAAGAGGAATACTACAAACATCATTCATATAAATATCTAAATTACTAGTACTCGCAGTATAATTAAAATCACGATTAAAAGAATCATCAAAATAATCCATCTTATTAAGCTTTTCCATAATAATATCAGTCAAATAAACCCTATCACTTTCTAAAACATTAAGCCTATTATAATACCTAATGAGCACTCTTTTAATATCAGTTTTATCATTATAATTAATTATACTATTAATAATCTTATTAGAAATAACTTCATAATACTCATTCTTTTCCATAAAAAGTCCCCCCTTTAATAAAAACAAACAAGATTATACCACATAATAACCAATAATGCAATAAAAAAAGAGCAAAAGCTCTTTAATAAATAATAATATTACCACTCATTTCATCAGGAATAACAAGTCCTAAAAGACTTATAATCGAAGGAGCAACATCACAAAGAGTACCATTTCGAAGCTTATAATCCTTATCACAAACAATAAAATAAACAGGATTCGAAGTGTTAAAAGAATAAGCCCTATTATCCCTAACCATTTCCTCAATATTACCATGACTAGAACATATAATAAGTAAATAATCATTATTAAAACATGCCTCATACAAATTCATAATACACTTATCAACACCATTAACAGCATCCTTACAAAGTTCATAATCACCAGTATGTCCAGCAATATCACAAGAAGAATAATTAACAACAATAAAATCATAATCATCCATTACATTAATAACCTTATCTGTAATATCAAAAGCACAATCAATATTACCACTATCAACACCTCTTTTAGGAATACAAATATTAGATACATTACAATAAGAAACATCCCTATTACCATCAAAAAAACGAGTAACACAACTATACTTAGAAAAATCAGCAATACGTAATACTCTTAACTTATTATCACTTAAAACATCAATCAAAGTATTATTAACCAAAGTATTAGGAAAAACACACTTACCCTTAAACTTATCACTAATAGGAAACATACTAACACATTTAATATTACAATAAACATTAACATCCAAATAAACAGAATAAGAATCAAAAACTAAACTAAATAACTGTTCAAAACAATTACTATTAAAATTAGCAATAATAACCCCATCCCCATCACTAAATATACCATTTCTATCAACAAGAGTAGGAACAACATAAGAATCAAATATCTCAAGATCATAAGAAGTATTAATTATACTCATTATATCATCATTAAAAGGACCGACACCATTAAAAATAACATCATAACACAACTTAGTCTTATCGAAATCCTCATCATTATCCATTACATAATACTTACCACTCAAACTAGCAATATAACAGTTTTCTAAGGCAATATAAGAAGAAAGCACTTCCAAATTATTAACCGCAGAAGCATCTTCTCCTTCCAAAAATATATGTAAATAAACTAAAACATCATACTTACTAAAAGTATCAATTAAAGTCAACAAACATGACAAAGACTCCTCAGACAAAACATAAAATAAATGAAGTCTAGACTTATTATCTTTAACAAAATTAATTACTTCTAAAACATTAGAATTATTATAAAAACTACCATCAGAAATAGAACCATTAAAAACATCTAAATCATTAAGAACAACCCTGCCAGTACCAATAGCCATATGACCAGCCTTACTATCACAAGCACAAAGAGAAATAGAATCTTTTTTACAAACAAGCTTACTATTAGGAAACTCCTTAAGCAACTTATCAATAGCAAAAGTATCAGCATCCAAAAAAGCATTACCTAAAGATTCCTTTCTATAACCTAAACCATCTAAAATACAAAGCACTACCTTTTTCATAACTACATACCCTCATTAATACAACAACAAGCATAATAAGGAACATACTTAATACCATTTTTCATATCAAAATTACCACTAGTAAGTCTAATAGCAAAAGATAAATTATACTTCTTAATAGCAAGGAGCAAACTCTTAGACTTAGTATTATCCGAAGAAATAAGTTCAATAGGAATAATCTTACCAGTCCTAGTTTGAACAACAAAATCAACATAAGCCTTTCCATCAGAATGAAAATGATAAACATTAAAACCATTAAGTACCAAAGAACAAGCAATACTATTCTCATACAAAATCATCATTAACTTATCATTCATAAGAAGCCTATTACCACTTACATTCATCCTTTTATACAAAATCCCAGTATCATTATAATAAACCTTAAAACTCTCCTCATCCTTACACTTACTAATCGGAGATACCATTTCATTAAGACGAATACTTTTAATTACCATATTATTACTTTCTAAATAATCCAAACAACGACTATAATCCTTACTCCTAGCACCACTTCTAACCAAACCATATAAAAACTTTCTATTAGACTTAAGAAGTTGAATAGAAATACTACTAAATATTTCATTATTACGTTTAATATCAATCAAATTATCCAAAGAAAACCACTTATTCTTCAATAAAACAATATTATTCTCATGAATCGAACTAAGCAAATTATAAGAAGAATCCAAATGATACTCAACAATTGCATTAGGATACCCACCACATATAATATAATCATTATAACACTCCATAGCAAGAGCATGAAAAGGCATAGGATTATTAGTCTTAAAACTATCCTCAATAAAAGCAATAAGCTGCTCCTTACCAATAAACTTTAAATACTCAAAAAAACTAACCAATTGCATCTTCTTTAAAACAACATTCTTACCCTTACATAAATCAACCATAGAAAACTCATCAGTAATCATAATAACATGATAAGAGGAATTATTAAACAAATTAACAACACTCTTAAGAACCTTTTCAGTAACATTATCAAAAATAATTAATGTTTCATCCTTAAAAATAGTCTCTAAAGAAATAGCACTAAGACCACGAATAAGTTTATCAAGAGTACTATTCTTATCAAAAACATAACTAAGTTCTAAATTATCATTACAATCAAAATAAACAGTATTCTTATACTCACTTTTTCCAAAAGAAAGAGCACTATAAGTCTTACCACATCCACTTATTCCATAAAGCATCATAGGTCTTTTATTACCATCAACCTTCCATTTAAGTAACTCACCACTAATTTTTCGTTCCATAAAATGTATCCTCCCTACCATAATCCTAACTTAAGTATAAAACAAACCCAAATAAAAAGCAAGCATAAACTTGCATTATCTAAACAGCAACAGTGCCAAACTCCAACCTAAGCTTATCCGCAATAGTAACAAAAAACTCACTATTCGTAGGCTTAGCCTTATCAATATCGACACTATGACCAAAAATCTCTTCCATTAAATCCCAATTACCACGATTCCAACTAACCTCAATAGCATGCCTAATCGCACGTTCCACTCGAGATACAGTTGTATCATATCTACTAGCAATCTCAGGATAAAGTTCCTTAGTAATACCACCAATAACATCAGGACGATTATATATAATAGAAATACCCTCCCTTATATACTGATATCCTTTTATATGAGATGGAACACCAAGTTCATGTAAAACATTCGTAATTGATATCTGTAAATTCTGATGATACAAATCAATAGACTTATTATCATAACTATTATCAAGTTCCAATATCTTCTTTTCCAAAAAAGAAAGTTCAAAAGGCTTAAGCATAAAATAATTAACACCAAGCTCAGATACTTTTCTAATCATATCCTGAGTATTATAAGAAGTAAGAACAATTACTCTCTTATCAATACCTTCCTTTCTCATTTCCTCTAAAACAGCTACTCCATCCATCTTAGGCATTATAAGATCAAGTAATAAAACATCATAATTACTAACATTTCTTATAAGTTCCATGCCCTCTTCACCATTTTTCGCAGTACCAACTACATCAATATCTGCGTGACTACTAAAATACTCCTTAATCATACCAACTAACTCTACGTTATCGTCTACTACAATTAAATTAATTTTTTTCATTTTCTCTCCCTTCATTTTACTACCACGCAACTACATTGTACTACAAAAAAATATTATTTTCTAGAGTTTCTTTTGTCTAAATATGTCGAAAGTGTTAAATAGTGTTAAGTACCTTCAAAACCCTATCAGGAAAAACACTAACACCACCAAGAACAAACCCATCTAAACAATCTATCAAAGACAAAGTCTTAATACTTTCTTCATTAACTCCTCCACCATATAAAACTCTAACATTAACCCCATAATTCCTAATAAAAATCATTTTAATAAAAGAAACAACCTCACTAATTTCATCATTACTTAAAATAACATCTCCGTTAACAGAAAAAACAGGTTCATAACAAATAATAATATCTTCTTTCACTGATACAGAAGAAAAATACTCCTTAATTTGCTTTATCAAAACATCCCCAGTCTTCTTCATAGAATAAGAATAATAATCCTCCCCAAGAAAAACAATTGGACTAATTCCATTAGATATACAACTAATTACCTTCTCATTAATAACCTTATTACTCTCAGAAAGCTTCTCCTTTCTTTCACAATGACCTACTAAAGCATACTTAACATCCAAAGACTTACAAGCATAAGCCGTAACATCTCCAGTAACATCAAGCCCAACATCCTGACAACCAAGTAAAAAATTATACTTACCTCTAAAAAAAGGAATATATAAACTACTAGGACACATTACTACATCAATATCATTCCTAATGAGATTATTAATATCTAAAAGATAAGACTTAACAAGAGAAAACTCCAAATAATTTTTATGATTCAAAACAACCATCTTATTCATAATCTTTTTCTCCTATATTAACAAGACCAGGTAAATCCTTATTAACAATATACTCAAGAGTAGCACCACCACCAGTAGAAACATAAGTAAACTTTGATGAACAAGATAAAACATTACAACAACTAACAATATCCCCTCCACCAAGAATACTAACAACTCCAAGATCCCCTATAAAATTAAGTAACTTTTCTGATCCAATTATATAATTACTAAACTCATAAACACCAACTGGACCATTCCAAAAAATAGTCTTAGCATCTTTCAAATAACTCATAAACAAAGAAATAGTCTTATCACCCATATCAAGTCCCATAAAATCATCATCAATAAAATCTACTAAACAATACCTCTTCAAACTATCATTACTATACTCATAAGAACCATACAAATCAACAGGAAGAACTATCTTATCACCATACTTATCAAGCATTAAAGAACAATACGAAACATAATCTTCTTCATATAAACACTTACCAACATTATAACCCTTAGCCTTTAAAAAAGTATAACTCATTGCCCCACCAATAAGTAAATAATCAACCCTTTCAATAAGCGAAGATATAACACCAAGCTTATCAGATAACTTAGCACCACCCATAATAACTACAAAAGGCCTATCTGGATTATCAAGCCTACTAAGATTAAAAATCTCATCCATTACTAAAAAACCAATACCAGAATCCAAATACTTACAAACCCCACAATTAGAAGCATGAGCCCTGTGAATAGTACCAAATGCATCATTAATAAATATATCTCCTAAAGAAGCATAAAACAAAGACAAAGTATCAGAACAACCACTCTCTAACTTATCAGGAACATCATAAAATCTTGTATTCTCTAAAAGAATACCATTTCCATAAGAAACATTTAAAACACTACTTTTAACAACATCAAAATCAATATAAGGACAAAAACTAAGTTCAAAATCAACAAGCTCCTTAAGCCTTTCATAAACAACACTTAAACTATTATTAACAAAATCAGACTCACTCTTAACCTTACCCAAATGAGAAAGAATAACAACCTTTCCACCATTATTAACTATATAATTAATACTCTTCAGACTCTTAACAATCTTACTATCATCAATTATTTCACCATCTTTAATAGTAACATTTAAATCACATCTTAAAACAACTACCTTATCCTTAAAATCAAAATCAACTATAGTCTTCTTCATATTATCACCACTATTATGATAACACAAATAAAACTCATTTTATAGACATATTACACTTCTTTACAGCATCATAACCAAGTTTTTTATTAATATCAGACAAAACCTTATCAATCTTTTCACCATCAACCCTATCATTATTATCAAACAAAGACATTTGATACTTATAATCACAAACCAAATCATCAAGCCTAATCCCAATAAGCCTAATCATATCACCATCACGCCACATTTCATTAAGAAGCCTCTTACTAATAGCAAAAATATCTGAAGAATCCCTTATAGGATTTTTAACCTTAACCTGATGAGACCTCCTCTTAAAAAGATTATCCTTAAGTATAACACAAACAACATTAGCATACTTCCCATCAGACTTAATCCTTAAAGAAACCTTTTCACTAAGATAAGACAAATAATTATACAAATCAGCCTTATTAACAATATCAACAGGCAAAGTTATTTCATTACTTATTCCCTTTGCCTCAAACAAAGAAGAATCAACCAAACTATCATCAATACCATTAGCACGTCTTATTAAATCATTATAATTTTTAAAATACTTAGACAATAAATAAACATTGCAATTAGCAAGATCCCCAATAGTATTTATACCAATCATTCTAAGCTTAGAAGAAGTACTCTTCCCAACCATAAACAAATCCTCAATAGGAAGAGGCCACATCTTAGAACTAACCTCATAAGAATACAAAGTATGAACCCTATTAGGCTTTAAAAAATCACTAGCCATCTTAGCACACAACTTATTATTAGCAATCCCTATATTAACAGTAAACCCAAACAAAGAAAAAATCTTATCCTTAAGCTTAGTAGCAAAAACTACCTCATCCCCATAGATACTCTTAATCTTACCATAATCCATATAACATTCATCAATAGATGCAATCTCAATATCCGGAGTAATCTTTTTAAGAAAACCAAAAAGCTTATTACTCATCTCACTATAAAAAGAATAATTAGGCTTAAAAACCTGTAGTTTAGGATACTTTTTCCTAGCACTATACAAAGTCTCAGCAGTTACAATACCATACTTCTTAGCCATAGGACTCTTAGCAACAACAATACCACTTCTCTTACTCTCATCCCCTCCGATTACAGAAACAATATTCCTAATATCCTCATGATAACCAGACCTAAGCAAATAAACAGCAGTCCATGATAAAAAAGCATTATTAACATCAATATGAAATATTATCCTCTCCATAGCAATCTCCTAATAAATTAATTATAGCAAACATCCATTCACAAAACAAGAAAAAAAGAGAAAATTATTTCTCTTTAGTAATTATTATCTTAACAGTCTTCGTAGTAGGAGTATACCCTATCTTAAGATCATCACCAGTAACCTTAACTGTAACCTCATGAGTACCAACACCAAGACCATTTAAATCAACATAAGCAGAAATCGCATCAGTAGTAACAGCCTTAATATTACTATCAGTACCCTTAAGCACAACAGAAACCTTAGAATTAGCCTTTCCATCAGCTTTTGCAACAAGTCCACTACCTAAATTCTTAGTAGCAATACTTACATCATCAATAGTCTTAGACTTAGTATCACCAAGACTAACCTTAACAACAACAGACTTAGTACTAGCTTCATTAACCCCACTAGGAAGGGATAAATTAACATTATATTCAGTAGCCTTTGAAATACCATCAACATTAATTGAAACCGGTAAATAATCTATCTTAGATAAAACATCCAAATCCCCAAATAACTTAACATTAGTCTCACTCATAGTAATTGAATCAATAGACTTACCAAACACAACATCACCCTCAGGAATAACCTTAATAGGAACTTCCTTACTTGGAGATGCAATCTCGATAGTAGCATCAACAGTTTTTGGAACAATCTCAACATCCATCTTATTACCATTCTTATCATAAGCAACAAGAGGAATATCCTTCAAAGTAGTAGTACCAACACTAGGATTTATAATATTAGTAACATCAAGCAAAGCCTTTACCATAGCAACCTTTTTCAACTTATACTCAGCGCCCTTTATATAAACATCATCCCTACTAAAAGAAGTATTAGTAATTGAATACCTAGAATCAAGCTTATCCTCATAAAGTATTTCCTTAGTAACCTTTCTAGATTCAGAAACCTTTTCATATATAGTTACATTTGCATAAGAAGGATCAATCTTATAATCAATCGAAGCAACTGAACTCTTATACTTAAGAGCAACCCTATGAGTACCAGGTTTTAACCCTCTTAAATCAACAACAACATCATCCTTTTGATATTGATTAGCAAGATACAAATCAGCCCTTCTACCAATAAGAGTAATATCAACAGTCTTTTCCAACCCCTCAACTACATAAGCCTCTTCATTATATAAAGCCTTAACCTCTTTACCATATATAACATCAGCACTATCATTCATCATAGTATTTGCAATCTTATCAACAGAAAAAAACGAAATCAAAGCAAGAACCAAAGACAAAGTAATAAGAAACATTCTATTATTAAGCAATCTTTCAAGAGGCTTATTATTAGCATTTAAAACCTTCATAATAGCCATCATAACTTTTGCAATTGGTGTAATGATAAACCTATCTATAACTCTATAAATATAAGCAAAAAAATTAAAAACACTTCTTAAAACTTTCTTCCATAACTTACTCTTCTTCTTTGAGGACTTTTTATTTTTCATCATACACTTCCTCCTCATCATAAAAATCTTCAAAATCTTCTTGTTTAGGTCTTAACTCATCAATAAGAAGAATTCTAGCATCATCAATAGTAATATTATAATACAATTCACCCTTCATAGCAATTGACACTCTACCAGTTTCCTCAGAAACAATAATAGAAATAGCATCAGTCTCTTCAGTAATACCAACACCAGCCCTATGACGAGTACCAAGTCTTTTATTAATCTTTAAACTGTTACTAGTAGGAAAAACCGCTCCAGCACAACTAATCTTATCACCTTGAATAATAACCCCACCATCATGAAGAGGATTATTAGGGAAGAATATAGATATTAAAAGCTCACTAGTAATATCAGCATACAAATTAGTAGCCTTAGAAATATATTCTTGTAAACTAACATCCCTTTCAAGAACAATTAAAGCCCCAATCCTTTGCTTTCTCATATAATCAACAGCATTAATAACTTCATAAACAAGCCTTTCTCTTTCATCAACAGTTAAAACCTTATGACGACCAAGAAGCTGTGTCTTTCCAATTTGCTCCAAAATATTTCTAATTTCAGGTTGAAATATAATAATAAGAGCAAGAGGTCCCCATTGAATAACATAATCAAGAAATAATCCAACCAAAGTCAAATTAAGCCATACAGAAACCAATTTCAATAAGATAATAACCGCTATTCCCTTAAATAGCAATGACAACTTAACATTATTTTTTATATTCTTTAAAAGCACATAAATAAGTGCCCAAACAATAGCAACATCTAGTATACTTCTAAGAGTTGTAATAATTGCATCAAAACTCATAAATAAAATACCTCCTAAAAAATTATATCATTTATTTAAAAATATGTAAAATCTACTATCTATACAAGTATACTATAAAAATTAAAAAATTGTAATACAATTATAAAAAAAACAAAAGTAAAAAAAGCAAAACCAAGTAAAAACAAACATAAAAAGAGTAAAACACTTTACATATAAAAAAATAAACTAATTCAAAGAATTTAGTTTATTTTCTAACATATCAAGCTTTTCACTAACTAAAGAAGACGAAGCAACATCTAAACTATACCAACCTCTAGCAAACATTGCATTAAATACCCTTCTTTGTAAATCATCAACCTCATCAAACATATTTAAATAATTATCATGCAAAAACTCATTACTAGCCTCAGTAAGACAAACAGCATAATTCTTAACCATACTCTTCTCCATAGAAAGCATAATATCCATATAATCCCTATCATTAAGATTAATTCCACTAGGAACCTCAACCATAGGATTACTAATTTTATTATTCATAAATCCTCCCATCCTCATCCAATAAATCAGTTATAATACTAAGATTATTCAAATGCACATTCTTAATATCAAGAAACAAATCTTTTAATTCTCCATCAGTTGCATTAACATAAGAAAAATTAGCAAACTTTAAAGCATCATAATTCCAATTAAACATATCAGTAAGATAATCCAAATCCTTACCACTTATAATCGTAGGTACTTCATCATATTCTTTATTCATATTAACCTCCACTACTATTATTAACAAAAAAGAAAAGTATATACAAAAAAAGAGTAAGAAAACTTACCCTTAGCAACAAGGTTTATTATTACCATTATTATAACTACCATTATTCCAGAATAATATAAAGAAAACTATTATAATAACAATAATTATCCAAAACCAACTTCCTTCAGCATAACCATTACCATAACTTGGATATCCATAACCGTACATTTAAAATCCCCCCTTTACTATATTATATAAAAATATAGATAAAAGAAGTATAATGGATACCTAAAAAAAAGCAAGTAAGAAACTTCTAACTCACTTATACTAAATATTATATTAAAGTTTTTTTCTTTATTGATTCCAATTCACAACTCTCAGATCTTAACAAACTCATTTGTTTACAAAACTCAATTTCATCCCAAACTCTATCAACAATTTCTTTATTATCAAAAATATCAAATAACATATCATATGTGTATTCATCAAAATCAAACTTTTCATACAATGATAAAAAATCATCATTCAATCTAAAACAGTCATTAATAACACCGTATTTCCATTGAGATAAACATTCAGCATAATCCTCATCATCATACCAAAAGTCCATAATCAACTTTTTCTTTTCATCCAAAGACCAATTTGGATTTTTTAATATAGCATATCTAATATCATACACACCAATTCCATGTGCTTGCTTTTCAGAAAGACTGGAAAACATATAATTTATATATTGCAATCCTGATTTATTATCAATTATATTTATAGAACCATCAAGATCAATAAAACAATCATTTTCATCACTATTAATTTCCTCTAATTGTTTAGAAAAATCCTCCATATCTTTTTGCCAACGAACAGTATCAATTTTATTCATTGCTTCATTAACAGCAAAATCTTTTTGCTTTTCAGTAAGTTTTAAATTATGATTCCACAAACTCATTAATAAAAATGAATAACCACCATTTGAAGCACCATTAATAACCATTCTTGCAATATCAATATTAGAATAAATAGCATCAATTAACTTCATATATGCAACTTCATCAACCACATCATAATCTCTCAGCATAAAATCACATATAGCAAGCCCATTAACTGTATCCTTTTCATTATATTTATCTTTTTTAACTTGTACTGCCTCTCTCAAAATACTTGAATCAATTTTAATTTTTTCCCAAACTTCATTACAATCAGAAGCTTCCTTCATTATATAAGCAGCTTTATATAATTCATTATCAATTTTTTCTATATCAACCATATTATCCCTCCGTACCAATATTATACCAAATATATCAAACATTTCAACACTTTTTTACATTATAAAACTCGAACAATCTAACCTTAAATCTAAATACATATTTGGTGGAGGATATGGGAAGTTAATTTATACTTTAATATCAACTTTTTTAATTATATCAAGCACTAACAAAACATACGATTTTTAAATAAAAGTGTGTTTAGAGTGTGTATCAAAATGAACTGTAAAAATTATTACAGAAAAACCGTTATGGCAAAAGTTTTTAGACGATAACCATAAAACATATGGTACACGGACAAAGATGTCAGATTTAAAGAAAAATAACACTTTTTGTTTCCTCCTATTTTTTATTTTGTTTTTATTTGCTTTTAGCGTATAATTAAAAGTGAAGGAGGAGAATATATCTAATATTAATAATTTAAGAAATAAAGATATTTTTACAAAAAATCTTACTCATTACTTAAAAACAAACAATTATGATGCTATTGATATTTGTGAAAAGTTATCTATAGTACCATCCACTTTCAGTGATTGTCTTAATGCAAAAAATATCCAAGGATTGACAAAATAGAAATACTAGCAAATTGTTTTAATATTTTGAAATCCGATTTAATTGAAGAGTGAGTATGTTTTTGACGAAACAAACAACCTCTTTAACAAATAAAAAGATATATTAACAGATGATAATAAAAAAACAATAAGATTTATCATTGAAAAAAGAAAAAAATAAATATGTAAGCTTTTATTAAAAAGTTTATGATTTTTATAGCTAAACAAAGGAGGTATAAGAAATGAATATTGAAGTTAAAGAAAAAAACAAAATAAACGAAGAAAAAAATATTATAAAAATATTTGAAAGCACAAACATTAGGACAAAATGGGATGCTGAAAAAGAGGATTATTATTTTAGTGTTGTTGATGTTATTGGAGCATTAACCGAAAGTTCTAGAGCAAGAAAATATTGGAACGATTTAAAAAAGAAACTTAAAATTGAAGGAAGTGAGTTGTCCGAAGAAGTCGGACAACTGAAAATGCAATCGACAGATGGAAAGTTCTACAACACTGATGTATTAGATACTAAAGGAATATTAAGACTTATACAAAGTGTCCCTAGTCCAAAAGCAGAACCATTTAAACTTTGGCTAGCCCAAATTGGTAGTGAAAGAATTGACGAAACATTCGATCCATCTAAAGCAATTGACAGAAGCATAATGATTTATAAAGCACAAGGTTATAGTGATGCTTGGATTGAAAAAAGATTAAAAGGGCAACTACATAGATTTCAGTTAACAGACGTATGGAAATCAGGTGGGATAAACGAACCTGTTGAATATGGTGTATTAACAAATGAAATATATAAAGCTTGGTCTGGAATGAAAGCAAGTCAATACAAAGAATATAAAGGAATTAGAAAAGAATCATTAAGAGACAATATGTCCGATTTAGAAATCTTATTAACAGATATTGGTGAAACAGCAACAAGAGAATTAGCAAAAACGTATAATCCACAAGGATTAATCCAAAATAAAGAAATTGCTAAACGTGGAGGCCAAATTGCCAAAAATACCCGTGATAATCTAGAAAAAGAACTTGGAAAAAGCATCATTACAAAAGAAAACAATATAAACAGCAGATATGTACAAATAAATAAAAATACAAATCAAATTGAATCAAAATAAATTAATTAATTTCTTTTTCAAGACACTATACCATTAAGATTTTAAAAAAAAATAACCCCTTTCAAGACAAAAAAATAGTATTAGACTACTTCCAATACCAATTACATTGCTAAATATAAAAATGATTATCATAAAAAAATAAAGCAACAAAAAATACAATATACATTTTTTGCATTATAAAACTCGAACCATCTAAGTTCGAGTCTAAATACATATTTGGTGGAGGATGTGGGATTCGAACCCATGACCCCCTGCGTGCAAGGCAGGTGCTCTAGCCAACTGAGCTAATCCCCCGGCTAGTCCAATAAATTGGACACTTATAATTATACTAGAAAATAAAACTTTGTCAAGTACTAAATGCTATCAATATTAATTTTTACGATTTTATTTTCTTTTACATAACTACTTGCTTGAACCAAAGTTCTAATAGAATTAATAACTTTACCATTCTTACCAATAACTCTAGGCATATCCTCATTAGAAACAAGTACTTCTATTTGAATAACCTTAGGATCCTCAGTAGAAAACTCTCTAACTTGAGCAATATCCTTATCGACAACAACAGCCATAACTAATTCTTCAGTTAATTTTACTAAATCCATAACTATTTACTACTTCTTTCTTCATGAAATTTTTTCATAACACCAGCTTTACTAAGTAAATCTCTAGCAGTATCTGTTAAAATAGCACCATTTCTTAACCATTTTAAAGCAACTTCTTCATTTACTCTTATTTCAGCAGGAACAGAAACAGGATTATAAAAACCAATTAATTCTAAATACTTTCCATCTCTTGGAGATCTAGAATCAGTAGCCACTATTCTATAACTTGGTCTTTTCTTTGACCCCATTCTTGTTAATCTAATCTTTACAGCCATAATATTTCTCCTTTCAAAACTACAAATATTATACACAACAATTATATGCCTGTCAACCTTTTTCGTTGACAATTATAAATATTTAGACAAAATATCACTCATTTGCTTCTTATCATCATTTAAAATGATACAATCTTTAAACCCATCATTTATAAAATGATCTTTTATAAACTCTTTTTCTTTATCTATTGCAATTATTACTGGTGTCTTAAACTTTGGTATTTGTTTTAATTTATTTAATATCTCATAAGCTGTTTCATTTCCTAATTCATCTTTTATTATTATTAAATCATACTCTTCATTATGCTCTATCTTATCTACACAATCTTGTCCAAATAATGTTACTACTTTATCTATATCTCTTTCATCTAGTATCTTCTCTACTCTATCCAATTCATCATTATTATCCACTAAAAGTACTCTTAGTTTTCTTTTTGGATTACTATAATTATTTATATCTTTTAATATTAAACCAGTACTATCATAATTTATTTCTTGATTTATTACTATTGTTACTATTGT
>CAKOIB010000012.1 GCA_934086255.1 uncultured Bacilli bacterium
AAATGAAAATAAAGATCAAGCAGAAAGAACTTATAATTACTATAAAGAGTTATCTGAAAAAGTAAGTGAATAATATATATAATTT
The DNA here is from genome assembly GCA_934086255.1 of uncultured Bacilli bacterium. Classification (GTDB taxonomy): domain Bacteria; phylum Bacillota_I; class Bacilli_A; order RF39; family UBA660; genus JAEDJI01. Next base: position 86 of record CAKOIB010000012.1, read on the forward strand.
GATAATTATCAAAGGTTATAATTAATACAAATAAATGATATAATCTAAATGGAAGTGATAAAATGAACAAGAAGAAAATATTAACTGGATTGCAACCAACAGGTACAATTCATATTGGAAATTATATTGGTGCAATAAAACAAATGGTAAAATACCAAGATGAATTCGATTCATACATCTTTGTAGCAGACCTTCATGCAATAACTGTGCCACAAGATCCAAAAACACTATCATCAAAAGTAAAAAGCTTACTTGCTCTTTACTTAGCATGTGGAATTGATCCAAATAAAAACACTATATTTATTCAGTCAGAAAACGAATACCATGCAAATATATCATGGCTTCTAGAATGCAATACATACTATGGTGAACTATCAAGAATGACTCAATTCAAAGACAAAAGCTTAAAAAATATAAACTTTACAAGCGGTTTATTAACATATCCAGTCCTAATGGCCGCAGACATTTTAGCATATGATATAAACTATGTTCCAGTTGGAAAAGATCAAAAACAACACGTAGAACTAGCAAGAGACATAGCAGAAAGATTTAATAAAAAATATGGAAAAACATTTACTATTCCAGAACCATTAATACCAGAAGAAGGCGCTAAAATCATGGATTTAATAGATCCTACTAAAAAAATGTCAAAATCAAGTGAAAACCAAAAAGGCGTAATTAATCTTCTAGATGACAAAGAAACAATAAGAAAAAAAATAATGGGCTCAACAACCGACTCGGATATGACAATAAAATATGACAAAGAAAATAAACCTGGTATATCAAATCTAATTAATATTTATAAAGTATTTACAAACAAAACAACTAAAGAAATAGAAGAAGAATTCAAAAACTCTAATTATGGTGAATTCAAAAAACAAGTAGCGGAAGTAGTAATAAATGAAATATCAAAAATACAAGAAAAATATAATCAAATATTAAACAGTGATGAAATAGACAAAGTCTTAAATGAAGGTATAGAAAAATCAAGACAACAAGCAAAAGAAAAATATGAATTAATGAAACAAAGAATGGGGTTTAAAAGATAATGGCAACAAGAAAAGAAATAGTAAAAAAACTAATTAACAAAAATAATGAAGAACTAAGTGAAGACGAATTAATGGAACTACTATTTGATGAACCATTAACAATAGATGTTGATAAACAATTCGAAGAAACAAGAACAAAATGGGATGCTCTAGCAGATAAATTCACAGAAATTGCAGGTAGTTGGGGATTTATAATAGGTTTCAGCTTATTCTTAATAATATGGATAATATTAAATGTTACAATAATAAAAAACCTAGATCCATATCCATTCATTTTACTTAATCTATTACTATCATGCATCGCAGCACTACAAGCACCAATCATAATGATGAGTCAAAATAGAAACGCAAAAAAAGATACACTAAGAGGAAAAAATGATTATAAGACAGATTTAAAAAGTGAGTTAATTCTAGAACAACTTCATGAACAAATAAATAAATTAACAGCAAATCAAAACAAAATAATCAAAATGTTAGAAGAAAAAGAGTCAAAAAAATAACTTTTTTTCTTTTTTTATATCTTTTTAATAAAAAATATGATAACATATATACATAAAAACGTTCCGCTAGCTCAGTCGGTAGAGCATTTGACTTTTAATCAAAGGGTCTGGAGTTCGAATCTCCAGCGGGACACCATTAAAAAAAATTAGAACCGAAAGGTTCTTTTATTATACCTAAATTAATTGACAAATAATTAATAATAATTTATAATATAGCAACAAAAGAGAGCGTGATAAAATGATAAATAAAAATGAAAAAATAGAAACTAAACAAAATCAAATAAATATTTATAAGAAAATAAAAATAAAAATGCAACATGAAAAAAAACGTTCCTTAATAAAAGCAATCTTAGAAACAATATTAATACCAATATTTGCTTTTTCAATAAAAGGACTATATCCTGCCTTAGAAACATTAATAAAATTAGAAAACAAAGCAGTAAGTGCACTACTAATGAGCCAAACACTAATAACCGCATCAATTGTATTAATAACAGTTCAAATAACATGTGAAATGATAAAGTATTTAAGGATGTCAGGTGAATTAAATGATTTAGATAATTATTTAGAAGAATTAGAAAAAGATTTAGAAAAAACAAAACAAGAGGTAAAAATAGATAAAGAAAAATCAAAAGAAAAAACAACCGAAGAAAAAATAAAAGAATTAAAAGCAATGCAATCTCTACTATTAAATAATTTACAAGAAGAAGTAGAAAAACCAAAGACACTAACAAAGAATAATAAATAACTAATGATTACTATATTTTACCGCAATTTTTATTGACAAAAGCATATAATTTGTGTATAATCTTAAGTGTTAAAAAGGAAAGAGATGTCTTATATCCACCTGATGATGAAAAATCATAGGTCAATGCCTACGCAATTATTATGTGTTTTTTGGGTTGGATAAGAGTACATTTCGTACTCTTTTTATAATTTATGGAGGTGTTTTGTATAGCAACAAAAAGTAATGATTTGTTAACAAATGAGCAAATCAAAGAAAGTCATGTTTTAGTAATTGGTCCAAATGGGGAACAATTAGGAGTCAAAGCAATAAAAGATGCTTTAACAATTGCAAACTATGCTGGTTTAGACTTAGTACTTATAAGTCCAAATGCTAATCCTGCAGTATGTAAAATAATGGACTATAATAAGTTCAAATATGAAAAATCAAAAAAACAAAAAGAAGCAAAGAAAAAGCAACAAGCAAATATTGTAGAATTAAAAGAATATCGCTTATCACCAGATATCGATATCGGAGATTTCAATACAAAACTAAGAAATGCTTCTAAATATTTAGAAAAAGGTCATAAAGTAAAACTAAGCATCAGATTCAAAGGAAGACAAATGCTTCATACCGACAGAGGTATAGATGTAATGACAAGGTTTGCCAATGAAGTTAATTCCATAGCAACAATTGAACAAAAAGCAAAATTAGATGGAAGAAACATGACTATGATACTTGCACCAATAAAAGAAAAATAAGGAGGATTACCATGGGAAAAATTAAAACTCATAAAGGAACAAAAAAAGTATTAAATATTAGACAAAGTGGTTCAATTACAAAGTTAAACGCTGGTAATAACCACCAAACAGGAAAGAAAAGCCCAGCTCAATCAAGAAAAGCAGGAGCTAAATCTGAATTAAGTAAGTCAGACTTAAAAAGATTTAAAAATGTAATAAGATAAGGAGGAGTAAAAAATGACAAGAGTTAAAAATAGTGTTGCAACACGTGCAAGACGTAAAAAAGTTCTAAAAAAAGCCGAAGGTTATTTCGGAAGCAAACATAGATTATATAAAACAGCTCATGAACAAGTAATGCATTCAGAAAGATATGCATATCGTGATCGTAAACAAACAAAAAGAAACTTTAGAAAATTATGGATTACAAGAATTAATGCAGAATGTAGAAATAACGATATTAGTTATTCAAGATTTATTGATGGATTAAACAAAGCAGGAGTAGAAATCAATAGAAAAATGTTATCAGAATTAGCAATAAACGATAAAGAAGCATTTGCTAACTTAGTAAAAATTGCTAAAAGTGGTAAAGTAGAAAATAAAACAGTTGTTAAAGAAACAAAAGAAGAAAATACAAATGACATTTCTAAAATGACAGTAGCAGAATTAAAAGAACTTGCAAAAGAAAAAGGAATTGAAGGATACACTTCAATGAAAAAAGCTGATTTATTAGAAGCATTAAAATAATAAACATACTAATGGATTTTAATATCTAGTGCCAAATGGTGATATTATTTTGAACTTAGTAGAAGATAAAACGAAGGAGGAATATTATGACAGTAGTGTCAATGAATTATTTATTAGAAGCAGGAGTACATTTTGGACATCAAAAAAGAAGATGGAATCCAAAGATGAGAGAATATATTTATACATCAAGAGATGATATTTATATTATCGATTTACAAAAAACAGCAAAATGCATCGAAGAAGCATACGAAGAAATTAAAAAGATAGCAGAAAACGGAGGAACTTTCTTATTCGTTGGAACTAAAAAACAAGCACAAGAAGCAATGGAAGAAAATGCTATCAGAACAAACAATTACTTTATAAACGAAAGATGGTTAGGGGGAACATTAACTAACTTCAGAACTATCAAAAATAGAGTAAGAAGATTAGATGAAATTGAAGCAATGGAAAAAGATGGTACATTAGAACTATTACCTAAAAAAGAAGTTGCACAAATTAAAAAAGAATACGAAAAATTAAATAAAAACCTACGTGGAATTAGAGAAATGAAAAAATTACCTAGTGCTATGATTATCGTAGATCCACGTGTTGAAGAAACAGCTATAAAAGAAGCTAGAAAACTAAAAATCCCAGTATTTGGTATAGTAGACACTAACTGCGATCCAGATATGGTAGACTATGTAATTCCAGCAAACGATGATGCAGTAAGAGCAGTAAAATTAGTAATTGGTGCTTTAGCAAACGCTATAAACGAAGTTAACGGAGGAGAAATCCTAAACTGTGTTTCACCTGAAGACAAAGCAAATAAACCAAAAAAAGAAACTAAAAAAGAAGAAAATATTGAAAAACAAGAAGTAAAAGAAGAACAAAAAGTAGTAGAAGAAACAAACCTTGAAGACTTAACTTTAGCAGAACTAAAAGCATTAGCTAAAGAAAAAGAAGTAAAAGGTTATAGTACAATGAAAAAAGCTGACCTATTGGAAGCATTAAAATAATTAGGAGGTATACTATGTTTAGCGCTCAAGATGTAAAAGAATTAAGAGAAAAAACAGGGGCAGGAATGATGGATTGCAAAAAGGCACTTCAAGAAACAAATGGTGACATGGAAGAAGCAATCACATGGTTAAGAGAAAAAGGTATATCAAAAGCTGCTAAAAAAGCAGAAAGAATAGCAGCAGAAGGATTAGCTAACGTTTTAATCGAAGGAAATAAAGCTATTGTAATCGAAGTAAACTCAGAAACAGACTTTGTTGCTAAAAACGAAAAATTCCAAAGCTTTGTAAACGAACTATCTAAAGATTTATTAGAAAGTAACGCTACAACTATGGAAGAAGCACTAAATCTTGAAGTAAATGGTGAAAAGATTAGTGACAAAATAATAGCAATCACTTCAACAATCGGAGAAAAAATTAGCTTCAGAAGATTTGAAAAATTAGAAAAAACAGATTCACAAGTATTTGGCTCATATACACATATGGGTGGTAGAATCGTTGCATTAACTCTACTTGAAGGAGCAAATGAAGAAGTTGCAAAAGAAGTAGCAATGCATGCAGCAGCAATGAGACCATTATACTTAAATGAACAAGAAGTACCAACTGAAGTACTAGAAAAAGAAAAAACAATCATGAGAGAACAATTACTAAATGAAGGAAAACCAGAAGATAGAATTGAACAAATCATGGTTGGAAAAGTAAAAAAATTCTATGAAGAAGTATGTTTAACTGATCAAATATTTATCAAAGCTGAAAACAAAGAAACAGTTGAAAAATATGTTGCTCAAAATGGAGGAACAATTCTAAAACTTGTAAGATATGAAGTAGGCGAAGGTATGGAAAAGAAAGTTGAAAACTTTGCAGAGGAAGTAAAAAATCAAATAAACGGATAACAACATGAAGAAGTACATAATACTAATAATATCAATTTTTCTAATATGTGGATGCGATATAAAACCACAAATAGAAAAAGAAGAACAAGTTATTGATGGCCTAAACTTTAAAGTCGAATACGAAAACTATAATAGTACAAATTATCAACTAAATATAGAAAAAGATAACAACTTTAAATACTTAGACATGAATAATATAAATAACGTTTTTTCATCAAATAACATAATCTTTATCGGAGAACCACAAGATAATAAATCAAGATACCTTGTAGATTCTTTAAACAATATAGAAAAAGATTACAAAAATGACATATATTATTATAATTATAAAGATAATAATCCAAAATATGAAATAAAAGATGAGAAACTAGTCAAAACCTCTGATGGAACTAAATTATACAATGAAATGTTAGAAAAACTAAATGATTACATAACTACATTAAATGTAGAAAAAGAAAATCAAGTTTATAAAACAGAAGAAAAAGTCTTTTCAACCCCAGCAGTAATATTCATATTAGATAAAAAAATATATGGATATTATGATGATTTTGAATTTGATACATCAAGTAATAATATAAAACTAACAGATCAATATCAAAAGTTACTAATCGAAGGTTTTGAAAAAATGTCAAAATAATAGAACTGATACCATAAAAAGTATCAGTTTTTATTCACAATTTAATTCTTATTTGATATAATTTATATGAAGGAGAGATAACTATGAATAACGACTATAAACAAATTGCAATCGAAAAAATGAATAAAGCAATTAAAAATCTTGAAGAAAGATTTACTACCGTAAGAGCAGGACGTGCTAATCCAAGCATGTTAGATGATGTAATGGTATCATACTATGGAACACCAACACCAGTAAAACAAGTTGCTACAATATTCGTTCCAGAAGCAAGACAATTAAGTGTTAAACCATTTGATAAAAACCTACTCGGAGCAATAGAAAAAGCAATATTCGAAGCAAATCTTGGTGTTACACCAAACAATAATGGAGAAACAGTATTTATAACCATTCCACAACTAACTGAAGAAAGAAGAAAGGAATTAGTTAAAGTAGTAAAAGAATACGCTGAAGAAGGAAGAATAGCCATAAGAAACATTCGTAGAGATGTAATTGAAATTGTTAAAAATGACGAACTTCCAGAAGATCAAGAAAAAAACTTAATAGATATTATTCAAGAAGTAGTAAATGACTATAACAAGAAAATAGAAGAACTAACTAAAGAAAAAGAAAAAGAATTAATGGAAATATAAAAACTCAAGAAATAAAAATCTTGAGTTTTTTTAATCTTCTTCAAAAAATAGTCCAATATTTATTAATCCACATATACCAACAATTATATAAATAATTCTAGATATAATATTAGCTTCTCCAAATAAAGAAGTAACTAAATTAAAATCAAATAAACCAACAAGAAGCCATACAATTGCACCAATTATGGTGAACACTAAAGCTACCTTTTGTAAAGTACTCATACAATTCCTCCTTTTCCTATTTCGTTAAATATTATGTACCAAAAAAATAAAAATATTCACGAATAATAAAAAAATATACAAATATAATTAAATGAAAGAAAAGAAGGAGTGAAATATGAAAAAAAAGTTTTTAAGCATTGCTTTAGTAATGACACTATTATTGACAGGATGTAAAACTTTAAATGAAGATAATATAAAAGAAAACTTCATAAAAGATTCAGAAAATCTAAAAAGCTATTATATCGAAGGAGAAATGTCCCTAACCAACAATGACGATACATACAAATATGATGTTTTAGTAAGTTACAAAAAAGATGAAAACTACAAAGTAGTATTAACAAACAAAGCAAACGACTATAAACAAATAATTTTAAAAAATAGTGAAGGAGTATATGTATTAACACACAAAGGTATAACTTTTTTTGAAAACGTGGAGCAAGCCATTTTAATATAAGAGTTTCTATCTATGATGAAAGATAGAAATTTTTTTATGGTATAATATAGTTGAGGTGATACTTTTGAAAAAATATGAGCTTTTAATTAATGATGACAATTTACTTAGTACTATTAATGATGATTGGCTAGGAAGAAATAGTAAAATAATTAATCTTATGAAATTATTAAATAATGTTAATGAGAACTTTACAATATCCATAGATGGTGAATGGGGAACTGGAAAAACTTTTTTCATAAAACAATTAATTTATATTTGTAATAATCATAGCAATATTGATAATATAAAATTTCATAAGGATTATGCTAAAGTACAGGAATTTTCAAAAAAGCATATTGTAGTTTATTATAATGCTTGGGAAAATGATAATCATGACAATCCTCTAGAGTCATTAATTTATAATATTTTAAATGAATACCCTAAATATAAAAAACATATCGAAAATCCTGAAGAATTGTTTGGCGCAGTAAAACCAATATTAGAAAACATTATTGAAAAAGGTAGTTTGGGATATATAACTAAAGATTGTTTTGAAAAGTTAAAATCATTTGAGGATTTAGCAGATAGTATTGTTACAATTGAAGAAAAACAATCATCATTGAATAAATTATTTAACAAAATAATAAAATCTGATGAAAGAATATTATTAGTAGTTGATGAACTGGATAGATGTCGACCTGATTATGCAGTAAAATTACTTGAAACATTAAAACATTTCTATAACAATTCAAAATTAAGCATTGTAGTTGTAACTAATAATAGACAATTGAGTTATACAATAAAAAAATATTATGGCAATGATTTTGATGGATATGGTTATTTAAATAAAATCTATGATAGCGTTATTACACTTGGGATTGATAATTTAGAAAATTATGTTAAAAAGCACTGTGAAATTATACAATCTACTAATTTACCAGAAAATATATCTTTTGAATTATTTAAGTATTTAAAATTTTCATATAGGGAATGTAACAAGTATATGTCAATGTACAAGATTGTTGAACCATATACTGATTTTAAAGATTCTTTCAACAGAAATAAATATCTATTTGAGGCTGACGTTTTATTGCCAATGGCTTTAGCATTAAAAATTAAAGATATAGATAACTACAATAGTTTTATTACTGGTAAAGGTGATGAAATAATAAAATCATTTCTATCATTTTTAGAAAGTGATAATGATGAACAAGATTATATTAGATGGCTATCTGAACTTTTACCATCAAAAGAAACTGAAAATTTAGATGACATATTTGTTAGGGAATATAAAAAAGTTTTTACAAAGAGAACAAGTTATGATAATTTTCCATATCTTGAAGCCATTTCTATGCTAGGAAATTCAATTGATTTTAGTGATATTAATTAGTGAAAGGGTGTAATTATGATTTATAAAGGTACGTTTTATTTTGATAAAAAAAATCATCCTGGGGAATGTGAAATAGATGATAATAATAACATATATTTGACAATAAATGAAAGTAGCATTAATGGGTATAAGAAGAAAATAACAGGATTTGCAGGAAATGAATATTTAAGTTTATATAATTGCTTTTTAATTGGTAATGGAATAGGATATTATAAGTATAAAGTTGGTTATGTTGTCAAAAAAGGAATTTGTATAAAGTATAAAAGTGTAGATTTTAGTAAGCATATACAAAGTTTTAGATTTACTTTTAATCGATTAGATGAATGGTTAAATATTAAAACAATTATAAAAGATGAAAATGAAATTAAATTTAATATACCTAATGATATTTTATTATACAATGATGATAAATTGAAAATTTATGTAAAATATTTTGAAGAAGATTGTAATTTAACTGATACATCTATTAAAAATTTTAATATTATACCATATATTTGTATAAGGTCAGTTTATGTTATGAGCATAGAAAAGATTATGATGTATGTTCAAATGATTACTAGATTTTTTGCTCTGTTTATGGGATATAGTAGTCAAGTAAGACTAATTAAATTTCACAAAATGTATAATGGTAAAAATATTATGGGTGATATTGAAGACGAAGTTGTAATAAATACAGATTTTAGTAATTGTTATTGCAATCATTTAGGTTATCCTACTTTTAATTTAAGAACTTATTATAATTGTATTGGTGATAGTATAATAGAAATGTTTAGTAAGTGGCATGAGATATATTTTAATAAAAGATATAAAGAGGCAATAAATATCTATTATAGTCCGTATAAATCTTATACCATAGAAGATGATTTTTTAACAATAATGAAATGTATAGAAAAATTTAGCTATGCAGCAGATAATATTAAAGAAAAGGAAAAAAAGAATAAAGCCTTTAAAAATATTTTGCAAAAATTTTATGATGAAAATAAAATAAGCTTAGAAAAAGCTATGAAAGATAATGACTTTAAAAAAGAATATATACAGAATATAGACAATATACATGAAAGCGTAGCCAATGCTATTGTCTATCGATATGATACAAGGGTAAATTTAGCAAGTAGAATAAAGAAAATTGACAAAAATAGTATAATGGCTAAAAGATTTGAATATAAGCAATGCAAAAAAGAAAATAATAATTATAATGTATATGATTATTTAGCTAATACACGAAATTATTATACACATCTTGATACAAAGGATTATATTTTAAAAGAAGAATATTTACCTGGATATATTAGAAGACTAGAAAAAATATTTATAAACAATTTATTATTATTAATTACTGATGATGAAAAATATGTTAAAGATATTTTAAGTAAGGATGAATATTTATCAATATATGATAATCGAGATATTTAGTTTGCAACTTTGCACTTTGTGACTTGTTAACAATTATATTGATATTTTATTTAAGTAAGATAGTATGATAAAAATAATGTTTATGAAATAAATACAAGATAGTAGGGTATTTTACAACTACTATTTTTGTTTATATTATAATTAGTGATATAGCATTAAAAAGCAAATAAACTCCTTATTTTTTTGTAAGGTATAAAAAAAGAGAAAGTTTTTTAAATAAAAAATTCACTCATAGGTTCATTGTTTCTTAGTATTATGGTATATTTATGGAGAAGTATCAAAAAAATAGCATAACGGCAATTATACTATTTTGTAGTGTCGACATCATCAAATAGTTGTCTAATATCAATATTTAATGCGTCGGCAATTCTTCCAATAACTACTAAAGTAAAGTATTTATTAGGATTTGCACTTTCAATTTGTGAAATATAATGCATAGATACTTCTATTTTATCGGCTAATTCTTGTTGTGTAAGATTAGCCGTTTTTCTATATTTTTTAATGTTTTTCCTAACAATATCATAATAATAGTAGTCGTTGTGGAAGTGGCTTTTACTTTCCATTTACACCACCTAATATTATTTTATACAACTATCAGTTAGAATTATATGCGCCAGTGGTTAGAATTTATGCTATAATATAAATTAGAAAGGAGTGCGTTAACAATGAAAAAATTGGTCAATAACCCAAAATTATTGGTTATAATTTCCATAATACTACTTGCTATATCTTTTATTAGTACTTTTAATGCCTATACTATAATTGAAAGTTTAATTGATTTTGCTACTAGTGGTTGTTTAATATTGCTTTTATATTATGTATTGATTATTTCTAAAAAGCATATAAATTTAACTGCACTAAATACAATAGTGTTTATAAATTTTATAGTTGTATTATTAATAAGATGTGTATATGTTGCAAAATTATTTACTAGCATTAATGGTATTAGTCAAATATTAATATTATCTAATTATATACCTTTATTTGCTATACTGGTTATTAGTTTAGGAATTACATTCTATTCCAAAAATAAAAGTATTATTAAGCCTAATGTTATGTGTATAGCAAGCATATTAGTATATATTATATGTTTAATTGGTTCTATTATTAGTTTATCAGCCTATGGAATAACTAAGTTTGATGTAGTAATTAAACGTATTATAGAAACAATATATTATATACCAGTAATATTATATTTTAGGTCATATGGACTTAATAAACTAAAAAAATTGGAGGTAAAGAATGAAAGATAATTTTTTTGATAATTTAGAAGACCATAAAGAAAATAAAAAAATAAAATGTGTTAATTGTGGTAGAGAGTTAAAAGACTTAGAAAAAGGGTGTCCTTATTGTAATGATTTAAAAGAATATAGTACAGAAAATCTTGATATGAGATTGGAAAAAATAATGCAAGAAAAAAATACTATCTCTAGTATATTAAAAGTGATTGCTTGGATAATAATTGTTTTAGGCTTTATACTTGGTTTTATATTGGGAAAAAATGAATATGATGATATAGAATTTAGTTCATTAATAACTATATGGTTAACTTATGGTGGCGTGTCACTAGGAATATTTGCTTTAGCAGAGATAATACAAATATTACATGATATTAGATTTAAAATTTGGAATAGTAAGAAAAAAGGTTAAATTGACATTGAAAAGTACTTTTAATTAAGTGCTTTTTTATTTTAAAATCATTTAAAAAAATCGAGTTATTATTCGATTACTTCCCTACTTAAAAAATCTCGTGTTATAGTTTATATGTCGACAGAAAAAAGTTTTTTGCAAGAAACAAGAAATGAGGAAATTTATGACAGAAGAAAATAAAAAGTATTATATCAAATACGCTGATGTGGAAACAAAAGAACTAGAATGGTTATGGTTTCCATATATTCCAAAAGGAATGGTATCTATTGTACAAGGTGACCCTAAAAGTGGTAAAACATTTATGTTAATAGATATTATTTCAAGAATAACTAGAGGTGATTATATACCACTTAGTGAAGATAAGTTTGAGATGGGAAATGTTGTTTTATTAAATAGTGATGACCCTATCGAATATGCATTGAAGAAGCGTTTGGAACTTCAAAATGCAGATGTAGAAAAAGTTTTTACAATAGATGAAAATATAAAAAAATTGTATTTTAAAGATTTATCACGCTTAGAAAAATTAATTGAAGAAAAACGTCCTTTATTAATTGTAATAGACCCTATACAAGCATATATGGGCGATGGTGATAGTAATTCAATGGTGCAAGTTAGAAATGCACTATCGCCACTAAAAAGAATAGCAGAGAAGTATAATGTTTCAATTGTCTTAGTTCAACACTTAAAAAAGGGAAATGAAACAAAGGCTATATATAAAGGTGCTGGTTCGATTGACTTTGTAGGTTTTGCAAGGTCAATGATGATGGTAATTAAAAATACTGAAAACGACGAAAGGCTTTTCCTACATAGCACTAGTAATGTTACAAAAGAGGGACATTGTTTGAGTTACAAAATAACTAATGATGGCTTAGAATGGCTGGAAGACAAAGGCGAAGTCAATGTAAATGAGGTTGCAAATCAAGATAATAATACTAAATTTGAAAACGCTAAGAATTTTATATTAGGGTGTATTGCAAGTAAAAAAGAAATATCAGCAAATGAACTTCAACAGTTGCGTAATGTTGGTGGCTTTAGTGAACGTACCTTTAATGGTGCTAGAAGTTACTTAAATCAAAATAATAAAATTCATTCAAGTAAAAAGAATGGAAGAACGTATTGGAGTTTAAGTAGTTTATTAGATGACAATGTGCAAAGTTGCAATGTAGAAAGTGAGATGGTTAATTGTGAGTAAGAGAGCATATACCTATAATCATTCATTAATATTATTTCTAAAAATATTATGTACTTTTAATTATAGTGATGGCATTTTAAGATTGTGGGATAAACATAAAACTAGAGCGACAGTAAATAAGATTATGCAAATATTAAAGTTTAATTATGATGAATATAATTCTTTAATGAAAACTCTTGAACCATTTAATGCTATCTATGAAGTTATAATTGGTGGAAAAAGATTTATACAAATAGATGAAAGGATTATTTTTGCTTTAGAAAAATCTAAAACTTTAAGAGTTCAATTACAGGCAGAAGTTGACAAAAATATTAATCAAGAATTAAGTGTTTAATTCATATGTTTTATTAGGTGATTGTTATATGAAAGTGACAAGTTATTTTGATGAAAAAGGCAAATCATTTCAAGAAATTATAGAACAATTTCTAGTTCTCTATTACAATGAAAATCTAGTAAAACAAGGCTAAAAATGGTATAATATAAATATATTGAAATGGTTTTGCTACCACAAAAAAGGAGGTAATTATGGTAGGTAGTGAAACATACAAAGTAGGTATTTATTTAAGATTATCTCGTGAAGATGAATTAAAAGGTGAAAGTGGTAGTATTTCCAATCAAAGAGACATAATACATAAATATATAAGAGAAAACAATTTATTATATATAGATGAGTATGTAGATGATGGTGTTAGTGGCACTCAATTTGATAGGGCTGGGTGGAACAGATTAATTGAAGATATTGAGGCTAAACGTATTAATATGGTAATTACCAAAGATTTATCCAGATTTGGTAGAAACGAGGGTCAACAGTTAATGTATTTAGATTATTTCTATGAAAAAGGAATAAGATACGTTACCATACTTGATGGAGTTGATACGTTTGATGAATATAATACATCTAATGAAATGATACCTTTACAATGTTTTTTTAATGAAAAACACGTAAGAGATACATCTAAAAAGATGAAAGCAAGTGTATATAATAAAAGAAGTCAAGGTAATTTCTTGGGCAAGACTGCTCCATATGGTTATAAAAAAGACCCTAATAATAAATATAAGTTAATAATAGATGAAGAGGCTTCAAAAGTTGTTAAAAGAATATTTGATTTGTTTGTTAGTGGAAAAGGAATTTGTGAAATATCTAGAATTTTAACAGATGAAAAAGTACCTATCCCTACCGAATATAAAGGTCTTAAATCTGGTCATATGTCAACGGCATATGGTATATGGAATAATAGAACTATAAGTGATATGTTGACCCTCCCTACTTATGTTGGTGATTTAACACAAGGGAGGTCAAAAAAGCCTAGTTATAAATCAAAGAAAAGAGTAAGGGTTAAACCTGAAGACTGGATAATATGTGAAAATAAATGTCCAGCCATAATTGATAGAGAAACATTTAATCTAGTTCAAGACATATATAATAGGAATAAAAATCAAGGTAAAAACACACAAGATATATTACTTAAAGGTTTTGTGTATTGTAAAGAATGTGGTCATACAATAGGTTTTAGGCTTCAAAAAGTTAATACTAAAAAGAAAGGTGAAGTTACTAGATGTTATGGTAATTGTAATTACTGGGCTAAACATAAAAAATATAATTTATGTACACCACACAATACTAAGTACTATGAATTAGAAGATTTAGTTTTAAAAGAGATAAAGAAAATGTGTAAAAAATATTTGAAAACTAGTGATTTAAAGAATGTATTAGCAAATAGTGATAAAACAAAAAAAATATTAAATGAGTTAGAAATAAATTTAAAAAAGTTAGTAGCAGAAGTTGAATTTAGTAGTAAGAAAAAAGAAGATTTATACAATGATAAGTTAGATGGCATTATTGATTTAGAAATGTATAAAAGAATGACTAATAGAATAACTGAAGAAACTCTCACTAAAAAAAACGAGATAGCAGAAATAAAAACTAAAATATATAATATAAAGAATAATATAACTAATAATAATAAAAAATATGAAAGTGTTATAAAAGAATATTTATCTATGAAAAAGCCTAGTGTACAACTATTATCTAGTATCATAGATAAAATAGTTATAGATGAAAATAAAAATGTAGAGATATATTATAAATTTAAGCCATTTGAAAATGGTTATTAAAAACAGAAAAAAATTAAACCTTTGTTAGTATATGTAATATCACCATCAATCAATAAGAGCTTCAAATTCCAATCAACATGGCCAAATAACAACTCTCAAGTATATTTATTAGGCTCACTAGTAAATGACTTGAAAAATGACAAAGAAACAACGTTTGAACAACAAGATAACAATTTTGTCTTTACAACTAAAGTAAACTATCCAAACAATCCAACATACAAAAAACAACAAATAATACTAGACAAAAATAGCACTTTAAAACAAGTAAAAGTATTAGATGACAAAAATGTTCCATACATAGAATTTACAATATCAAATATTGATAAAAAACCAACATTTGATGATGAATACTTTAAACTAGAAAAAGTTGCAAAAGAATATCAAGTAGATACTGAAAACACAAAAGATAATAGTCAAAAACAAAAAGATAATAGTCAAAAACAAAATGAAAATAAAAACCAAGATAGCAATAACACAAAACAAGAAAACGATGAACAAAAAGAAAATAATCAACAAAACAAACAAGAAGAAAAACAAAATCAAGAAAAAACAACAAAAGAAAAAGCAACATCATCACTAGAAGATTCTTTATTCCCATTCTATTTACCTACTAACACATCCCTATCAAATAAAGAAACAATTCAAACAGAAAATGGTCAAAGAATGATAATGACATTCTCCGGAGACAATCCATTTATATTAGTACAAGAAACAGTTAAAGCATCAGACGAATTAACAATAGTGCCAACATATGGAGAACCATTCTTACTAATAGACACTGTAGGATCATTAACAGATGTTTCATATACATGGACAAGCAATGGAATAGAATACTACATAGCATCAGATACAATGAATAAACAAGAATTACTACAAGTTGCCAAATCATTAAATGTAGTAGCAACAATGAACGAAAAATAAAATAATTAAGAGGCATTAAGCTTCTTTTTTACATAAAACAACCTAAAAAACCAAAAAATCAGTTTATAACTGTTAAAATATGTGATATTATTATAAATGGTGATAAGATATGAAAAATATAAAAGAAAAAATAAATAAAAAAACAAAAAACGCACTTAAAACAGTAGAAAAAAAACTTCAACTAGATAAAATCAGATTCAATTCTGCTGAGTTAATAATTGTAATAATTATGTCCCTAATACTAGGCTTATTAGTAGGAGAAGTAATATTTAGTAACAAATGTGCTGAATGCAAAGTAAGTAAAGCAAACGCAACTGAAATAGAAAAGGTATACAACACAATATTAAACGAATACTACGGAAAAGTAGATAAAAACAAACTAAGCGAAGCAGCCATTCAGGGAATGATGAATTTCCTTGGTGACCAATACTCTATGTATTTTAATGAAGAAGAATCAGAAGACTTTAATCAAAGATTAAATGGAACATTTACGGGAATAGGATTAGAAGTAACACAAGATAAAGACAAAAACATAGTAGTAGCAAGTGTTTTTGAAAATTCACCAGCATCAAAAGCAGGAATAAAAGAAAATGACTTAATAACAAAAGTAGACAATATGTCAACAGAAAATAAAACACTAAAAGAAGTAACAAACAAAATAAAAAGTTATAAAAAACCATTTACAGTAACAATAAAAAGAGAAAAAGAAGAAAAAACCCTAACACTATCAACAGGAACTATCTCTATTCCATCAGTAACATCAAAAGTAATAGAAAAAAATAATAAAAAAATAGGATATATGTACATATCAATATTTGCATTAAACACAGATGAACAATTTAAAGAACAACTAGAAAAACTAGAAAAACAAAATATTAATAGCTTAATAATAGATGTAAGAAGTAATACTGGTGGTCACTTAGAATCGGTTAAAAACATAGCGAACCTATTCTTAAACAAAGATCAAGTAATTTGCCAAATTAAAACAAAAGAAAAAGTAGAAAAAATATATTCAACAGAAAATAACAACAGAAAATATAAAATTGCTGTTTTAATAAACGGAGGAAGCGCTTCAGGTTCAGAAGTACTAGCAGCAGCACTAAACGAAGAATATGGAGCAACTCTAATAGGAACAACAACATATGGAAAAGGAACAGTTCAAAAAGTATTAAACTTATCAAATGGCTCTATGGTAAAATATACTGCAGAAACATGGTTAACATCAAAAGGAAATAGTATTGACAAAACAGGTATAAAACCAACTATAGAAGAAAAATTGAATGATAAGTATTATGAAACACAAAAAGATGAAGATGACAATCAACTTCAAAAAGCAATAGAAACATTAAACAAATAGGAAACTGTTTGTTTTTTTTCTTTACTAATAAAAACAATATCCAATACTTTTAAAAATAATATACGATATAAATTAATTTGTTTTATTCATAAAAATGATATATAATAAAACAAATAGGAAGTGATATGATGGAATTTAAAGTTGGAGATAGATTAAATATACATAGTTATAAACACGATCATAAAATTCATAGAAGCTGGGATCAAGCAATATTTATAGATCAAACAAAAGATTACGCTGTATTTGGAAACTGTAAAACATTAGTAACAGAATCAGACGGTAGAACCTGGCGAACAAAAGAACCGGCAATTATGTACTTTTCAAAAGATAATTGGTTTAATATAATAGGTCAAATAAAATCAACAGGCATTTATTATTATTGCAATATTGCATCGCCATATATCATTGAAAACAATACTATAAAATATATAGATTATGATTTGGACTTAAGAGTATTTCCAGACGGTTCTTTTAAAGTTTTAGATAGAGGAGAATATCAATATCATAAAAGAATAATGAACTATTCAAAGAAAATAGACAAGATATTAAGAAGTGAACTAACAACATTAATAGAAAAAGTAAGGAATAAAGAATACCCATTCGATGAAAATACTACAAAAAAATACTATGAGGAATACAAAAAAATAAAAAAAGTAAAAATTTAAAATCACACAAACAGTAGTTATAAAACAGTAATTTCAAGCATAAAATATATAGAAAAACAAAAAA
>CAKOIB010000013.1 GCA_934086255.1 uncultured Bacilli bacterium
TTATTTCCATTTTCTCTCATCTTTTGTATTCCATTAAAGAATGTTCCTACTTGTGCTCCTCTCCATGATGTTACATTAGGTTTTATATTTGGTCTTATTGTTTGCAAGTTACATCCTGAACCTACTGTTACATATTCTGATGGTGTACATGTAGTATCACTAGATACTTCAAACTTTCCTACCCATATTCCTGTTAGTTCTTCATTTGGTTCTTTTATGTTGTTATCATTCTTATCCCACCAGAATGCTGGATGAGTATATGTTGAGGTGCCTGCTTTTAAACCTCCATTTTTTGTATCAGTACATGTTTCTGATGTACTACTAGTACCTGTTACTGCATCAGTACATTTTATTGTACCACTACTTTGAGTCCCGCTTTCAAACTTAACATTTATTTCTTGTGGTGTATTTGTATTTAAATATGTATAAGTGTATCTGGGTATCCATACCCACATTGTATTTATATCACTCATTGGTATTGTAGTTCCTGCATCTGCATTTAAATAAGTTTGTCTATTTGTATTTGTAACAGTTACTGCATTAGCCCACATCTTATTATCATAATCATACCATTTATTAGAAACGTTTGAATTAGTTTCATCTGCTTTTTTCCATACATTTGATGCACTGTCATAATACACTGGTATCATATTACTTGATAAAACTGGAGCATTTGCTCCACTTTCATCTAAACTACTAACTATTTCACTAAAATATTGTTCAGCTTCAAGTTTTAATTTTAAGAATATTTGTTGTTCAGATATTTCATCTAAATTAGCATTCTCGTCTATCCATAATCTTAATTTATAAGAATCTTTTTTACCTACTTTTAGTTCTTTTTCATTTAATAAATTATTTAACTCTGCTAATGTAAAAGGACCTTTTTCTAAGCCATTAACCTCTACTCCTAGTTTTATTAATCCTTTATCTAATAAAGTTCCAGTATAAGACGCTTTACTAGTTTCATCATCTATTAATAAAAGTTTATATTTAGCATTAGCACTACCAGTATTTTCTACAGTAAAACTATAAACTTCTTCTTGAAGTAGTCCTTCAACATCAGACATAGAACTAAGTGCTAAATCAATACCAGTTGCTGGTTCTTTCATTGTTACTTCTAAACTACCTAATTTTACTACTTGTTCATTTGTATCGGTAAAAGTACCTGAAAATATAGCAAAAGACTGTCCAGTAACTATTAAGCATAAAGCAATAAATCCTAATATAAATGATATAGTTGCAAGTTTTACGCTCCTTTTTTGTACTTTAAACTTTTCTATCATACTAGTGCCTCCCTTTAGTATCGTCTATTAATATATTACCACAATTAAAAAATAAAAAAAAGTACATTTTGTACTTTATTTATTACTATTTCCAATCATTTTTAATATTTCTTCAATTTCTTCATCATCTACTACACTAGAAACAAACTTTTTCCCATCTTTTAATGTTTCTTTTAAAATAGTATAATCATCGGTATCATCTAATGCATAAGCATATATATAATTATATCCAAAGAAATTAATTCTTTCTACTACTAGAAACTCTCTTCCGTCTAATATTATAATTTCATTCATAATCTTTTACCACCATTATCCCTTTCTTGTATAAATTGCTTTAATTCACCACTTAAAACAACTTGTTTATAGTTATCTTGTGAAGGAATAAAAGTAGCACCAGTAGTTTCAGTTACATAATTACAATAATCTATAAAATCATCATACGAATAAGATTCTTCAACTGATGAGATATCATTGTCAACACTAGAAGTATTATCATTCATAGCATGATTAACATATCCTACTCCAGCTGCTCCTACTGCTATTGAAACAGAAAGGGCTATAGCAAAAGCTTTTTTCTTAGCTTTTTCCATTGCATTAAGTCTTTCTTGATATTTTAAGTTAATCTCTCTTAAACACTCCTTTTTTTGATCCTCCATCATGTTATCTAAATCTTTCTTATTAAACTCACTTTTCATTTGATCATAACCGTATATATTTTCTTCTTGACTATTAAACATCTTATAATTTCCCATAAAGACCTCCTTATAAGTACAATTACATTGTATCATAAAAATTAAAATATTAAAACATATCTTTACTTATTTTTACATCATATATTTCATTTTCTTTTAACTTTTTAGGAATCTTTAAATACAAATAATTAGTAGTATGACCATAAGAATAATCATCATCAACTTTTTCAATAAGAACTTTTTCATCCTTAGTAATAAAACTATTATAATAGTTATTTTCTAACTCTAAAGAAACATCAAGTAACTGTTTAGTTCTTTTCTTTTTAGTATTAGGATCTATTTGATTATCCATTCGTGCAGCTTTAGTACCATCTCTTTTACTATAAGGAAAAACATGGACTTTACTAAAACCAACTTTTCTTATAAAATCAATATTTTCGTTAAAGTCATCGTCTGTCTCACCAGGGAAACCCACTATTACGTCGGTAGTTAAAGAAATATCGTTTCTAATGCTTCTTATTTTTTTTACTATTTCATAAAACTCTTCATTAGTGTATTTTCTATTCATTAAACTAAGTATTCTATTAGAACCATTTTGAAGTGGAATATGTAAATGGTTGCACAATATAGGATTATTTAAAAGTCTAAAAAACTCATCGTCTAGCTCAGTTATTTCAATTGAGGATATTCTAAGTCTTTTAAGATTAGGAATCTTAAGTATTTCACTTAGTAAAGATGAAAACTTAATACCTAAATCACTACCATAATTACCGGTATGAATACCAGTAAGAACAATTTCTTTATAACCATTATTAACTAAAGATGTTATCTCACTAATAACTTTATCCTTATCTTTAGAACGACATCTTCCTCTTACAAAAGGAATAATGCAGTAACTACAATAATTTTCACAACCATCTTGTATCTTTACAAAAGCTCTGGTTCTAGATTCAAAAGAGTCTATAACCATGTCTTCAAATCCTACTTTCATTATATTATTATCTATTAGTTTAATTTGCTTTTTATTAATAAAATAGTCTTCGACTAAGTCTACTATATTAGATTTATTATGATTGCCTATAACTATATCAATACCATCAAAATTATAATCTTTATGACTTTCTACAAAGCATCCGCATACAACAACACAAGCATTTTTATTTCTAACATGATTAATAATTTTTTTATCTTTTTTATCACTATTATTAGTAACAGTGCAAGTATTGATTACATAAACATCACAATCTTCATCAAAGGAAGCTATAGTATAGCCTCTATTTTTAAAAAGAGAGGCTATATACTCACTTTCATAAGTATTAACCTTACACCCTAGTGTATATATTCCTACTTTCATAAACCCTCCCAAAAATTAATCTAATTTATTTTTTAATTTTTTTAATTCTTTTAAAAAATCCTCGGTTTTTCTAATTTCAACTTCTAAATCCTCAAGATTAACAGTTTTTTCTAATTCTTCATCGGTATACTTAGTCTTAACAACATTTTTATAAACTCCAAAAACAGGTGAAATAACCTCAGAGTTTTTAAACTTTTTAGGTTCTTCGTCAATAAAAACTGGGTTGTCTAACTTATCATTATTTTCACTTTCTTGTTCTTCAAGATGTCTTTTATAAAGTTCTTCAATAGTTATAGGTTCACTACCTTCATCCATAAGTAATAAATCATTTCTTTCATCTATATCATTGCTTACTTTAATTAATTCATCGTAACTAATAACACTTTTTTCTTCTTGTTCATTTTCAAAATTAGTATGAGTAATTAAGTCTTCTTCCTCATTGGCTAGTTTTTCATAAGCATCATCAAGTTTTTTCTTTGCTTCTTCTTCAGTAACATTGTCTTTATAATAAACATTAGAAGTAGGTTCATAGTTTTCAATAATATCAAGATCTTGTTTTTTCTTTTGGATTTTTTCTATTATAAATATAATAACAAGAGCAATTATTATTGCTACAATTATAGCAATAATAATCATTAAATTATTATAACCTAAATCATTTATAAACTCATTCATTCTATACACCTCAACTGCATATATAATTTTACCACATAAGAAAAAACAAAACAATAAATGTTTATCGTTTTGTTTATTTTTTATTAATATACACAAGAAGTTCTTTTTGCATAACCACTCTCACAAGAAATATAAGTTTCTGAAGTTCTAGAACTTGAAGATGTATCAGTACAATATCCAGGCTGTTTATAAGTATAATCAATTTCTCTATGATTTGTATAGTACACTCTGCAATATTTTACTGTACAAGAAGCTCTTTTACCATTAGCACCACTAGCATCAAGACAATACGTATGGTAATTACTCGCAGACGCACTTCCGCACGATGAATAACTAGTACCCTTTTTATCATTACACCATGCCAACGCAGTCTTTGAAATTACATTGTCCTTTGAACTGTAACTTTTTTCAGTTGACCAATAATAATTAGCAGTAGCTCTTCCGTAAGTAATTTCCTTAATTCTAGATTCACACGTTGTTTCATCATCATCAGTACAATATCTTGATTGAACATATTTTTCTTCAGTATTTCTAGGAATCTTAAAATATGCTGACGTGCTATAAGAATCACCAGTCCATGTTCCGTTTTTAGCACCATCTTGACATCCTGCTCTTAAATATCTCGAACCTGAAGAACTAGAAAAATCAACAGTTCTAGTCATAGTAGAATTACCAGTTCCACCCTCTGCATCTCGTAATGTTTCATCTTTAGATGTGGCTTGCGTAGGATTATTCTTAGCTGTCATAGCGCTAATACCACTAAGTTTATCAGTACATGTTACAGTAACTTTCAAGTTTTTACAAAGTTTCTTGCCACTGGTAGATGGTGCAATAGATAATGTAAGAACAGGAGGTTGTGTATCTCTTTTAACAGTAACGGATTTAGTAAAAGTATTTCCTGCTACATCTTCAGCAGTTGCAGTAACTGTATGAACACCATCACCTTCAGCACTAGTAATAGCAGTCCATCTTTCTAAATCATCTCTACCTCCTGGTTTAGTAATTTGACGTTTTTTTATTCCACTACCACCATTATTATCACTACATGTCATACTGACTTTAACACCATACTGAGTCCAATAACCATCTTTATATTCTCCTTCATCGTTTCCATATGGAATATTACCATTATTAAGATAACCACTAAACTTTCTCATTGTAAGTTCACAGGTTGGTGGTGTTTTGTCAAGTAATGCTTCATATTGAACAGTATCACTACATACATTAGTGTTCCTAGTCCAACAAGCTTTAGCATAGTATGTTGTACCATTAGTATTATAATTAACCTGTTTAGTGGCACCACTTGGAATAGAATAATTACTTGTACCTAGATAATATGTAACACCACTATTTGAATCTTTTGCAGTAAGTGTATAATTTTGTCTATGCCAAGCACCTGATGATATTTCATCTGAAGCCTCAATCTTAGGATTTTTTGGTTGATTTATTACAATACGTCCTCCTTCGATTTGACAATAACCAGGTAAACCCAATTCATTTATCATATGAAGATAATAAGTACCAGTTTTATAAACATTATCATAAACAGTTCTAGATGTTCCACTTATACTAGTATAATCACTTGGATTTGGTTCATTAACACTAGTTGACCAAGTATAACCAGTAAGTCCTATATTATCATTCATAACACCAGTTAATCTACCAGTTCCATCATTATTACTACTATAAGTAATATTACATGATGGAATTGCATTATTATCAATCATTATAACTGGATCACTTTCTATATTTCTTTGTCCTTTGTTGCCGACAGAATCAGATAAATTAGATTCATTATATTTTAATGTTGCTTTTGTTGTATTAGCTACTACATTTGGATTTTCATATGCTTTAATATAGTATTTATATCCAATAATGATATCATTATTTTTTACTGGTAATATATCACCAGATTGTTCTATTCTACTAAAACCATTATTTTTTATATCACTAAATCTAAAAGTACTAAGATCAATACCATTTTCATCAGTACACTTTAACTCATAATAAACGTAATCATTAGGATGATTATCTACTATATTTAAAGTTCTTTTTCTAACTTCAAATAATGCATTTTCGCTAGGTCCATTAAATGTACAAGTAGGAGCTTGATCATCTATTACAAGTTCTGATGCTTTACCATCAACTGATGATGTAGTCTCATCATTACCATTGTCATAATTATCATGTAATTGATCTTTTTTATAAGTAAGTTTAAGTTTAGAACTACTTCCTTTAGTTACTTTAACACTAATGATTGCACTTTTTTCTTTAGATTCATTCTTAGGTCTAGATATAATATTTAATTCACTAATAGAATCAGATGATGAAAAACCACTTTTTTCTATTGTACCATTTACATTGTTATCATCTTTACAATTAAGTCCATAGTAAACAGTAGTACCACTTTTAACAGCTTTAATACTAGTTTTTAAACTGCTATCTTTATAAGGACCTGAAAGAGTACAACTAGGGCCTTTTCCATCGATTATTATTCCATCATAAACAGTAGCAACATTAGGTATTTTTTGTCCAACATTATCCATTACATAAGCAGAGTTTTCTTTAAAACTAACACTACCTTTACCATCTGCATTTGGTAAAGTTGTATATTTAATATTTGAAACAAAAGAAGTAATTTCATTTTTATTATTAGTTGTTGTATTATAATAGGATCTGTAAAGATTTCCAAACTTAGAACTAATCATATTGCCAACATCTAAAGAAGAATATCCATTAAACTTAATGCCTCTTCCTTTACAAGTTAGTTTTAATGTAACTTGGTTATTTTTTTTAACTCCTAAATATGTTTTATCAAGTTTATTGCCATTAACATCTGTCCATTCACAATAAATATTGTTTCTTAAACTTTCACTACATTCTTTTTTACCTTTTGTATTATTATAACCATTATTATCACAAAGAACGCAGCCACTATAAGAGTACTTAGTATTATCTTTTTTAACAACAACATAGCTCTTAGCGCAAGAGTTACCATTTGAATCTACTAAAGCATTAGTTATATAGTCTTCTGCTTTTAATGTTGTATACCATACTATAACATTATCATCACTTGTTATAAACTTAGTTTTATTGTCAGTATAATAACTCTTCGCAGCAAGTATTAGTTGTTTTTCTATTTGATTATCAACTGCATTACGTCCTTGTAATATGTACTTATTAATTACTACTACCGCTAATGAAATAATTATTCCAACAATTACTACTGCTGCGAGTAATTCTAGTATAGTAAAACCTTTTTTTGAATTGTTTTTCATTATAAAACCTACCTTTATCATCAATAAATATAATACAACATTTATTAAATAAAAACAATGAAAAAAGACAAATTATCAGTTAATTTGTCTTTTAATGTTAATTATTTTGTCTGTGTTATAGTTCTAGAATCATAACCACAACTACCTTTGTTATCACAACCTCTTAAAGTAATAGTTATAGTTCTATTAAATCCATTATCAACACTACCACCGGCGTAAGAATCTCCATTGTAATAACCTTGAATAACTCCTCCACCACTCAGATAAGTATTACTCATTATACCAGTATCAGAACGACAATTACCAGAGATAGTTAATGGTTGTTTACTTGAAGAATATATTTGAGTGCCACTTGGGTTTGTAATTGATAAAGCACATGTTACAGTCGAAGGGAAAGCATCATAATTATATATACTGTCGCTACTACCGTTTCTTGCATAATCAGTACATTCTCCAACTACGGTAACTTTATCATATCGGTAACTACTAGGAATATAAAAATCTATACTATTTCTTCCTTCATTAGTATAATCACCAGGTCTACAACTTTGTCCAGTAGTTACACCACTATATTGTTCTCCAATAGCATAATTAATACAACTTATTCCATTTCTATCACTACAATTAAATACACAATGTCTACCATTGCAACGAATACTAGCACTAGGATCAGTCCTGTCAATCTTAACAACAGAGTTTGAACTACTAAAAGCATTACCTGCTCTATCAGTAATAGAACCAGAAGAAACATTGTATTCACCTTCAGAATAATAAGTAGTTGAATAAGATGAAGAACCAGAAATACCACTTAAATTGTCGTAACAATTATAAATATTAACATCAACATTACATTGTGTCCATCCACCAGTATAATTACCACCAGAAGCAGCACAACTACCACTTTTTGTCATTGATACACTACAAGTTGGAGGTGTCATATCAAGTCTTGCTAAGTACTGTGCATTGCTACTACATACTTGTGGATTGTTTCTCCAGCAAGCTTTTGCATAGTACCAATCACCACTTGTTTCACTGTAGATACTAGGTCCATAAGAATTAGTAACGTTATAACTATTATTTCCATAATAATATGTAACATTAGAATCTCTACTACTAGCACTTAGACTAAAACTATTTTTGTGCCAATCACCACTTGAAATATAATCATAATTAGCAGTTAAAAATGGAGTATCAGGTGCTGATATATAAACATATTCTGATGGACAGTATCCTTCTAAACCATACTCGTCAATAACGCTTAAATAGTAAATGCCAGAATTATAAGCATTATAACTAGTAGTACTAGAACTTGTATTAGTGTAACCACTATAAGAAGGAGCATCATAATTCCATTTATAACCTACTATTTTATATTTTGAAGTTATTGTACCAGTTAATACTTTATAACCACTACTGTCTGATGATGTAATTTTACAACTAGGTATTTGTTTACCATCAATCATTTTAATAGTTCTACTTTTGTCTGTTCCTACGCCATTATTACCTACTGTATCTTTTAAATTGCTTCTATTGTATGTAAGATAAGCATCATAAGGTTCTCCAGATAAAGAATTAACTTTATATGCTTTTATTAAATACCTATATCCCATAATTATGTTTTCATTATTTTTAATTGCTAGCATATCACCAGATTGTTCTATCTTGCCAAAACCATTATTCTTTATATCATTAAATCTAAATGTACTAGGATCAATCCCATTCTCATCAGTACATCTAAGTTCATAAAATGCAAACTCAGTTTTACCATTGGTAACATCAAAAAACTTCTTAGTAATATTAAATACTCCATTTTCACTAGGTCCATCAAATGTACAAGTAGGAGCTTGATCATCTATTACAAGTTCTGATGTCTTACCATCAACTTTTGATGTAGTCTCATCATTACCATTGTCATAATTATCATGTAATTGATCTTTTTTATAAGTAAGTTTAAGTTTAGAACTACTTCCTTTAGTTACTTTAACACTAATAATTGCACTTTTTTCTTTAGCTTCATTCTTAGGTCTAGATATAATATTTAATTCACTAATAGAATCAGATGATGAAAAACCACTTTTTTCTATTGTACCATTTACGTTATTATCATCTTTACAATTAAGTCCATAGTAAACAGTAGTACCACTTTTAACAGCTTTAATACTAGTTTTTAAACTGTTATCTTTATAAGGACCTGAAAGAGTACAACTAGGTCCTTTTCCGTCGATTATTATTCCATCATAAATAGCAGCCTCATTAAAAACTTTTTGCCCAACATTATCCATTACATAAGCAGAACTTTCTTTAAAACTAACGCTATCTTTACCATTTGCATTTGGTAAGGTTGTATATTTAATATTTGAAACAAAAGAAGTAATTTCATTTTTACTATTTACAGATTTATCATAGTCAAGTTTATCTACTTTACCTAAATTAGTACCAATCATTTTAGTAGCAAAAGAAGAATCACCATTAAACTTAATACCTCTTCCTTTACAAGTTAGTTTTAATGTAACTTGATTATTTTTTTTAACTCCTAAATATGTTTTATCAAGTTTATTGCCATTAGTGTCTGTCCACTGGCAATGAATATAATTTTTTAGACTATCACTACATAGTTCTTTACCTTTTGTATTATTATATCCATCGTTATCACAAAGAACACAACCATCATAAGAATACTTTGTTTTGTCTTTTCCCACTACTACGTAGCTCTTAGCACAAGAGTTACCATTTGAATCTACTAAATCATTACTCATGTAGTCTTCAGCTTTTAATGTTGTATACCATACTACAACATTATCATCACTAGTTACAAACTTAGTCTTATTATTACTATAATAGCTTTTAGCAGCAAGTATTAGTTGTTTTTCTATTTGATTATCAACGGCATTACGTCCTTGTAATATATATTTATCAATTACTATGACTGCTAATGAAATAATTATTCCAACAATTACTACTGCTGCGAGTAATTCAATTATAGTAAAGCCTTTTTTTGAATTGTTTTTCATTATAAAACCTACCTTTATCATCAATAAATATAATACAACATTTATTGAATAAAAACAATGAAAAAAGACAAATTAACTGATAATTTGTCTTTTAATATTAATTATTCTAGCTTACAAGTAGTAGTAATAATTAGGGTACCATTATCACCATTAGATTTTGTCTCAGTACCAGCAGAACAACTACTTTGGCCTTTTTTCGTTACAACAGTTGGTGAACTTTTTCTCATACATTGATATGAAGAACTATACCTATAATTGGTTTCATAATAATCGCATGTTCTGCTTGAAGTACATCCTTCATATTTTATATCGTGATGATAAGAAGCATCACATTTAAAGCTACGACAACAATTATATGAACCACACGAACCACTACCGGAACTTCTACTAGAGAAGAAATATTTATTTTGTCCACTTTTCTTTAAACACTCATAACTAGCAGAATATCTATATTCTGTTGTATAAGAAGCACATGTTCTATTTGATGAGCAACCAGTATAATACTTTCTACCATGTGTACTAGAATCGCATGTTCTATTATAACTTGAAGAACAACAATCTACACCAGAATTACAACTTCCTCCACCACTTGATGATGAACTCCAGAAATATTCCATAGTAGAAGTGGTTTTTGTATAAGTTTTTTCTTTTACTTTTACTGTTATTGTTGGTGTTGAATAACTATAATTATCATGTGTCGTATTAAGAGCAGTATCGCTACATGTTATGTATAGCTTTTTAGTACCAGCACTATTAAACGTTACACTAGCTTTACCATAATTAGAATATAAATGAGCACTACCATATGTTCTATCAGAATCATTAATATATACTCCACCAATACCACTTATTGAACTTTCTCCATCAGTACAAGTAGCAGTAACAGTATCACCAACATAAAGAGTTGCACCAGAACTTACACTCCAAGATACTTTCGGAGGTGTAGTGTCTATTCTAATTGGAACAGTTTTAGTAGTAACATTACCAGCGTTATCAGTACATATAACTTTTGTATCATGATTTCTTGAACTCATATTACCAACAGTAGTTTGATATACATTAGGCCATGTATTGTCATAACCTTGAATATATGTCTTATCATCATCTATACCACTTAAAGAATCATATTTATTTGTAAACTTAACTTCAACATTACGTTGTGTCCAATTACCAGGAGTATAAGATTCTCTAGGATTAAGTTTAGATGTAGAATATTCACAAGTTGGAGGAGTTTTATCTAATTTAGCTAAATACTGTGCACTAGAACTACATATATTACTATTTGAAGTCCAACAAGCTTTAGCGTAATATGTAGTACCACTAGTCTCACTAGAAACATAAGATTGATTTGGACTCATTGAATATTCACTACTTCCATAATAATATGTAACACCAGAACCACTACCTGAGGCAACAAGATTAAAGTTATTCTTATGCCATGAACCAGATGCAATACGATCATCTGCATTTAAATATGGTGTACTAGGAGAAGGAATATAAATATAAGAATCTGTCTTACAATATCCTACTAAATCATTATCATCAATCATATGTAAATAATAAACATCATTTCTATAAGCATTACTAGTAACAGTTCTAGAAGTACCACTAGTTGTAGTATAATTACTTACTTCACTAGCATTATTTGTAAATGCATAACCTTTAAGTCCAGTTTGAGAACTCATTGTACCAGTAAGTATTGCATAACCATTACTGTATGAAACACTAAGTTTACAAGTTGGAACTTGTTTACCATCAATCATCTTAACAGATAAACTCTTCTTAGAATTAGAGCCATTATTACCAGCATTATCCATCACATTACGCTCATCATAAGTAAGATAAGCTTCAATTGGAGAAGGCATACTAGCAACATTCTTTTCATAAGCTTTAATTAAATATCTATATCCGATAGTTACATTTTCATTATTTTTAATTTCTAACATATCACCAGATTGTTCTATTCTACCAAACTCAGTACTTTTTATATCACTAAACTTAAATGTACTAGGATTAATACCATTTTCATCGGTACATCTAAGTTCATAGAATACATATTCATTTTTATCATCATTTGTAACATCAAGTCTACTTTTTTTAATATCAAAAATAGCATTGCTACCAGGACCATTAAATGCACAAGTAGGTCCTTGATCGTCTATTGATAAGACTGTTGCTTTACCATCTATTTGAGAAGTGGCTTTTGAATTACCATTGTCATAATTATCCTTTATTATGTTTTCTTTAAATACTAAACTAAGATCAAATACTTTTTTACTAGCATTAATATTAGGATTAGTAACTGTTACACCAATAGTAGCACTAATACTTTTTTGATTATTATTTTTAGTAAGGTTAGAAACAACTAAATTAGAAACAGCTTTACTAGATTCAAAACCATTTTTAATCATATCAGTAGTAACATTTTCAATACCACTTTTATCTTCACAACTAAGTCCATAATATACAGTTGAACCATTCTTAACAGTTGTAATTTGTGTCTTTAAAGTATTATCTTTATAAGGACCAGTAAGTTTACAACTAGGTCCGCTTCCATCAATTACTATTCCACTGTAAACTAAATCGTCATTATTAACAGGTATTCCATTATTTCCCATTACATAGGAAGAACCAAGATTATATTTAATAGAAGCTTTCCCATCTTTAAGTGCAGTATAAATTACATTAGCAGTAAATGATGTAATTTCATTCTTACTATTTTTACTAGTATTAAAATTATTTTGATCATTAGGAACCTCAATACTACCATTAACATGAGTAAACATTCTTTTAGTAGGATAATAAAGTTTATTTACTTTACCTTCAGGATCATTAAAAGTAATTCCTCTTCCTTTACAATATAATTTAAAAGTGGCTTTATTACTTTTTTTAATACCTAGATAAGTTTTATCATTTTCAGTTAATACTCTACCATTATTATCTCTCCATTCACAAGAAATATTATTAGCTAGGCTTTGAGTACAAACTTCGTTTTTAGTATTATTATATCCACCATTATCACAAATAATACAACTAGTGTATTTGTCGTCTTTGACAACAACATAACTTTTGCTACAGGAATTACCATTAGAGTCTTCAAGAACATTTGTTATATAGTCATTTGCTTTTAATGTAGTGTACCAAACTACTACTCCGGTATCATCAACATTAATAAAGTTTTTTTCGTTATCGCTATAATAACTTTTTGCAGAAAGTATAAGTTGTTTTTCTAGTTGATTGTCTACTGTGTCATGACCTTGTAATATGTATCTATTAATTACTAAGACTGCGACTGATGCAAGTATTCCAACAATTACAATTGCTGCGAGTAATTCTATTATAGTAAAACCCTTTTTTTTACTATTATTCATTTTATAACCTCCATATCATATAAACAAATTATAATACAAAAAAAGCACTTTTTCAAGTGCCATTTTTTTAATTATTTGCAAGACCTAGTACAAGTATCAATTTTGTAATAACCACTAGTGCAGGTTGAGTAAGAAGCAGTCTTACCTTTGGTACCACTAGGGCTACAAGTTGTATGATAAATAGGTTTGGATTCTTTATAGTTACCATATCCAGTTAATTTATTTTCACAAGGATAACCATAACAAGAAGCTTCAGTACCTTTTCTATCAGCTTTAGCATACTTATACTTTCCTACATAAGATGCATTACAAGAAGATACAAAACTAATATTCTTCTTACAAGCAGCAGCAGCGGAAGTATTTGCAGGTATCCTGACAATTCTAATAGATTTATAATTATCAGCAAACTTATATGAATAAATTGGAGAACCATTGTAAACTAGTTTTTTCTTATAACCACTGGTACAAGTTACTTTTTTTGTATCAGTAGTAGAAGGACTACAACTAAGACCATAAGTTAAATTACCACAACTCCAGTTAGTCCATGTACATTGAGGTTTATAAACTTCGCTTGTAGTAGCAGTATTACCAACAACATCTTTACAAGTAGCAGTAACAGTACCACCATCTTTACTAATAGTAAAACTACTATTATAGACAGCTCCAGTTGGAGATTTCATGCTTTTAGATTCTACTCCACTTCCTGAGCCATCACTACAACTAAGATTAATAGTAGTAGGACCACTAAGTTTTTTACCTTTTGGGTTTAAGGAAACAGTGGGTTTTTGTTTATCAATTTTAATGCTAAAGCTATCAGTGTTAGTGTTACCGGCTTTATCAGTACAAGTTGCATTAATTGTACCAGTTCCTAATGAGTTACTACTTACACTGGCTGTAAAATGACTACTATAGCTATTGCCACTAAGGGGATTTTTCATTGTTGTCTTAGAAACACCACTTCTTGAATCAGTAGAGCTAAGGGTAATATTAATATCAGATGAGGTCCAATAACCTGAATTGTAAACTCCTCCGCTTGTTTTAGTACCACTTAAACTACAAGTTGGTTTTGTTTTATCTAGTAAAGCATTATAGCTAACAACATCACTACAATTGGTATGATCTTTTAGTAAACAAGCTTTAGCATAGTATGTTGTCCCACTAGTTTCTGTTGTAACATTCATTGGGCTATTATAGAGCATACTGTTAACGTTAGTACCATAATAGTAAGTTGCGTAGGCACCACTTCCTGATGCAGTAAGTTTAAAATTAGCATTATGCCAAGCACCACTTGCAATACCATCATCTGCTGAAAGTATTGGTTCTTTTGGAGGTGATTCTTTAATTGATGTTATATAAACTAAACAATATCCAGTAAGGTCATTAATGTTTTTCATATGTAAATAGTAATATCCATTATTGGTAATTCTATTGCTAACAGAATTACTAGTGCCACTGATGCTATTATATCTACTAGGTTGACCTTGATCACTTGTCCATAAGTAACCACTAAGGCCTTTTTCATCGCTCATGTGACCAGTAAGGGTTGCACTTCTTAAATCACTAGCATAACTAGTACTAATATTACATTTAGGTATCTTAGAGAAATCTATCATTTTAGTATTATTACTGTTAATGACTTTATCAATACCAGTATTGCCAACTTTATCTATAGTGTTTTTAACGTTATAAGTTAAGTAACCTACTCCTTCGCTTCTAGTGGAATAGGCTTTTATTACATATTCATAGCCTATATGAATATCATTATAAGAAACATTATAAGTCTTAACCCATTCTATTTTACTAAATCCATTATTACCAATCTTATCTATACTAAAGTTATTCTCTATATCATTCTCATCGTCACATTTTAAACTATAATAAACATAATCAGTAGGACTAAGAGAAATATTCATTCTAGTTTTTGAATACATAATATTTATATCTGAAGAAGGACCAGAGAAACTACATCTAGGAGCTTGATCATCTATAGCTAAGGTAGTATCTTCGTTATCAATTTTAGAATAAACAATATCATTACCATTGTCAAACTCATCTAAAACACTATCATTTAAAAGTCCAAGTTTAAGTTGTTTAGAGGTAGGATTTTTAGATATAGATACCTCAATATCGCCAGTTAAAGATTTATTGTTACTATTAACTTTTATCTTCATATCACCAACTGCATCATTAACAATGAAATTATCCTTAGATAGATTTTTAGTTTTTATACTATTATCATCGTTACAAGTAAGTTTATA
Source organism: uncultured Bacilli bacterium (assembly GCA_934086255.1). Classification (GTDB taxonomy): domain Bacteria; phylum Bacillota_I; class Bacilli_A; order RF39; family UBA660; genus JAEDJI01. The sequence continues at coordinate 15,923 of CAKOIB010000013.1, forward strand.
ATATACTTTTGAACCACTTTTAACAGCTTTAACTTGATTTTTATAAGAACTATCTTTATAAGGACCGCTTAGGCTGCACTTAGGACCAATACCATCAACAGGTATGGTAATAGGGATTGCAGGATGGTTAGTCCAAGTATTAGTGCTTTTGTCAATAAAGCCTAATTTGCTATTACTACCATCTCCATTAAATACTATAGTTAGTGGATTGGAATTATTGGTTTTTACGCTAATTGTAGCGTTGATACTACTTTTTTTATTATTTTTTTCTATTGTGTCATTGTTAATGCTAGCAATTTCACCATTATTTATAGTAAAAACGTTTTTTAAAGAAGTAGCATTATTATTAAAACCAACACTATTATTACCACGACAAACTAAATTAAGTTCTTCTGTGTTATTAGAGTTAACACCAAGAATTTTTTTATCGTCTTTTCTAGTAAAACTACAATTTAGAATACTAGTAAAGTTAGATGTACACTCTTTCTTACTAGAAATATTACTATATCCATCATTATCACAAGTAATACAAGTAGTATATGTATAATCACTCTTATTTAGTTCTTTTTTAACAACAACATAACTTTTACTACAAGAATTGCCTTTTGAATCAATAAGATCATTGGTCATATAATCATTTGATTTTAAAGTTGTATACCAAACAATAAGAGAATCATCTACTGCTAAGGTATTTTTATTGTCTGTTAAGTAGTTTTTAGCAGATAGTTCTAATTGTCTATCGAGTTGTTTATCAATGCTAACATGTCCTTGAATTATATATTTATCAATAGCCATGACTGCTAATGAAATAATTATTCCTAATATAACAACACAAACGAGTAATTCTATTATAGTAAAACCTTTAATCTTTTTCATAAAATACTTCATACCCCACTCCTACACATTTTATTAGTTAAATTAACATAACCATCATTACATATAATACATCCAGCATATTTATATTTGTTATTTTCCATATAAACTACAACGTAACTCTTATTACAAGAATTGCCATCATAATCAACCATATCATTAGTTATATAGCCACTACTCTTTAAAGTCTCATAACTAACCTTTTTATTGCCTAGTTTTTTTAGTTCAACTTTGTTATCAGTATAGTACATTTTAGCAGACAATATGAGTTGTTTATCTAGTTGGTCATTAATAGTACTAAATCCATAACTTGTATAATTACCAATAGCTAAGGAAGCAACGAGTCCTACAATGGCAATTAGAACTATAACTGCAATAAGTTCTATTAAGGTAAAACCTTTTACATTCATAGCAACACCTCCTTAAATTAAAATTATTTTAAAACCTTTTCTTATTAAAAAGTTGGTTTAAATATTTATTAAGTATAATTAACTTAATTATCATTTTTTTATATTTATTAGTTAATTTAAACTAATAAAGTACTTTTTTTACTATAGTCTCTTCTTTATTTTATAATTTAATTGTACTTTAAAATAATATAAAAAGCAACAAAATAACATAAAAAAGTTAATTCAAACGTTAATTTTTATTTAGTTTTTTCTTGTTTATACTGTTTTTAGCGTTTTATTATTCAACTTTTTATTGCGTATGATTATAATTTGATTTTGATTTATTAAGAATATTATAATCTTTTTTTAGAAATAAAAAGAAAAAATAGATATTACTCTATTTCTTCCCTTAATACATTAAGTTCTTCAAGCGAAAGTCCAGTACATTTAGAAATAATAGTCAAATCAATGTTTTCTTTGATAAAGTTCAAAGCAGTTTCTCTTTTGCCTTCTAAAGCACCTTCATTAAATGCTTCTTCTCTGTTTTCTCTTATTTCTGCTTTTTTTAACATTTCATCATTTAACTCTTTGTCATACATTCCGATTACTTCATCTTGCTCACTCGCATTCTTAGAATCTTCTATGTATTCTTTCATAATATCATCACCCTTACTTAACATATCGAGAACTTCATCGTCCTCTTCATT
>CAKOIB010000014.1 GCA_934086255.1 uncultured Bacilli bacterium
TAATTGATATTTTTCATAAAAATCAATTATAAATCTTAAATAAATATCATTTATATCTACAAAATCATCATATATTTTATGAAATCTTCCTATCACTACCCCATCACGGATAAAAAGAACCTCAATCGTAAGAAAATCATCTTTTACAAAATAACCAAATACATCAAAATTATACTTTATATTAGATACTATTATTTGCTTATTAATAGTACTTTTTATATTATCTATCATATTCTTATATAAAAGAGCCTTTTCATAATCCAATCTTTCAGATGCACTAATCATTTTATCCTCTAATTTAGTAGTAATAAGTTTATAATTACCATTTAAAATACTAACTATTTCCTTAGTCATATTAGATATTTTATCCTCATCAATATTATTTTTACAATACCCTAAACACTCATTAATATGATAATAAAGACAATAATCTTTCTTTAACTTAGCACATTTCCTAAGAGGATAAACCCTACTTATTACATCAACCGTTTCCCTAGCACTAGTTACATTAGGATAAGGTCCAAATATTTTACCATTTATTTTTTTCCTATTTTTACTTCTTACTATCTTTAAAATAGGATATTTATCATTTGTTAATACAATATAAGGATATGTTTTATCATCCTTTAATAAAATATTATACTTAGGATTATATTTTTTTATTAAGTTTATTTCAAGTATTAAACACTCTACTTCACTATTTGTTACAATATATTCAAAAGAACAAATATTATCTACTAACGCTCTAGTCTTACCAGTTTGAACCTTATTAAAATAAGAATTTACCCTTCTTTTTAAGTTCTTAGCTTTTCCTACATAAATTATATTATTATCCTTATCCTTCATTAAATAACATCCAGGATTTTCTGGAATAAGACTTAGTTTTGTTTTATCTACCATATATCCCCCTTATTTTACTCTTTTTTTTACTAAAAAAATATCTTCAAGCTGTACAATTGGTAAGTTTAGCGTTTGCTCATTTAAATAATTTATTAAATCTAATAAAGTTATTTCATTTTGCTTATTAAGTACTTTTCTAAATGTATCCCTTACATCATATCCAATATCTTCATTTAAATAATTACGAGCGTCCTCCAACTGGTCTTCTTCAAAATCTTTTCCTAAGTTATAGCTATAACCTAAAACATCATATGAACTATCATATTTATCTTGATCTTTTATAAACCCATATTTTTCTAACCCTTTTAAAAATGTATCACAATTATTTTTTATTTGATCATACGACATATTACTAAAGTTTAAATAATTTATTTCATTTAAACTAGTATCAACATAACAACTTGGAATTGCTATTGAAATTATGCTTTCCTTACTAATTGGAAATACTAATACATCAGGTTCAATTACTAAACATATTGAATTATTAATATACTTTATTTCTCTACCTGGTAATGCATCATTTAAATAATCCTCATATTTATATAAGTTAACTTCATCAGTATGAACTGGATCATAAGAACTTTTTATAAAATCTATTCCTTTTTCTTTATAATCACTCTCAGACATAACACCATAAACTAATGAATTGTATAATCTTGAAATATCAAATCCTAACGGATAAAGTAATATATCATTTGTTTCTTCTTTTCTCATAATATCCCTCGCACATATTATAACATATTGCAAAGATTATTACAAAAAGATATAATTAATTTGGTGGTTATATGAATACTATTAGTAAAAATGAAGAAAATATTATGATTATAAAAAAATCTAAGTTTATATGTAAAATCTATTATATTAATGACATTTATGAAATAAATAATATTTTAAATGATTTAAAAAGTAAATATAAAGACGCAACTCATATATGTTATGCATATATTATTGATAATAAAGAAAAAGCTTATGATGATAAAGAACCAAGTAAAACAGCAGGAATGCCTATTTTAGAAATACTAAAGAAAAAAGATTTAAAAAATGTTTTATGCGTTGTTATAAGATATTTTGGTGGCATTAAGCTTGGTGCTGGTGGTTTAATTAGAGCGTATTCAAATAGTGTTAAAAAAACTATTGATAAAGTTGATATTATTCCATATAAAAAATATATTGAGATAAGTATTGAATCTAATTATGATAATAAAAAACTATTGGAAGCTATTACAAAAGATTATGAAGTAATAAGTAAAGATTATAAGGATACTATAGTTTATAGAATTAGATTGGAAGAGTCTTTAAAGGATGATTTATTAAGCAAAATAAAAGATACTAGCATTAGAATATGTTAGTATCTTTTAAAATTAAAAAATAGTATTAGAACTATTTTTCATATACACTTACTTGTTTTTTATCTCTTCCAAGTCTTTCATATTTTATAACACCATCAATTTTTGCATATAAAGTATGATCATTACCCATTCCTACATTAGTACCTGGATAAATTCTTGTTCCTCTTTGACGATAGATAATTGAACCTGCTGTTGCAAATTGTCCGTCTGCTACTTTAGCTCCTAGACGTCTACCAGCAGAATCTCTACCATTTGATGAAGAACCTCCACCTTTTTTATGTGCAAATAATTGGATATTTAATTTCATCATAATATTCCTCCTATTGTATTTTAATATTTTTAGGATAATCATGCTTTAATTCCTCAAGTAATGAAATCATATTATTAATTAATTTATTAACAATTTCATCATCTTTTAATACATTCATTTCAAAATCTTTTTTATCTTGATAACTAATAGCATCTTTATTAATACTTAAAATAGCATTAACAGTTGTAATAACAATACTACTACAAGATGCACAAACTATATCTTTACCATATTCGTCATAATTAGCATGTCCTGTTATTTTGATTTGCTTTACTAAATCATTTTCTTTTTTAATACTTACTTTAATCATATTAATTACCCAATTTTAGTAATTTCAACTTTTGTATATGGTTGACGATGACCTTGAGCTTTACGAGTACTTTTCTTTTTATTAACATATTTGAATATTCTAATTTTCTTATTCTTTCCATGTTTTAGAACTTTTCCTGTAACTTTAGCTCCTTCGATATAAGGACATCCAACATTACCATTAAGCATTAATACTTTATCGAAAACAACATTTTTTCCTTCTTCAGCATCTAACTTTTCAACATAAATAACTGATTTTTCTTCAACAGCATATTGTTTTCCACCTGTTAAAATAATAGCTTTCATATTTACCTCCTTTTAAAACTAAGACTCACTCTTAAGGTAACTAAGTAGTTTTTTTAACCTTTTCAATGTGGTTTAAAACTTCATAATGAGGCTTCAAACAAATAGATTTTACCATATAATATATGGTTAAGTCAAGAAAAATATGAAAAATGATATACCAGAGGCATACCATTTCATAACTTAACTTCAGAAAATACTAAGCGCCAGAGCCGAGAAGGACTGCGCGGGCAGAGTAGCTAGTGTAAGCGTTACCGTTTTGGCCGAGGAAGCTGAAGGCACCAGCGTCAGTACCACTGCCATAGCGCCCACCACGCAGAACCCAAGGGCTACTAGAGGTCACGAAGTAGGCATAATCTCTATACCAGTTACCTGTAGTTCCAGTTGGTGCCATTTCTTTTGTTGCATCTCCTAGTTTTCCTCTTGTATATTCTCTATTACTTGTTCCATAACTATATTTATCATAATATCTCTTACTTGGGAATGCATATGTTCCTGTAAATGATGTTCCATCTGATAATACTCCATTAAATGCTGAATTCCGGTTGCCAGATGTTTGAGAACCACTCATTTGTTGTCCGTTACTATATACCATATTGCCCATCATATATTCCTCTGCTCCACCACTCATGTCATATACTCCATATACATTTCCTGTTGTACTTGAGTTTTGTCCTAATGTTGTAGTATAAGAATTGCATGTTGAACCATGACTTGTTGAACCTGCACTTTGTGGTCCACATCCTGTTGTATATGTATTTGCACTATTTATTGCTACTTCTTTATTTATTCCATATTTACTATGTGATAAATATGTTACTGCTCCCCATTCCATATTCTTCATCATATGGGTTTCATCTGTTGTTGCAAATCCATATTTATTTCCTGATTCTCTCATCTTTTGTATTCCATTAAAGAATGTTCCTACTTGTGCTCCTCTCCATGATGTTACATTTGGTTTTATTTGAGGTCTTATTGTTTGTAAGTTACAACCTGATCCTACTGTTACATAATTAGAAGGTGTACAACTAGTATCACTTGATACTTCAAACTTTCCTACCCATATTCCTGTTAATTCTTCATCATCAGTTCTTATACTATCATCATTCTTATCCAACCAGAATGCTGGATGGGTATATGTACTTGTTCCTGCTTTTAATCCTCCATTTGTACTATCAGTACATGTTTCACTTGTACTTGATGTTTCAGTAACATTATCAATACATTTTATTGTACCAGTACTATTTGTGCCACTTTCAAACTTAATTTTTATTTCTTGTGGTGTATTTGTATTTAAATATGTATATGTATATCTTGGTACCCATACCCACATTGTATTTATATCACTCATTGGTATTGTTGTTCCTGCATCTGCTTTTAAATAAGTTTGTCTATTAGTTTCACTTACAGTTACTGCATTTGCCCACATCTTATTATCATAATCATACCATTTATTAGATGTATCACCTTTTGTAGTAGATGCTTTCTTCCATTCTTTTGATCCTTCATCATAATATACTGGTATCATATTACTTGTCAATAAAGGTCTATTTGCACCACTTTCATCTAATGGTACAGAACCACTTGAAGAAGCAGAATTACCACTATTGATATTTACTCTAAACTTATAAGAATATTTTTTACCATTAAACTTAGATGTATCTACTTTACTATCTATCCAACTTCTTAGTCTATAACTAGTAACTACTTCAGCTTTATTATTTGAAAATATATCTTCATGATTATTTAAAATATAATTATTTATTTGATCAATGGTTGTTGGTTCTACCGCAACAGTTTCTACTCCATTTTCTATCATAGTTAAATAAACTTTTATTTCACTATCATTTAAAGGATTTTCAACTGTTATTGGTTCTAGTACTATATTGTAATTAATCTTTCTTTTAGTACTATCACTATCTTTAGTCTTAATATAAGATAACACTTGAAAATCAAAATAATTAGTTAATACTTTACCTTCTTCATCTTTCATAGGAAGTGCATTATCCATTGTTATTTCATTAGTCTCTGTATAACTCATCTTAATTTGACCTGTAGTTATACTACTATCCCCAGTAAGTAGTTCGCTATTCCATATTGCATAAGTACCAATTGATACTAATCCTATTAAAAAAACTGATACTATTACTAATAACACTTTCTTTTTATTCACTTTTAACATCTCCTTATCATACATTAAGTAGTATATCATTTTTACGCAATTTTTACTATAATTTTTAATATATTTTTAATTAAAAAAACGACGTTTCATAAAAACATCGTATTAATATATTCTTTTAAAACCAAGATTTCATTATATCAGCATTATTACTTAATGGTTCTGGATTTGGTTTATCCAGTCTTAATGCTATTGGTACTTTAAATGCACTACCAAACACTATACAATTACCTGGTTGCAATGTTTTCAAATGCCTTACTATTTCAGTAGAAACATTAGGAACCATACTTTTTATATATTCCAAATCTCTTGGATGATAAGTTCTAAAAATTATAAAATTACTACATTGCGAAATAGCAGTATCACTAAGCTCAGTAGGTCTTTGAGAAATAAGTCCTAATAAAACACCATACTTACGCCCTTCCTTAGCAATACGATCAAAAATATTATACCCAAGTAATTTTGCATCATTATCATTTTGAACATATCTATGTGCTTCCTCAATTATTATATGATAAGCAATTGCTGCTCTATCCTTTGATTCAGCAGATGATTCATATATCATTTTAGAAAGAATCTTAGTAATAGCTTTTGCCATTTGATCCGTCACATAATTAATATTAAAATTAACCAATTGACATTTATCAGTACCTGTCTCATCAGTAAGAAGCAATTTTATATACTCATCTCTTTCTATAAACTTATTAAAATCAAAATACTTTCTCGAATCACTACCCGCAATATTATGAAGCCTAACACTTAATACATTACCATATTCAAATACTTTTTCATTAGAAAGCACTCCTTCAGATATTAATGCAAAATCCATAGCTATTTCTAAATCCTTTAAAGTATAATGAGTCTTACCATCAGGACTAGGTAATTCAAGCCCTGGAGTAATAAACTTTTTAATAAAATCTATTACAAGCTCCATATCAGGCATTTTACCAGTATTATCTACATATAAACACTGTTTAAGCGGTCTTGTATACCCTATTTGGAAAACTTTAGCATCAAGATTCAAATCCACTGTTGAAAAACTAGTTAAAATTGCAGTAATTTGATCCCTCATAGTACTTGCCTTTTCCCCACTTATCATAATATCAAGTATAGCCCTTGCTAAAATATCATTTTGATATTGAAGTGCAATATCACCAGATTTTTTAAATATACAAACTAACTTCAATGCCTTTTCTATTATTGGAATTTGATTAATAGAATCTGCATTAAGAAGTATTGCTAAATCATCAGCTTTCATTAAATATACTGGTATTTTAAGTATTTTTTCAGGCCTTGCTGTTGGATCAGTTGTATAATTAATAAAATGAATATTAGGATTTTTACTACCTGCAAAAGCATTTACATACTCACCATAAGTATCAAATATAAAAATATTTGCACCCTTCGGAGGACTAGACTTTTCAAATATATTTTGAATTAATCTTGCTGTTGCAAATGATTTACCAGATCCTGTATTACCTAATATAGAAAAATGATGAGAAAAGAAAGTATTAAAAGGCACATTAATTTTATAATTATCATAAATACTAGATTTACCAAAATACATAGTATCTTGTTGTTCTTCTTGGGCTCCTAAAACTAGAGCCAATTCCTCAACTGTTACTATTCTAACAACTGATTTAAAAGAAGGCTTTTTATCAATACCAGGCAAAAACTTATTATCTTTTATTTCTCCAAGCAACATAACTTTAGCTTCTTTTTTATTAATATCAGTAATTTCTCCGACTACTTTTTTTAAATCCCATTCAAATATAACATGTACATTTACTAAGTTAGGCTGTTTATCTATATCAATTGTAAGTTCCACTGTTATAAAATCTTGTACTATATCTTTAATTTTTCCTATCATATTATCAATCCCTCTTTATTATAAGATAATTATAACAAATAAAACTATAAAAAACTATATGTTTTAGAAATTATTTATTTTTTTTAAAACCAAAAAGAAATAGAAATTAATCTATTCCCATTTTCTAACCCATATAACAAGTATAAAACACAATTTTGTATAAAATTATTCTTTTTTTAAAAAATCTAAATACTAACCATTATAACTATTATATCCCCCAATAACATTAATAACATTATACCCTTTAGAAGCAAGCTGTTGACAAGCCTTTGCACTCTGTATTCCATACATACAATATATATAATAAACACCATCTTTACTTATATAATTATCAGGATTAAAAAGCAAAAAATTAACCGGAACATTCTTGCTAGTAGGAATATTACCATTATTAAATAAATAACTATCCCTAATATCAATAACATTAACCCTTCCAATAAGACCCTTAAGCTCATCAGTACTTATACTTTTATACATAAAATACCCCCATAATACATTATATGAGAGTATTTACTAAATGTTATTCATCAAAGAAATCATCAAAGAATTGATCATCAGTAACAGTCTTTTTATAAATATCTGAAACATCTGAATTAACTTGTGGAGTTGGTTTAATACCAGTATTTAAATCATTTACTGGATTATCAACAACCTTTAAAGCATCATTTGAAACATTATTTTCTATACTAGCCTGTTGCTTTTTCTTTTGTTCCTCTTGTTCCTTTCTTTCCTCTTCTTCAAGCTCTGCAATCTTTTGATCAATCTTTTTAACTATATCATCTATATTAAAATTATTGTTAGGCTTTGCTTCATTTGTACTTGGAGTACTAAAAGGATTAGGACCCGCTCCAAAAGGATTAGCACCACCCATAAATGGATTAGCACCCATAAATGGATTACTTCCCATAGAATCCATAAAACTATCCTTTTTCTTTTCTTTTACAAACTCTTTAATATTAAACTTTTGAACTTCCTTTCTTTCCCTTTGAATAAATGGATCAGCTTCAAGCTTTGGAATATTCCAATCAATCTCAAAATTAGGTTTCAACTTAGTCCTAAAAGGATTTTGCCTGACCCTAATAATAATTGCTTCAAATAACTTCATCTTTTGTAAATCAGAAACAGTTACTAAAGGTCTATTCTCTTCATGTTCCTTATCACCTTTTCCAACCTTTACTTTAACCTCACCACAAAGTTCACTTATTTCTTTCAAAGCTGCAAGCTCAGTAGTAAGCAAATAAAGCAAATTATTACAATTACTACGTATAGTTTGAGCAACCTCTTTTGAATAAGTAGCTTCAAGACCAGCAAAGTTTTGAATAATCATAGTAAGCCTAATCCTTCTAGAACGTGCTGCTGCAACCATCGTAGTAATATCCTTTAAAGGAGGCATATTTTGAAACTCATCAAGAATAAAATTAGTTCTAACAGGAAGTTCTCCTTTTGGTGATTGTTGAGCAACATCTATCAAAGACTCATAACATTGTTTTATAAAAATAGTAGCAAGAGCATGATAAGTTTTCTTTTCATCTTGAATAATCATAAATACAGCAGTCTTTTGCTTACCAATAGTTGACATATCAAAATCACTAGTAGCAAGCATTTCAGACAAGTTCTCACGAGATGCAAATATCCTTATCTTTTGCTTAAAAGTAGAAAGAATACCACCCTTTGTCTCCTCAGGTGCAAAAACAGTAGCAGAAGCCGCAGTATATGCTGAAGAATCAGGTTCCATATCATTAAAATATTCCTTCATATAATTACTATTTCTACCAAACTTTTCTTCCCCTAAAGTAGTCATCAAAGAAATACTATTAATATTAACCTCTTCAGGCTTTGCATCCTTAAACAATCCTAATGCAAGTCCAGTAAAAAAGTCAGCAGAATTCTTTTCCCAAAAAGGATCCTTATTTCCACCCTCTTCATACAAAATATTCGCAGCAACGTCATCCAAAAGCTCCATAGCTTTATCAGTATTACCATTAGTGTAATAAGAATATGGAAGAGCAAGAGGATTCCACGTATTACCACGTTGAGGTTCACGGAAGTTTAACACTACTATTTTATAACCCCTTTGCTTTAATAAACCAGCACTTTCTTTATATATTTCACCCTTAGGATCAGTAATAATCATTGACTCACCACGTTTAGCAAGAATCTTTACTAAAGGATGAATTATACATTGAGTCTTACCAGTACCAGTAGAACCAATAACTAAGTTATGTGACTCTCCATCATCAACCCACATACTCTTTCCATCATTAATAATAGGAAACCCAGCAGCATTATAAACAGGATCTTGTACATGCAACTCTTTTAAAGACTCTTTAATTTCCTTTTCCTTAGCCCATCTAGAATAACCACCCTTATTTTCTTTTTCTCCTACAAAAAGACCAAGACCTTTTTCTTGCTCAAAAAAATAAGACTTAACAGAAAAAATAAGAAAAATTAAAGCAAATATATAAAACATTAATAATACACCAAAATGCTCTGTAAACGCTATAAATATATCAGCAGTAAGCCCATCACCACGTCCAATACTTGCAATATTAGAAACAGCAAGAGCCACTAAAAAAAGTAATAAAACTGCAAATAAACCAAAAATCATCCAATCTTGTGCAGTAGCTTTTAACTTTAATTTCATAATCCACCTCATTAACTATAATCTTTTATAATTATATCACTTATATTTTAAGAAGTAAATGAGTTAAGAAAAAAAACAAAGCATAAAAATATACTTTGTAATAAACTATTGCAATCTATTAAATCCAGATATAATCGCAGGAACTATTTGCTTCTTTCTAGATATTTGTCCATCCAAATACATACCTTCATGACTATCAATCAAATAACCTTGATCCAATATATCCTTAGCCCTTTTTGTATAAATAAAATATGAACCATTCTTTATAATATCAGTAATAGCAACCACTACAAAAGAACTACCAATATCAACTCTCATTTCCTCAATTAACCTAATATACTCATCCATATCCTTAAGTATCTCATCAACATCCATTGTAAACACTTGAGCAACAGTATACTTCTTATCATCATAAGAGAAAGTCTTAACATCAGTATTTAATATTTCTTCCTTACTCATACCCTTAATAGAAGTACCAGCTTTAAACATTTCAAGTCCATATTCTTTATAATCAATACCCACTATCTCAGATAATTCCTCAACTACCCGTCTATCAACATCCGTAGTAGTAGGACTACTAAGTATCAAAGTATCAGAAAGTATACCAGATAACATAAGCCCAGCCATATCACGAGGAATATCAACACCATTTTCCTTATACAAAGAATAAATAATAGTATTTGAACTACCAACAGCCATATTCCTAAAATTAATTGGACTACTAGTAGTAATATCCCCAAGCTTATGATGATCAACTATCTCAACAATATCAGCTTCATTCAAACCAAGAACACTTTGTTCCTCTTCATTATGATCAACTAAAATAACTTTTTTTCTATTAACATTTGAAACATCAGTAAGACGAAGAAGCCCCAAACACTTATTATTCTTATCAATAACAGGATAATTATTATGCTTCAACTTCTTACTAGCAATTATAAAATCATCATAATACTCATTCTCATTAAAACATACTGCTCTACCATGCTCAAACACAGTAGAAATATAATTAGCAAGAGAAATCAACTTAGCAGTATGAAAAGTATCATAAGAAGTACTAATAACATTAACCTCATTCTCTTTAGCAAGATTAAGTATATCCAAATCCAACTCTTGATCCCCAACAAGTATTATAGTCTTAACACCCTGATCAATAGCATGCTTAATTATAATAGGTCTATTCGAAGTAATCAAAATATTCTTCGAAGAAAGATTCACTTCTTGAACAAACACAACAGACTTATAACCACCAACTAAAACATCACCAGAAATAAAATCAGAATACCTAAGAACTTCTTTTCCACATAAAACATCTACTAAATTATCATAAGAAGTCTTTAAACTAGTTAACTCTCCCCCAATAAACTCCTTAAGCAACATCTTAAGAGTAATAAGAGCTAAAAAGTTACCATCATCATCCACAACAGGAACACCAGTTATTTTATTCTCACTTAAAAAATCATAAGTCTTCTTAATAGAATCAGTATCCTTCATAAAACAATTCTTATGATACTCAATATCCTTTATTTGTAACTTAACATCATCCAAATGCTTAGGCTTTGAAACACCAAAAAAGTCAAGAACAAAACTAGTTTCCTTTGAAATACCATCAAGCACCCTAGGCTCAGTATTAAAACCAAGTTTATTCTTTAAATAAGACAAACTAATTGCACCACAAACCGAATCAGTATCAGGATTATGATGACCAAAAATATAAATCTTTTCCTTATTATCCATATATAACACATCCATTTCTTAAATAATTGTACCACTAAATAAAACAATTATAAATACCTATTTACTAAACTCATACAAAATTATACTAGTAGCAACCCCAACATTAAGACTCTCTAAATTAGAATTAGTCTTTATATTAATCTTTTTATCACTAAGAACTACCAATTCATTACTTACTCCATTACCTTCATTACCCATAATAAGACAAAACTTAGAGCAAGAAACATCCCTAATATCATCACCACAACAAACATCAGTAACATATATAGGAACAATTCCTTTTAAAGACTTAATAACAGAAACTAAATCCTCTCTTAAAACATTAACCTTTAAAACAGAACCCTCACATGCCCTTAAACACTTATCATTATATAAATCACAACAAGTATTAGACAAAACAACACTAGAAACATTAAAACCAAGAGCACTACGTATTATAGTCCCCATATTACCAGGATCACTAACACCATCCAAAAGAAGTACTCTATCACCAAGAACCCCATCAAAAATAGGCTTTTTAACAACTCCAACATAAAGACAAGTATTAACACTCTTTATCTTACTCATAACTTTATCAGTAACAAAATACTTAGAACACGAAACATCTAAATCATTCCCCTCAAGTATATAAACCTCTAAAAGAAGACCTAAACTATCAGCTTCCTTAATAAAATTAACACTATCAACAACAAATCTATCATATAAATCACGATACTTTTTATTATAAAGCCTAACTAAATCCTTTATTTTCTTATTATCTAAACTAGTTATTAACATAAAACCACCTATAAAAAACTTTTCATATCCTTTCTTATTTTCTTATAATCAGGAACATAATAACTAACCAATTCCCAAAAAGATGAAGAATGATTAGGATGAATAAGATGAGAAAGCTCATGATAAATAACATAATCCAAATACTTAACATCAAACTTTATAAGTTCCAAATTAAGAGTAATAACATTATCAGTAACATTACACACTCCCCATTTACTACTCATCTTTCTTATTCTAAGACTAGGCTTATCAACTTTTTTATTAAAAATAGAAAAACAAACATCATACCTTTTTCTAAATACTTCCTTTGCCATCTTTTTATAAAACTTTAAAACATCATAATCCCTACTCATAAAAACCTTAGAATCTCCCAAAACAACAGAAGAAGTATTACTATAACAAATATCATAATATTTTCCTAAATACATAAACTTACCAAAATTATAAGAAACCTTACTCTCCATACTAAGCAAATTCTTTTCAATAAAACGAGAATTATTATTAACAAACTCCATTATTTTTCTATTACTTATACCAATGGGAGCACTAATATATATACACAAATCACTCTTAATTCTCATATACATATTCTTAATACTCTTATATGAAACGACTATATCATACTCTTTATCATTAAAACTATACTTCATACTTAAAAAGAAAAAGTAATAACAATTACTTATTCCAAAACAGCCTTAATTCTTCTTACACCAGAAGAACTAGCTTCTTCCTTTACAATTTTAAAATGCCCAAGCACCTTAGTCGAAGAAACATGAGGACCCATACATATTTCACTAGAAACATCACCAATCTTATAAACAGTAACAACATCAGGATACCTATCTATAAACATATGCTCAGCCCCGCTTTTAATAGCATCTTCCTTAGTCATTTCACAAACACTAACCTTTAAATCATCATTAATCCAAGAATTAACTAATGAACAAACCTTATCCTTTTCTTCATCACTAAGCTTATGATCACAACTAAAATCAAATCTTAATCTTTCACTTGTTATATTACTACCCTTTTGATGAGCATGAGGACCCACTACTAGTTTTAAAGCAGCATTAAGTAAATGTGTCGCAGTATGATATTTAGTTTCCATATCACCACTTGATGCAAGTCCACCCTTAAACTTCTCTTTAGAACCCATCTTAGATATTTCTTGATGATGATGAAACTTTTCTTTAAAACCTAAAACATCAACAGAAATACCAAGTTCATTAGCAAGTTCAACAGTAAGTTCTATAGGAAAACCATAAGTATCATATAACTTAAAAGCTAAATCCCTATCAATTATATTATCAGTAAGATTATTAACCACCTTATCAAACTCTTTAAGACCCTTTTCTAAAGTACGATTAAACTTAATCTTTTCCTTAGTAAGAACATCATAACAAACTTCTTTATTTCTTTTAATTTCATCATAATAATCCTCATACTTAGAAACAATTAACTTAGCAATTCTAATATCAAAATCACTATTAATATCAATACCAAGCTTTTTAGCATGCCTAATAGTCCTACGAATAAGCCTTCTTAATATATAACCACGAAAAGTATTACTAGGAACAATACCAGCATCATCACAAGAAATAAACACACTAGTCCTAATATGATCTGCAATTATTCTCATACTCTTTTCATTACCATAATAAGGAAGATTACTAATATCACAAATCAAATCAATAACATCCTTCCATATCGAAGACATATAATTATCATTAACACCCTCAAGAATCGCAGTAACCCTTTCAACACCCATACCAGTATCAACATTCTTCTTAGACAAACTAGTATAAGTACCATCACCATGACGAACATACTCCATAAATACATTATTCCATATTTCAACCCATCTATCATCATCCAAATCAAAAGACTCTGGAATATCATCATCACTTCTAAAATAAAATATTTCAGTATCAGGTCCACATGGTCCAGTATCCCCCGCTATCCAAAAATTATCCTCAAAAGTTTCCCTTATTCTATCTTTACTAATACCAAGAGATAACCATTTATTATAAGACACCTCATCCCTAGGAATAAAATCATTACCAGAAAAAACAGTAACTCCTAACCTTTCAACAGGAATATTTAAAACCTTAGTCAAAAAATTAAAACTATATAAAATACTCTCTTCCTTAAAATAATCCCCTAAAGACCAATTACCAAGCATTTCAAAAAAAGTATGATGAGTAGTATCACCAATCTCATCTAAATCAGTAAGCCTTACACACTTTTGATAATCACAAAGCCTTGTACCACTAGGATGCTTCTTACCAAGTAAATAAGGAACAAGAGGTTGCATCCCCGCAGTATTAAACAAAACAGAATTATCATCAATAGGAACAATCGGAGCACTAGGTATAAAACTATGCCCTAAATCCTCAAAATACTTAATATACAAATCCTTAAGATTCATCTTTCATCACCTCATCTATAATTCTAGTAGCAACTAAATTCAAAGAATCTATGTCTTTATCATTAATAACTTCATAATCATAATCACTATAATTATCCATTGCAACCTCTGTATAATGCTTTCTTTGCTCAGAAGTAAGCTCGTTTTCAAAATCAGGCCTTATCATCTTAATCGTAGTAACACAATCATAATTCTTTCTTACTTCCTCTATCTCAAGAGGTTCTCTAACATCAGAAACAATAAAAACATCAAAGAAATTAGACAAAACCTTTATATCCTCAATCAACCTATTAACATGAAACTTAGGATCAATTTGCTTTCTAATAACCTCAGTACCTAACATTTGCAACAATTCCCTAGGCTTAGTCTCTTCTTTTCCATCCCATCCAAAATACCTTTGAGCATAAAACTTAATATAAGTCCCAACAGAAACTCTACAAACCTTATAACCCCTAGAACTAAGAACACCCTCTAAAGCATCAGCAAAAGTATCCTTACCACTTCTAGCTTTACCACTAATCATAAAAATCTTCATACTATCAATCCTCTTCATAAAAATCTTCATCTTTTCTTAATCTTTCAAGTATTTCATACCTTTCATCAATTGCATTAAGTATAATCTTTAAACCCGCAACTATCGGAGTAGATAAAATCATTCCAATAATACCCCAGAAATATCCAAATATTAACAATGTTATCATAATAGTAACTGGATGTAAATGAACAGTCTTACTCATAATAACAGGATGTAAAACAATATTATCAACTTGTTGAACAAGAAGTGCTACAACAATAGTAAGAACCCCTACTAAAGGACTAACAGTAAATCCAACAATAGCTGCAATAGCACCACCAATCCATGGACCAATATAAGGAATAATATTAGTAATACCTGCAATTACACCAAATAACATCGGAGATGGAAGCCCAACAATTTTAAACAATATCCAAGATAAAACAGAAACAGCAAGCGCAATAAATAAAGTTCCTTGTACAAAAGCCTTAAAAGTTGTATTAAGCTCACTACATACCTTTTTAATAGAATAATGCCACTTCTTAGGAAAGAAATCAAGAGCATGCTTAACCCCATCAAAATCAATAAGTAAATAAAAACCAACAACAAGTCCAAGTAAAAATGTACCAATACTAGCCACAAGACCAGTAGTAAAATTAAGAATAGTAGTAGGAAGCTCAGTAGTAAGATTAACAGCAAACTTCTCTACCCCACTATAAATACTAGACTCAATCGAAGACAAATCAATTCCTCCAACAGCAAGCCTATCAAAAGCATTACTCATAAATATACCAAACTTATTAAATAAAGATGGCAAAATTCCTACAAACTCATTAATTTGAGTATATAACATTGGAACAAGTAATCTAAAAAATAAATAAAGAACTGCTATAAAAATAAGAAACACAAAAGATGAACCAATAGTTCTATTAACCTTCTTTTTAGATAACCATGTAACAATAGGATCAAGTAACCAAGCAATAACTATACCTATAAAGAAAGGTGTAGCAACACTTAAAACATTACCAATAAAAGTAAGTATTTTAATTTCTTTACCTAAATAAATACATAAAACCACTAAAGATAATACTATTAAATAAAGAGTAACCTTAAGTATTTTCTTACTAATATTAATAACCTCATTTAAACTTTGATAATCTATTTTATTATCATTATTTTTTCTCAACATATCAATCACCTCCTAAATTATACCATTTATATAAAAAAAATTAAACTATTTTAAATAAAAATATAAAAAAAACAATATAGAAAATTACATTTTCTATATTGCCTATGGTTTCTAATTTTCAAATTACATTACTCACTAAAAACACATATAACACTTTCTTTTACAAACATGTCTGTAAAAAGGTAATAAACTTCTACAAAATAACAGTCTATTATAATCCGTAAACTATAATCATGACCCAAAATTATATAAATAATTCGAAATATGAAACTTGATATTATCTAAGTAATAACAGAGGTCCCTTCTAATTGTGTAGTCCAGAGCGCCGGCCCCAAGAAGGACTGCGCGGGCGGAGTTGTTAGTGTTAGCGTTACCGTTATTGTTGTTGAAGTTGAAGGCACCGGCGTTAGCACCATTATTGTAGTTACCGCCGCGCAGAACCCAAGGGTTGTTAGAGTTCACGAAGTTGGCGTCCATTTTACAGTTTATAACCTATTTCATCAACACGATGAAACCAAAAATAATTTACTACCATTTTCCTTTAAAAAGGAAAATGGTAGATTTCAAAAACTTAACCACCTTTTCATTTTCTTATCAAAGAAAATGAAAAGGAAAAGTACGAAAGTAAATCATT